>NZ_JBDJAV010000109.1:0-7427 GCF_039649625.1 Plantactinospora sp. ZYX-F-223 | reverse complement strand
AAAACAACCGGTCCAGCGAACGCTTGCCCTCGGGCGAGTCCACGACGCTGGCCTAAAGATCATCACGTAGGTAGCTGTAGCGCTTGAACACCCTACTGAGACCTACTCGAACCTTCCAGGGACTTCTGGCTGTGTCATGGTCCCGGCTACCTCAACTCGGCAGAAGCGGAAGTCGAGGTACTGGCGTACCCAGAGCGTCCGTCACGCAGGGTTACGGAAGGAGTCTGCTGCTGAAGGCTATCCACGCTGGGATGTGTCCGGCCGTGACAGGGATGCGCGTCCGCCGCCTGCCCGCTTGCACCTGCGGAGTCAGCCGGATCGCGCTGAGGCTCACGAATTCGGTGAAGCCAATCTGAATCCGGGCAGCGTTAGCTTTTTCGTACTCGAACACCAGACGCAGAAGGGTGCTGAAGATCGTTCGCCGCAGGTGGCATCCGCGTCGTGGTACGACCACTGGTCGTCCAAGGAGGAATCATGACCAACGGCCCAACTGTCCCAGCGCGAGTACGGGAGCGTGCGAAGGCGCTCAGGCTCGCCTCCATCGGTGCGGGCGCAGTGGCGCTCGCGCTCGGTCTCGGCGTCGCGCCGTCCGTGGCCTCGGCGGCACCGGCTGGTCAAGGATCGACTGAGGCTGGTGCCGCAGCGACTCCCTGCGGTTACGTTACGACGGCCGACGGCTTCCACGCCTACTACAACCACTGCGACTCGCCGCCTCGGACCGATGTGGTCATCAACGTCGACACCATTTTCGCCCCCGACTATGAGCTGTGCGTGAAGCCGGGCCTAACCTACCTGGGACGGACCTACGACATCCGGTACGCGGTCTATGTCGGGAGAACCTGCAACGCCGGCTGACCCGGCACGCACCGGGCGATACCGGGGTTGCGGCGGCGGTGCGCCCAGACGGTCCTGTGGCCGGCCGGGCGCATCGATCCGATCGCTGGTCACCGTGCCGCAGAGCGGCCATCCGGTACGACTGTGAGGTTGGACGAGAGGTCCCCTGGCGCGACGTGCGCCCTGCGACAATTTCCTGCATGGCCGGGTTCACGCTCAGGTTCGCCTCGCGGCGCAGCGCATCCTCGCCCGCCATCTCCGGCCGACCACCGAGGACGGGGATCCCGACCCGTTGTACTGGGGGATCGCATCCTGGACATGACCGAGACCACTCTCATCAGCATCGATATCACTGGGTGCAACCTTCACCAGGTGAACTTCAGCCGGACGAGGTTTCACGGCGTCGCTACGTTCGATGGAGCAACGTTCAGGCACGGTGTCCAGTTTGATGGCGCGACCTTCGGTGGATGACTCCCCGGCCTGTGGATAGCCGACGACCCGAGGATGACTCTGCCGTTCGCTGGAACCTGGGGGCCCGTGCTTCGCTTCGAGTTCGACCTTGTTCCCCGGTCAGGGCGGGTAGTCAAGATCCAGTCTCAGGTGCCCATACCTCCGTGAGGAGACCAGCGAGCCATTTTCGATCTGACCATTCAGAGCGGGAATTCGCGCAGCGACGGCAGTTCCTCCAGGCTCGACCGGGCGCTCGCTGTGTATGGGTGCTCTTCGCCCAGGACCCGGATGTAGTCGGCCAGCACGGCCGTGAGAACGGTTCTTGCCCGGCGGCGCTGGCCGCGTACCGCGAGGGCTAGTCCCAGGTTGCGGCGTGCGTTCAACGACGCGGTGTGGTCGATGCCGAGCACCCGCGTCCGGTCCTGCGCCACTCGCTCGAACAGCCGCAGCGCGCGCCGATGGTGGCTGGCGGCGGATAGTGCGCGGGCGAGGAAGAGTCGCAGCCGGATCAGGCGCGGGTTGTCCCGTGGGAGGGTCGCCTGGGCCTGTTCAACGAGGCCGCGTAGTAGCGCGATGGCCTCGTCGTGGCGGCCTGCGGCCGAGTAGGCCGTCGCTCGGTACTGAGGCCACCACAGGGCCAGTGTTCCAACGGGCTCGGCGCGATGCAGGTCGGCGTTGATCTCGTGGAGCGTGATCGCCTCTGCCGCGCGGCCGATTCGGACATAGGTTCGGGCGAGTTCGCCGCGGGCGTTGATGGTCGACTCGTGCTCGGCCCCGTATGCGCGGGTGTTCTCGCGGAGGTTCTCCTCGAAGATCGGGACCGCTTCGTTGATTTGTCCTATCGAGCGCAGGGTGCTGGCGATGTTGATGTGTGCGGCCATGGTCGAGCGGGCATCGGGGCCGCAGGCGCGCAGGCTCTCCTGCAGGTTGTAGCGGTGGATCTCCAAGGCGCGCTCCAGTAGGCCGGCGCACTCACAGCAGTACCCAAGCAGGTTGCGGGCCGACACGGTGCCCGACTTGTCGGGGCCGGCTATGCGCATCCGTTCCGCGAGGGCCTCTTCGGCGAATGTCACGACCTCGAGTTCGCGGTCGGTGCCGATGCCCGCGTCGATCACGGCACGGCGGGCGAGCGAGACGGCCTCGTCGTCGATGCCGTCCGCGTTCTGATGCTCTTCGAGTACGGCGATCGCGGTGGTCAGCGAGCGGGCGGACTCGCCGAGGGCGCCGAGCCGCTCGACGCTCCACCGGCGCAGCCGCAGAAGGTCGGCGACGAGTCCCGTCGCCTCGGGGTCGGGCTTCAGGTCGCGGTGCACTGCGACCCAGACGTCGGCGACGTGGTCGACCAGATCGACATCGGCCGGCGGTGTGGTCGCCACGGCGGCGTCGAGCAATGTGGTCGCTTCCTGCGCCGCCGCCCGCAGTCGACCTTGGGTTCGTATGCGCGTCAGCGCGAAGCGTCGCGTGAGTCGATGCATGACCACGACGGTGCCGGTGACGTCGAACCCGATGACGGAGGCACCGGCCAGAGTCGCGACGGCGCTGTCGATTCCAGGCCGCTCGATGGGCAGGTGATACAGCAGGTCGCGTCGGACTCCGCTGGGTGACAGTAGGGCCATGAGGTCGACAACGCGCCGGGCCACGCCGGTCGGGTCGGCCGCCTCGGCGTCGGCGATCGAGCGAAGTGTGGCCTGCTCGACGCTGCTCGGGTACTCGTCTCCCGGCACCCGGGCAAGCATTGAGGCGAGTGGCGCGGAGCCGAGTCCGGCGAGGTAGTCGCCGAACGACTGGCGTCGGCGGCGGATCACCGCGCCGGCCTGTGACAGTGCGAGGGGAAGGTCGCCGAGTTCGTGCGCGACGAGCGTGGCCTGTTCGATGTCGTTGAGGCCGCTACGGGCGCACAGGAAGGCCGCGGCCTGCGCCGGGGTGAAGCCCTCGACGCGGACCTCGGCACCGAGCTGGGCGAAGTCCTGGTTGGTGGTGGTGATGACGGCCCGCGCCCTGCCGCGGCGGGGCAGCCAGGGCAGGAGCCAGAGCATCCGCACGGCCTCGTCGATCACGGGTTCCTTGTCGCTGCCTTTGGTGACGGTGATCGTCACGCGGGCTTGGCCGGGGACGTTGAGGTTTGTTCTGGTACCTGACTTTGACCTCGGCTACCTCTGGCCGCTCGGCCAGCCTGCGCTGGATGTCCTCGATGATCGCGGCGGATTCGTCCCGCTCTTCCGGCGAGTCGCCGAAGGTGAAGCAGGCGGACGTGGCGATCAGAACCCTCGCTCATCTGGCATTACGTCACTGCCCATTCCTACCGACCGCCGGCTGAGTTCATCGAGGCCGCGGAGCAGTACGACCAGGGCTGGACTTCGGAAGCGAGCCCCTGGATACCCCACGATGCCGCGCGCATCACGTTCAAGTGATCCGAGGCGCTCGCTGGCGTCGCGCCCATCGCGGCTACCTGTTGACTGGTGATACGACCGCGGCCCGGCCAGGCTTGGTCGAGGTGACCGGTGGGGTCGCTCTCATCGCGGCTGCCCATCGCAGTTTGGTGCTGCCTGGGCCTACTGAGATCTCCTTGGTGAGTTCCCCCGCTTCGATGGAGCGGTGGTTACCTGCTGCCGGCCGGCGCAGGGGTGGTGACTGGTGGCTCGGCTGGGTTGCCCTGGCGGGTATGCCAGGCGGTCCCGTACTCGTCAGGGCTGAGGTAGCCGAGTTCCTTCTGGATCCGACGGGTGTTGTACCAGCCGTCGATGTAGGCGAAGATCGCGTTCTCGGCCTCGTCGCGAGTGCGCCAGCTTGTGCGGTAGACGAGTTCGATCTTCAGGGTGGACCAGAAGTTCTCCATCAGCGCGTTGTCGAACGAGTCGCCGACGGAGCCCATCGAGTCGGCGCGGACGTGTGGGCGGCCGAGATCCTGCGCCCGCTCTCCCAGACGGTGATCGACCACCAGGCCGGGGCCGCCCCGGGACGACGCCACCCTGATGCTGGCCGAGTGGTCGGAGGCTGCGGCGCGCCGCTCCGTGCCGTAGGACGCGGATCACGTTGCTTGAACAGACAGGTCTGTCTAATCTAAAGGCCGCACCAGACAGACGGGCCTATCCAGGGAGCCGCTCGTGAGCGCCACCGCCATCGCCGCCGACAGGCGGACCATCCCCACCGGTCGCATGGGCCGCTTCCGCCTCGGAGGCACCAGCTCACTGGTCCTGCTCGCCTCGATCGTCGTCTCGCTGCTCGCCGCGTCCAGCGCGCCGACCCCGCTCTACGCGACGTACCAGGCCGAATGGGGCTTCTCGCCGATGACCACCACCGTCGTCTTCGGCGTGTACGCGGTCGCGGTGCTGCTCGCACTGCTCGTCTTCGGCCGCCTCTCCGACCACGTCGGCCGGCGGCCCGTGCTCCTCGTCGCCCTGCTCGTCCAGGCCGCCGCCCTCGTGGTGTTCGCGCTCGCGGGTGGCGTACCCGCGCTGCTCGCGGCCCGGGTTGTCCAGGGTCTGGCCACGGGCGCGGCGCTGGCCGCGCTCGGAGCCGGCATGCTCGACATCGACCGCGTCCGCGGCGCCACCGCCAACGCGGTCGCCCCCGGCATCGGCACCGGTGGTGGTGCTCTGCTCTCCGCCCTTGTCGTGCAGTTCCTCCCCGCCCCGACCCACCTGATCTATCTGGCGCTGCTCGGCGTGCTCGCGCTTCAGGCGGTCGGCGTAGCGCTGATGCCCGAGACGGTCTCCCGCGCGCCCGGGGCCCGGCACTCGCTGATCCCGGAGATCAGGCTGCCGCGCGACGTCCGCGGTCCGGTGGCGATCGCCGCGCCGGTGCTCTTCGCGGTCTGGGCGCTGGCCGGCTTCTACGCCTCCCTCGGTCCGGCCCTGGTCCGCGACCTGGCCCACTCCACGTCCGCGGTCTACGGTGGCCTCGGCCTGTTCGTGCTCGCCGCCGTCGCCGCACTGTCCGTGCTCGCGATCGACAAGCGCGCGGCGAAGACGGCGCTCGCGGTCGGCGTCATCGGCCTGATCGTCGGCGTGGCCGGCACGCTGGTCGCGATCTCCGCCGGCTCCACAGTGGGCTTCCTGGTCGCGACCGGGGTCGCCGGCATCGGCTTCGGCAGCGGCTTCCAGGGTGCGATCCGGATCGTGGTGCCGCTGGTCGCCGCCCACGAGCGGGCCGGCGTGCTGGCCCTTCTCTACGTGGTCTCCTACCTGGGCTTGGGCGTGCCGGCGGTGGTGGCCGGGTTCCTGGTGGTGCACGCGGGCGGCCTGATCGACACCGCGCGGGAGTACGGCATCGCGGTGATCGTGCTCGCCGCGCTGGCGGGTGCCGCCCTGGTGCGCCGCCAAGCGCCTCGGGTCAAGGCGGCGAGCTGACCGGTGCGCGCACGTACGATGACGGCAAGATGACAAAGGTGGTGAATGAGATGGCGGTAACCACCGCGCGGCCATCGGCCCGGGAGCGGCTGCTCGCCGCGGCCGACGAGCTGTTCTACCGCGAGGGTGTGCATGTGGTCGGCATCGACCGCGTGATCGAGCACGCCGGCGTCGCGAAGGCCACGCTCTACAACACCTTCGGCAGCAAGGACGAGCTGATCCGGGCCTACCTGCGGGGCCGGCACCGGACGATCGAGAAGCGGGTCACCGAGAGCCTGGTCGCGTACCGGACGCCGCGGGAAAAGATCCTCGGCGTGTACGAGGTCCAGGGCGCGCGCCTCGCCGAGCCGGACTACCGGGGCTGCCCGTTCGTGGCCGCGACCGCGGAGGCGGCCTCCGGCGGGGCGGCCACCGTCGCCGCCGACGATTACCGGGCCTGGGTGCGCGGGCTGTTCACGGACCTCGCCCGGCAGGCCGGCGCCGCCGACCCGGGCAGCCTCGGCCACCAGCTCCACATGATCTACGACGGCATCGGGATCACCGCCCGGATGGACCGCGACGCGGCCGCCGCGCTCGCCACCGGCCGCGCGCTGGCCGCCACGCTGCTGGACGCGACGCTCGGCCCCGCTGCCTAGGCTACGGAAAGCAGCGCTGGCTGGCTCGACGACTTCCTTCGGAAATCCGCGACGCTGGCGTCGGCATTCGCGTGGTAAACCTGCCCAGCTAACGATCTCGTGCGCAATGGGACGGTCGGTGGCGTCGATCCGCGTAGGTAATGATCCTCGGGTGTCGGTCCGGTGGGCGGCTGTACAGCCGTTGAATGACTGGGGTCTGCTTTGGATGGCCGGGTGTGATCTACCACTATGGACGCTGGGCCGGTATCGGCCTATGCCTGTGGTGTGAGGTACGCCGATAGTGGGGGCCTGTCCGCTGCGGGACGGGGCAAGCGGGAACAGGTACGGATGCAGGCCGCGCGGATGTTCGCCGTCGATGTGCCAGTGACGCAGGTCGCGGCCCGGTTGCGGGTGTCGACGAAGTCGGTCTACCAGTGGCGGCGTCGTTGGCGTGCGGGTGGGATGACAGCCCTGGCCTCGACCGGGCCGGGTGGAAACCTCTCCCGGCTCTCGCCGGACCAGCTCCTGCGGTTGCGGGCCGAGTTGGACCTCGGCCCGGCCGCGCACGGCTGGACCGAGGACCAACGGTGGACCCTGGCCCGGGTCGCCACCCTGATCGGCCGGCTGTTCCACGTCTCCTACACGCTGCGCGGCGTGTCCTACCTGCTGCACCGCATGGGCTACACCCCGCAGGTGCCCAAACACCGGACCGTCCAGCGCGATGAGGACGCGATCGCCGACGGGTCGCCCGTCAACTCGAGCAGAGTTGCGAACCCTGGTGCTGCGGCTGGTGCAGGAGAACCCGACCTGGGGCTGCCGGCGGATCCAGGGCGAGCTGATCGGCCTCGGCTACCGGATCGCGGCCAGCACCGTATGGAAGATCCTCACTCAGGCCGGGCTGGAATCCGGTACCGCGGCGCAGCGGGCCGACCTGGACCCAGTTCCTCACCGCCCCGGCCAAAGGGATCCTGGCCTGCGACTTCCTGCACGTCGACACGATCGGCCTGACCCGCGTCTACGTGCTGTTCCTGATCGAGATCGCCACCCGGCGGGTCCGCATCCTCGGCGCGACCACGAACCCGACCGGGGCGTGGGTGGCCCAGCAGGCCCGCAACCTCGTGATGGACCTTGGGGAGCGGGTGGGCCGGTTCAGGTTCCTGATCCGGGACCGCGACAGCAA
>NZ_JBDJAV010000108.1:0-7484 GCF_039649625.1 Plantactinospora sp. ZYX-F-223 | reverse complement strand
CATAAAAGGGATAGTTATGGAAAAAGCCGAGCATATTAGCGCTTGCTCGGTGCAGGTCTGCCGCCGATCCGCCGGACGAACGGAATTCGCCGATCCACCACACCCGACCCACCGCGCGCGGGAGGATTACCGCCTGTGAGCTGGAGGCCGCACCGCGTACCAGGCCCGGCGGGTCGGACCGGCGGCGGGGGCACGGCGTGATCCGGCCGCGTCGGATCATCCAGCGCTGGGGGCTGGATCCCGAGTCCCTGCCCGGCGAGGAGGAGGCGCGGCACGCCTCCTGGCTCGAACTCTTCTTCGACCTGGTTTTCGTACTGGCCCTCGCCGCCGTGCAGAACCGGCTCACCGATGCGGTACCCGACGTCGACGAGATCCTCCGGACCGCCGGCCTTTTCGTGATCGTCTGGTGGGCCTGGGTCGGGCAGGCGTTCTACGACACCCGGTTCGACCCCGACGACCTCGGCCACCGGTTGGTCGTACTCCTTGGCATGGTCGGGGCGGGCATCATGGCGATCGGCGTCAGGGACGCTCCGGAGACCCTGCTGCTGCCGATCGGCTACCTCGTGGTCCGGGGCACCCTGTTGGTGCTCTACCTGCGGGTCCGCGGCACCGGCGCCACCGCACGCCGGCTGACCACCGTCTACTTCATCGGGTTCAGCGCGGGCCTGGTGTTCTGGGTCGCCTCGCTCGCCGTACCGGCGCGCCACCGTCCAATGCTCTGGCTGATCGGGCTGGTCGTCGAACTGCTGACCCCATGGCTCGGCCGCCGCTGGCTGGTCCAGCATCCCGTCCATCCGTCGCACCTGCCGGAGCGGATCGGGCAGTTCACCATCATCCTGCTCGGGGTCAGCCTGACCGACCTGATCGGCGCGGTGCCGACCCGGCCGTCGCCGGCGGTCGTCGTGGTGGGGATAACCGCGTTCCTCATTCCCGCGTCGGTGTGGTGGGTCTACACCACCTTCGTGACCATGGGGCTGACCACCTCGCGGTTGAGCGCCGGCCTCGGCTACGCGACCGTGCAGGGTGCGATCGGTTGCACACTGCTGCTGCTCGGCTGGTGCCTGGGACAGGCCGTCCGCGAGGTCGGGGCCGGCCGGGAGGACCTGCCCCAGATGCTCCGCCTGCTGCTGGCCGTCTCGCTGGCCAGTTGGATGGTCGGCGGCCTGGCCCTGCAACGTATCGCGCTGGGCACCGTGCCACCGCTGCGGCTGGGGATCGCAGCGGTCGCCATCGGGCTGGTCGGCGCCGTCGCCCTGGTGCCGCCGCCGCTCGCCCTGATGCCGCTGCTCGCGGTGCTGATGATCGTTTACGCGGCGGTGGTCAGCCGGCTCATCATCCGGTTCGGCAAGGAACGGATCGAGGCGTAGCGGCTGCGGCAGCAGACCGAGGCGTCGACCGGCGACCGGGCGTGCGCCGGCCGGGAGTCGTCAGCCGGCCAGCCGGCGGGCCCGGTCGCGTACCCGGCGGGCGGCGAGGTGCGCGGCCGAGAAGCTCCGGCCGGCGGTGACCCGCAGCGGCTCCGGGATGTCGTCCAGCCCTCGGTAGATCACCTGGAGCAGTTGTAGCCAGCTCATCAGGCCGGCGAGTTCCTGGCCCAGCGGCTCGGGCCGGCCGGTCGGGTCCACGGACAGCGGTCCGGGGTACCCGTCGACCGCCGCCTGGAGGGCGCGGTGCCGCACGGTCAGCGGTGGCAGCACCTCGGCCACCGGGAACGGCGTGCCGGGCCGCAACTGGTACGCGCCGAGCAGCTCGGCCACCGCCCCGGCGGTCTCGGCGACGTCGGCCGCGAACCGGCGACGGTCCTCGTCGGGTACCGGGGTCATGCCGTCACCTCCGCGACACCGAGCGCCCGGCGCAGGTGCACGCCGGTCGGCGAGCCGTCCCGCTCGACCAGGCCGCGCGGCTCACCCTGGTACAGCACCCGGCCACCCCGGCTGCCGCCCTCCGGACCGAGTTCCACCACCCAGTCGGCGTGCGCGACGACGTCCAGGTTGTGCTCGATCACGAGTACGGTCGCCGCGTACTCGTCGACCAGCCGGTCCAGTACGCCCAGCAGCCGCCCCACGTCCGCCATGTGCAGCCCGGTGGTCGGCTCGTCCAGCACGTACGCCGGGGCACCGCCGTGCAGGTGCGTGGCGAGCTTGATCCGCTGGCACTCGCCACCGGAGAGGCTGGTCAGCGGCTGGCCGAGCCGCAGGTAGTCCAGCCCGACGTCGGCCATCGCCGCCAGCACCGGTGCGATCCGGCGGTTGCCGGCGAAGAACTCCCGCCCCTGCGCGACAGTCATCTCCAGCACGTCGCTGATGGTCCGCCCGCGCAGCCGGTAGCCCAGCACCTCGTCGGAGAACCGGCGGCCGTCGCAGGTCTGGCAGACCAGCGAGACGCCCTCCAGCGCGCCGAAGTCCGTCTGCACCACGCCCAGCCCCGCGCAGGTGGTGCAGGCACCCGAGGAGTTGGCGCTGAACAGGGCCGGGCTGACCCGGTTGGCCCGGGCGAACTCGGCCCGGATCTGGTCGGCGACCCCGGTGTAGGTGACGGCGGTGGACCGGCGGTTGGCGTGCGGCATCGACTGGTCGACGATCACCGCCTCCGGATGCTGGACCCGGAACGCGCCGCCCACCAGGCTCGACTTGCCCGCGCCGGCCACCCCGGCGATCACGGTGAGCACACCGGCCGGGATGTCGAGGCTGAGGTCGCGCAGGTTGTGCGTGCGGGCGTTGACGATCGGCAGTACCCCGGTCGGGGTGCGTACCGCCTCCTTCAGCCGGGTGCCCCGGGTCATCGCCCGGCCGGTCAGGGTGTCGGCCCCGGCCAGCGCGCCGACCCCGCCGGCGTAGACCACCCGGCCGCCTGCGGTACCGGCACCCGGCCCCAGGTCGAGGACGTGGTCCGCCGCCGCGATCACGTCGCGGTCGTGCTCGACCACCAGTACCGTGTTGCCCTTGTCCCGCAGCGTGCGCAGCAGGTTGGTGAGCCGGTGCACGTCCCGGGGGTGCAGCCCGACGCTCGGCTCGTCGAAGACGTACAGCAAATCGTTCAGGCTGCTGGAGAGGTGTCGTACGATCTTGACCCGCTGGGACTCGCCCCCGGAGAGCGTGCCGGTACGCCGGTCGAGGCTCAGGTAGCCGAGCCCGATCTCCACGAGGTGCCCGACCTGGGCAACCAGGGTGTCCAGCACCGGCTTGGCCGCCGGCACCTCCAGCCCGGCCAGTACGCCGAGCAGCTCCTCCGCCTCCATCGCGCAGAGTTCGGCGATGGTGTGCCCGCCGACCCGGCTGGACAGCGCCAGCGGCGACAGCCGGCTGCCGCCGCACGCCCGGCACGGGACCGTGGTGGTGTAGTCCCGCACCATCCGCCGGGTCCGCTCCGCCGGCTCGGACTGCTGGTCGAGGTACCGCCGGCGGAACTTCACCACCGCGCCCTCGTAGCTCAGGTTGAGCGTCGACCCGGCGACCTCCAACGGCACCGTGCCGTCGGTGGCGTACAGCAGGTCGTCGAGTTCCCGCTCGGAGTACGCCGACACCGGCTTGTCCGGGTCGAGCCGGCCCGACGCGACGAGCAGGTGCCAGTCCCGGCTGCCCACCTTGAAGGTCGGGGCGAGCAGCGCCCCCTGGTTGAGCGACCGGGTGGGGTCGAGGAAGGCGGCCAGGTCGACGTCGGTGACCTCGCCGAGGCCCTCGCACTCCGGGCACATCCCGGCGGGCATGTTGAACGAGAACGCGTCGGGGTAGCCGACGAACGGCTCGCCGACCCGGGCGAAGAGCAGCCGCAGCAGCGGGGCGATGTCGGTGATGGTGCCGACGGTGGACCGCGGCCCGCCGGTGAGCGGTCGCTGGTCGATCGCGACCGTCGCCGGCAGGTGCTCGATCAGGTCGACGGCCGGGCGGGCGGAACTCGGCAGGAAGTTGCGGACGAACATCGGCAGCATCTCGGTCATCTGTCGCTGGCCCTCGACGGCGATCGTCTCGAAGACCAGCGACGACTTCCCCGACCCGGAGACGCCGGTGACGACGGTCAGCCTGCGCTTGGGGATCTCGACGTCGACGGCCGCGAGGTTGTGTTCGCGGGCTCCGGTGACCCGGATCCACTCGGCGATCGGCGCACTCTGCGCCGGAGATTCAACGACACTCATTCCCTCAACTGTATCGTTGAACTTCGATGTTTAAACTCTTCGACCACGAGCCTCCGTCACGAGGGCTGAAAGTCTCAACTCGCCGGCGCAACCTCAGGTGACCGCCCGGGGCGGCGGCTCAGTCCTGGAACGGGGTGACCGGCAGCCCGGCGACCCCGGGACTGGCCCGGAACAGCGCCCCGGCGGCCGGCTCCGGGTCGGCCAGGCCGAGCCGCGAGGTGGTGACGTAGAGGTCCCGCAACTCCGGCCCACCGAAGGTGCAGGCGGTGACCTGGCGGGCCGGCAGCGTCATCCGTACGTCGAGCCGGCCGTCCGGCGCGTAGCGGCGCACCTCGCCGCCGCCCCAGAGCGCGACCCACACCCCGCCCTCGGCGTCCACGGTCAGCCCGTCCGGGGCGCCGTCGGACGGCTCGATCCGCACGAACGGCCGCCGGCCGGTCAGCATCGCCTCGTCCGGGTCGTAGTCGAAGACGTCGATGCGCTGGGTCGGGGTGTCGACGTAGTACGCCAGGGTGCCGCCGGGAGACCAGGCGATGCCGTTGGAGATGGTGACGTCGGCGAGTACCCGCCGGGCCACCAGGTCGGCGTCCAGCCGGTAGAGCGCCGCCGCACCCGGCCGGGTGTCGTACGCCATCGAGCCGCAGTAGAACCGGCCGGCCGGATCGACGCCGCCCTCGTTCATCCGCAGGTCCGAACCGGTCCAGAGGTCGGGCAGCCGGCGTACCGGCCGGAGCTGCGCGTCGGTGAACAGGAACCCGCGCTCGACCGCGACCAGGTAGCCGTCACCGGCCCGGGGCCGGACCACCGCCGCCACGGTGTCGACGTGGTGCCGGTCCACCCGCGCCGTCCCGGGCGTCATCGTCAGTACGTCACCGGCCAGCATGTCCACCCACAACAGCCGGCCCGTCCGGGGATCCCACACCGGTCCCTCGGCATGCTGGCAGCACGGGTCCGTCACCTGCGTCGCGTCCACCACGTCGCACTCCTTTCGACAGCCTCGATCATGTCAGCGCGGTACGGCGCCGACGGCGGCGATGCCGTCGGAGATCTCGGCGGTGGTGTTGGCGGCGTAGCCGAGCACCAGTCCGGGCGGGCCGGGACGCTGCCGGTGCCAGGAGAGCGGCTGCACCTTGACGCCCCGGGCCAGCGCCGCCGTCGCCAGCTCGACGTCGTCGACGCCGCTGGAAAAGGTGATCATGAGATGCAGTCCCGCCGCCGCGCCGTGCACGACCGCGTCCGGCAGGTGGGTCCGGATCGCGGCGATCATCGCGTCCCGGCGCCGGACGTGGCGACGCCGGAGGAACCGCAGTTGCCGCTCCAGCGCCCCCGACTCGATCAGCTCGGCCAGCACCAGTTGCGGCAGCGCGGCGTTGCCGAGATCCGCGGTCCGCTTGGCGTCGACCAGGGCGGCGCGGTACCGGCTCGGCGCGAGCAGCCAGCCCACCCGCAGGGCGGGGGCGAGCAGCTTGGAGACGCTGCCGGCATAGCAGACCTGTTCGGACAGCACGGCCCGGAGCGCCGGTACGGGCGGCCGGTCGTACCGGTGCTCGGCGTCGTAGTCGTCCTCCACGATCAACCCGCCGTCGGCCGCCCAGCGCATCAGCTCGCGCCGCCGGGCACCGTCCAGCACCACCCCGGTCGGGAACTGGTGTGCCGGGGTCAGCATCACCGCCGGGGCACCGCTGGCCACCAGCTCGTCGACGCGCAGCCCACCGGCGTCGACCGGGATCGGCGGCGTCGCCAGTTGCCAGCTCCGCAGTTGCTGCCGCACCCCGAGCGAGCCCGGGTCCTCCACCGCCACCGTCCGCACCCCGTCCCCGGGCAACACCTGTCCGAGCAGGGTCAGCGCCTGCGCGACCCCGGCCACCACCAGCACGTCGTCCGGGTCCACGCCGATCCCCCGGTTGCGGGCCAGCCAGTGCGCGACGGCCACCCGCAGCCTCGGCGCACCCCTCGGGTCGCCGTAGCCGAAGTCGCCGGGCTTCAGGTCGTGCAGCACGGCGCGTTCGGCCCGCAGCCAGGCCGCGCGGGGAAAGGCGGCGAGATCGGGTACCCCGGGCGTCAGGTCGATCCGGGCCGGCGCGGCGCGGAGCGAGTCGAAGGTGTCGGGGCGGGGATCGGTGGCGAAGGGTCCGGCGGCCGCTGCTGGGGTGCCGGTGGCGAAGGGCCCGGCGCCCGGTGCCGGGGTGCCGGTGGACGGGGACGGCACGGCGGGCGCGTCGAGCGGGGCGGAGACGACGACCGTCCCGCCCCGGCCCCGGCCGGTGACGTGGCCGTCCTCGACGAGCCGCTGGTACGCCTCGGTGACCACGCCCCGGGAGACGCCCAGCTCGGCGGCGAGTACCCGGGTCGCCGGCAAGCGCCCGCCCACCGGTACCCGGCCGTCCGAGATCGCCGACCGCAACCGGTTGGCGAGCCAGTCGGCCCGCCCGCCGGCCGGCGCCTCCCCGATGTCGAGCTGGAGGAAGTCGGAGCCGGAGGGTATGGACCGGTCGACTGCTTCCTGTTTGGCCCTGTCCATCAGGCCATTGTGCCGGGCAGAGTGGGCGGACCGACACCGCCGCCGCAGGTCGTCGGAGGGCGTACGAACGACGGGGTGACACGTGTACTTCCAGCACTCGACCCAGATCTGGTCCGATCATCCCGAGTTGGTGGCCGGGGTCGTCGCCGCCACCGGGCTCGCCCGGGGAACCGCACTCGGCCCGGCGGTCGACCCGGTGATCGCCACGTTCACCGCCGCCGCCGAGACCCGCCTGGTCACGGGCCCGGCCGCCGAGCAGCCCGAGATCCGGGCCTGGCGCCGCGCCTTCTCCCGGATGGGCCTGAAGCCGACGCAGTACCGGTGCGCCGCGGAGGCGCTGCTCCGGCGCTTCGCCCGGGAGGGATCGCTGCCCCGGATCCATCCGCTGATCGACCTCTGCAACGCCGGCTCGCTCGGCTACGCGATCCCGGTCGCGGTCTTCGACACCGCCCGGATCACCGGAGGCATCGAGGTACGGCCGGCCGACGGCACCGAGACCTACCTGACCTTCTCCGGTGAGCCGCAGAATCCGGGCGCCGGTGAGGTCGTCTTCGCCGACGCCGTCGGTCGGGCCCACGCCCGGCGCTGGACCAACCGGCAGAGTGGCTACTCGGCAGTCCGGGAGGGCACCGACGAGGTCCTGATCGTCGTCGAGGCGCTGCACGCTTCGGCACCGGTCGACGTTCCGAAGCTCACCGCCGCGCTGGCGGACGAACTGGCCACGCTCTGGTCGGTCGAACCGACGACCGCGATCCTGAGCCGGGACAGTCCCCGATTCGACTTCGGCACCTGAGGCCCGCCGGTTCGGGGGCGGCGGGCCTGCCGAGTACG
>NZ_JBDJAV010000107.1:0-8106 GCF_039649625.1 Plantactinospora sp. ZYX-F-223 | reverse complement strand
GCCACGGCCGGCCTTCTGATCGGCATGCTGTTGTCGGTCCTGGACCAGACGGTGGTGGCCATCGCACTTCCCGATATCGCCGCCGACTTGGGCGGCATGGATACGATTGGCTGGATCGTCACGTCCTACGTGCTGGCCTCGACCGCGACTGGCGCGCTCTACGGACGCATCAGCGACCGGTTCGGTCGGCGCCCGGTGTTTATCACCACGGCCGCTGTGTTCGTGGCAGGCTCCGCGCTGTGCGGCCTGGCGCAGACGATGCCCCAGCTGATTGCCGCAAGAACCCTGCAAGGCATCGGCGCGGGTGCAATGTTCGTGCTTCCCACGATCGCCCTGTCGGAGCTGTATCCGCAGCATTTGCGCAGCAGGACCCAGGGCTTCACCGGCGGCGTCTTCGCCTTGGCCAGCGTAGGCGGCCCGCTCGCCGGCGGCACGATCACCGACGCCTGGGGCTGGCGCTGGATCTTCTACCTCAACCTACCCCTCGGCCTGCTCAGCATGGCCCTCATCGCGATCGCGCTACGGCTACCCATGACCGGCGGGGACGGCAAGGTCGACCTCGCCGGGGCAGGCCTGATCGCGGGCGCAACGGTGAGCCTGCTGCTAGTGACCGAATGGGGTGGCCGCACGTACGCATGGACCTCCAGCGTGATACTCGCGCTGATCGGTGCCTTGACAGTGCTGGTGGCGCTGTTCGTGTGGCGGCAACGACGCGCGACGAACCCGCTACTTCCGCTGAGGCTGTTCACCAACCCCACACTGCGCGTCGCCCTACCCGCCAGCGCACTGCTCGGCGCATTACTCGGCGGCTCGATCATGTACCTGCCCACGTATCTGCAATCCGCTTATGGCATGGGCGCCGCCCAGGCGGGCCTAGCACTCAATCCGTACGTCCTTACATTCATGGCGGTAGCATCGATCGCCGGTGCCCGCATCAGCGCGAGTGGCCGGTTCAAGCCGTACCTGCTCGCTGGCTCCGTGATCACGGTGCTGGGATTCGCGCTGCTGAGCCAGCTCAATCCCGACACCGGCTACGCCCTGCTCGCCGTGGAGATCGGCGTGCTGGGCATCGGCTTCGGGCTGCTGATGCAGAACCTGGTCGTCGTCGCGCAGAACGCGGCCTCCCCTGCGGATCTCGCCGCCACCTCCTCCGCGACGGTGTCCATTCGCGGCCTGGGCATCTCGCTGGGGGTAGCAGTTTTCGGGAACCTGCTCAGCCGGGAACTCCAGGGCCACACCCAGAGCCCAGAGGCGACCGCCGGGGCCATCTCCGACATCCTCATCTGGGGCGTACCGGCCGCCGTCGTCCTGGTGGCGCTGATGGCGCTGCTGCCTCGGACGGTCGATCAGGCTGTACCAGGAGATTCAACGAAATGAGCACACAGCAGAGCGCCGTCATCGAGAGACGCGAGACGTGCGGGCTCTGCTGGCCGACGGGAGGCGCTGCAACGGGCCATCCGATCCATCGATCCTCCGCTGTCACCTTATAGAAAACACTATGAAGGTATCCACCGGGCCGGGCTACTCCCCGGAATCGCCCGGCCCGGTATATCAGCCGCAAGCAGCCCGATGTGGTGTTCCGCGGCTACGGTGACGACGAGATCCACGGCCGCGAGGCACTGACGCGGATGTGGGGCGGGGCGTTCCCGCACTTCGAGGTGGTCCGGTTCGAGACCGTGCACCAGGCGGTCAACGGCGACGTCGTGCTGGCCGAGCAGATCCACCATTTCGGCCTCCCCGGCGGACCGATCGCACCCGTGATGTACCTCGCCGTCTACGAGATCACGGACGGCCGCATCGCGGCCCGGTGCGACTACACCGATCCGGTCGTCAGCCCGCGACCTGCTCAGCGCCATGTGACACCGGTGGGGCCCAGCGCCATGCCGGGTCCCACCACCGTCGGAGGCGTTCACCGCTCCGGCGGGTCCTCCCGGCCCTCGCGGTCGGCCAACTCCCGAGACGTTCCAGGAGAACCGCCGGACGTCCAACCGCAGTGCACGGGGTACCCCGGCTCCTGCCGCGAACGTCTCAGCGCCCCTGACTCGCCGGCCCGTCCAACGCCCCGTGGCGGGCCGGCGGGTGGTCAGCGGGCCTGGTGAGCTGACTGCGGTACGCGCGCGGCGAGTGGCCGGTGGTCCGCTTGAACGCGACGCTCAGCGCGCTCTCGGAGCTGTAGCCGACGGCGCCAGCGATGGTGGCGACGGTGTCGTCGCCCCGGCGGAGCCGGTGGGCGGCGAGCTCGATCCGCCACTCGGTGAGATATTCCAGGGGGCCCTTGCCGACCACGTCCTTGAACCGGGACGCGAGCGTCGACCGGGAGACTGCGACGGCCCGGGCCAGCTCCGCCACCGTCCACGGGTGGGCCGGCCGGGCGTGCAACTCCCGCAGCGCGGCGGCGACCGTCGGGTCGGCGAGGCCAGCCAGCCAGCCGGTGGGCCCGGCGTCACGGGCGAGGTGCAGGCGCAGGACCCGGACCAGCATGACGATGGCGAGGCGCTCGGCGACGAGGGTCGCCCCCAGCGGCCTGCCGCGCAGTTCGGCGTCGAGTTCGTCGAGGGCCCACCGCACGGTGTTGGCCTCCGGCATGCCGGCCGGCACCTGGATGAGCGGCGGAAGGCTGTCCAGCAGCAGGGCGCGGGCCCGCTCAGTGAAGGTGAACGCGGCGCCGACGAGGAAGACGTCGTCGCCGTCGCCGGCGCGGGCCACGCCGTCGCCGGCCGCGGCGAAGATCGGGTACGCCGGCTCGGCCGGCAGGTCCGGGTCACTGGCCAGCGTGAACGCCACGGGCCGGGTCAGCAGGAAGCAGTCACCCGTGCCGAGGCGGACGGGATCCGGCACGCCGTCGACCCGCAGCCAGCAGGAACCGCGCCGGACGGCGTTGAACTTGGCCCCGGCCGGCGGCGGGAACCGGACCGCCCAGCGGCCACCGGCGGCCAGCCCCGCCGACACCTGGCTCGTCGCGTCGAGCAGTGCCAGCACATCCTCCAGCGGGTCCACCCGCACCTCCCTCGGACGCACGCGAAAGAGCGGCGGACGCTGAACCATGGCTGGTCCGGCCGGGCCGTTCGTAACGTTGCCATCATGACAGCCACCGCACGCCTGACCACCACTCCGTTCACCGCCCGGGCGACGGCCGCCGAGATCCTCGACGGCGTCGACCTCACCGGACGCCGGATGATCGTCACCGGCGGCGCCTCGGGGATCGGCGCGGAAACGGTACGCGCCCTGGCCGGCGCGGGCGCCGAGGTGACCGTCGCCACCCGTGATCCCGGCCGCGCCGCCGCGCTGGTCGAGGAGTTCACCGGACTCGGCCCGGGCGGTGTCCGGGCGGTCGCTCTCGACCTGGCCGACCTGTCGTCGGTCGACGCATTCGTCGCGGCCTGGGAGGGCCCGCTGCACTCGCTGGTCGCCAACGCCGGCGTGATGGCGGTCCCGGACCGGCAGCTCACCGCCGAGGGCTGGGAACTCCAACTCGCCACCAACTACCTCGGCCACTTCGCGCTCGCCCGCGGCCTGCGCGACAACCTCCGCGCCGGACCCGGCCGGGTGGTGGTGGTCAGCTCCGGGGCGCAGTTGCGCCGGGCCGTCGACTTCGACGACCCGCAGTTCGAACGGCAGCCGTACGACCCCTGGGCGGCGTACTTCCAGTCCAAGACCGCCGACGTCCTGCTCGTGGTCGGTATCGCCCGGCGCTGGGCCGCGGACGGGATTACCGCCAACGCGGCCAACCCGGGCTACATCATGACCAACCTGCAGCGGCACCTCGACGACGACACGTTGCGCTCGTTCGGGGTGACGATCGACGAGGCGGGCAACCGAACGGTGCCGGACTACTTCAAGACCCCCGCTCAGGGCGCGGCGACCTCCGTACTGCTGGCCGGGTCACCGCTGCTGGTCGGTGTCACGGGCCGCTACTTCGAGGACAACCAGGAGGCGGAGGTCGTCCCGGGCGGTCCGGAACCCATGACCGGGGTGGCCGAGCACGCCGTCGACCCGGCGGCCGCCGACCGGCTCTGGGCGTACGCCGAGCAGGTCCTGGCAACCCGCTGAGCACGCCCGAGAGGCGCGGCGCCCGTCGGCGCCGCGCCTCTCGGCGCCTCCCGGCACACCGGGGCGGGGGTCCGGTCTCACGCGCTGACCGACGAAGTCGGCGCGGTAGCCGATGAGCACGGTGAGTTCGGCGAGCAGCCGGTCGGAGGGTTCCAGGACCGGGATGTCGGGGCGCATGCGGCTGGTCTGGGCGATCACCAGGGCACACGGCCCGCCGATCAGCAGCAACGCAAACAGGCCGATCCCGACCAGGTTGCCGTAGCAGGCAGCCCGACCAGGCCAAGCCATACCCGGCCCTGCAGTGGTAAGTTCATCTATTCCAGGGCAGCCAGCGAGCGCAGCCCCCCGCACTTCCAATCATCGCTTGCCGCGGAGGCCGGCGACGGGTGAAGACAATCGACGCGCCGAGTGCCGCGGCGACCAACGCGCCGGTAGTGTCGAACCGGCCCACACGCTTGAGCCTCATAAACCCTCCTGATTGCCGGTTATTCCGGGGCCACCTATCCAGCAAGTCGGACCACCGCTCAAGCAGGGCAGCGCGAGCGCCTTCATGGTCTGGAACGCGAGGACCGAGTCCAGGGGCCAGCGCTGCCTCGTCCTGCTCGTGCTGCCGCTCGGCGGCGATCTGGTCGAGAATCCGGGCGGGGCAGGGGCAGCCACAGCTGACGCGCCTCGTCTCGGCCGAGGGTGAGGTGTGGCTGGCTGGCGTCATGCCGTCGGACTGGGCCGAGCGGTAGTGGGTTGGTTCAGAAGGTGAGCACGAGCCGGCCGCGGACGCCGCCGGCCTCGAAGCGGCGGTGCGCGGTGGGCGCCTCGGCGGCTGGCAGGGTTTTCGCGACTCGTGGGATGAGTACTCCTGACTCGTCGAGGCGGCGGATTTCGTCCAGCTTGTCTATCCGGGCGGCGTGGTCGGGCACGAACAGGGTCCGCACTCTGGTTCCGCGGCTGCTGGTGGCTCGGTAAGCCGCGATCCGGCGCGCATCGCTCCGCCTTGAAATGACCGAGCGTGGTCAGACCAGGCAGCTTCGTGATGACGATGACAGCGCCCCGAGACGGCCGACGTGAAGTCGTCGGCAAGTGGACCCTTGTATGTCAGCGTGACTCCGGGCCGTACCCGACGACGCCGTTTCTTCGGCTGGGTCCGGCTCGGAGTGCGCCTGATCAGTTTGACGCCGGCCGGAGTTCGGCGCTGGTGTGGCTGTTGGATGTGTGGTCTGGTCGCTGTCCCGCGAGCCATTCGTCGAAGGTGGTCGGCGCGATGCGGGCCCCCTGGCCGGGCAGCAGCACGGTGCCGGCCATCGCCGGGCCGAAGATGGCCGACCACGTCGGCACGAGTTTCACCTTGTGGCCGCGCGTCTCGTTGGTGCGTCGTGCCATGTCGACGAGGTCCTGTGGTTCCGGGCCGGCGACGTCGGCGTAGCGGCCTTGCGGCTCGCCCGCCGCGATCTCGACGAGAATGTCGGCGACGTCCTGCGGTGCGATCGGCTGCACGAGCAGCGGCGCGATCGTCGCGACGCCGTCGCGCTCGGTCCAACCCGCGACCATCGCGGCGAAGTCGTGGAACTGCGTGGCCGGGACGATCGTCCACGGCAGTGGACCGGCGGCCACGAGACGCTCCTGCTCGCGCTTGCCAGCGTAGTGTGCGTTGCCCTCGACGCGATCGATCCCGACGATCGAGAGCAGAACGTGGTGTCGGACACCGGCCCGCTCCCCGGCGGCGAGCAGGTTCCGGGTGGCGGTGCCGAAGTACGCCACCGTCTCCGCGTAGCTGGTAGCCGGCCCGTTGGTGACATCGATGACCGCATCGACGCCGGTGAGGGCTTGGTCGAGTCCGTCACCGGTTGACAGGTCCACGCCCAGCGAACGGCTGATCCGCACGACGTTGTGTCCGTCCCGTTCGAGGCCGGCGACGGTGAGGGCGCCGATGTTCCCGGTCGCCCCGGCGACTGCGATTCGCATCACGATCTCTCCTCTCGCTCGCTACCGGACCGACAGTATCTCGGACTTAGCAGATCCGCAATATCTGCGATACGCTGACACTGTGAAGCTGCCCGTGAGCACCGAATGGCTGTTGCACTGCGCCGCGACACTGGCGCAACTCGATCCGGGAGCCACCGCGTCGGCGGCGCAGCTCGCGCAGTACTACGACCTCCCGGCGGCCTATCTGGCCAAGCAGCTACAAGATCTCGTCAAGGCCGGCGTGCTGACCGCGACAACAGGTCCACGCGGCGGGTTCCGGCTCGCGCAACCGGCGTCCGAGATCACACTGCTGCGGATCGTGGAAGCCGTCGACGGCACCTCCCCGCCGTACGAGTGCCGCGAGATCCGCCAACAAGGACGGGGAGCACTCCCTCCCGAGCAGTGCCAGAACACCTGCGTCCTCGCCCAGAAGATGGCCGACGCGCACGACGCGTGGCGGCGCAGCCTCGCCGACGTCTCACTCGCCGACATCATCGCCACGCTGCCCCCGACAGCACCGGCCCGCACCCGATCCCTCCTCACGCCGACGACGGGTTCCACGCCGTCGCACCGATCGCCGAGGTCGCATGCCGCCGACCCCCCGCCTCGGCCGAGTCGATGACCGTCCCACTCCGCGCTGAGATCGCCGGGCTCCTGCCCACCGCATCCGTGACCGGAAACGGTGACACGAGTTCCTCAACTTCCTGAAGACCCTGCGTCGCCGCTGGCCCGACGACAAGCTGTATCCGATCCTGAACACAAGCTGTATCTGATCCTGAACAACTTCTCACCCCACAAGCACCCGGAGCTCCGCGCCCTGGTGCGCCGCCAACCACATTGACCCGGTGTTCCTGCCGACACACGCGTCCTGGCTGAACTGGATCGAGGCCGAGTTCGCCGCCCTGCGGTACTTCGCCCTCAACGGCACCGACTACCGCACCCACCCAGAACAGAACACCGCGATCGGCGACTACATCCGATGGCGCAACCGCAACCGCCAAGCCCGACCCAGGTCCGGATTCGCTATCAACTCCAAGATCCGTCACCCGGATTACTCGCTCGGTCAAGGCTGCATGATGAGCACTAGTCAGCGACGTGGATGACGATCTTACCGTGACGTTTGGCCGTCTCCAGCGCCTCGTAACCTGAGCGCGTCTCAGAGGGGCAGCACGCGGTCCAGCGCTGGCCTCAACCGGCCGCTATCGACGAACTCGGCGATGGAACGCAACGCGTTCTGGTTGGGCTCGACGACGAAGTACACCCCACGAACGCCATACCGGGCTGCTTCCTGTTGGTCGGGTGGGGTGACGAGGGAAACCAGGACGCCACCCGGTCTCAGGACCGACCAGGACCGCGACTGCGTGGCCCCTCCGACAAGATCAACGACCACATCCACGTCGCGAACGTGGTCCTCGAAGCGGTCGTGCGCGTAGTCGATGACCTGCTCGGCACCCAACCCCTTGACGAACCCCAGGTCGGCCGCCGCCGCCGTGGCGCTCACACGAGCGCCGAGACCGGCCGCGAGCTGCACCACGAAGATCCCCACGCCGCCGGCACCGCCCTGCACCAGCACGTGCTGCCCGGCCTGCAGGTCGGCGTGATCCACCAGGGCCTGCCAGGCACTCAACGCAGCCAACGGGAGCGCTGCGGCGTGGTCGTGGTCAACGACGGCGGGTTTGGCCGCCAGGACGGCTGCGGGTAGGACGACGTACTCGGCCGCCGCGCCATCGCGGGTGAAAGGGATCAAGCCATAGACCGCCTCCCCCTCAGCGGGGCTTTCCACCCCCGCCCCGGACGCCGCGACGACTCCAGAGAACTCGTGCGACGGAATGATCGGCGTGCGCGCGGGTCCTGTCCCGTCCAAGCTGTGCGTCCAGGTTGCCGGCCAGCTGAGCTCATGGGGTGTCATAGAGGCGGCCTTCACGGCCACCAACACCTCACCGGGCCCCGGCTCCGGCCGCGGCGCCTCCTCGTACACAAGTTGCTCCGGCCCGCCCCTGGTGTGAGCTCTCACGGCGTGCATCATGCTCATCCGACGCCCGCTCCCTTCCGACCGCATCCGACTAGCCCGCCGGCCGCCCCTGGGGATGAAACACA
>NZ_JBDJAV010000106.1:0-8109 GCF_039649625.1 Plantactinospora sp. ZYX-F-223 | reverse complement strand
GGCCTCCAGCCGTGGGGAAGCGTTAACGTGGGGTTCCCTCTTCGTGGCGGTGTTCTGTTCGGACTTCGCTCAGCGCGCGGGCGACACCGGACTCGAACTGCATCATCAGCTCGCGTACCTTCTCGGGGTCGTCCGGTCCGGCGGTGGCGACGGCCGGCGCCTGGCCGAGCGGGGTGGTCGGCAGCGGAACGCTCAGGTTGGCTCCGGGGACCCGCCGGTTGAGTCGCGGCGGAGCGCCCGTCGCGGCGGGGGTCGCCGCTGCGGTGCCGTTGGCTCGGGGTGCCGATCCCGCCGGCCCGAGGCTACCACCCGCCGGACCCAGGCCGCCCCGCTCCGCCGGAGTGCTACCCGGCGACCGCAGGTCGGACCGCTCCGGACCGGGAAGCACCGGTGGCGAGACGGCCCGCCGGGACTCTCCGGGCCCGGTGCCGACCTGCGCCGCCCGGAGACCCTCGCCGGTCGGCCGGGACTGCTGCTCGCGCTGCGCCCGGCGTACCCCGGCCTCGAACTCCTCGATCAACGCCCGGACCACGGACGGGTCGGCCGGGGTCGGCTCGGGGCGGGTCCTGCTGGTGGTGGTCGGCAGTTGGGCGCCCGGGACCCGCTGGCGCAGCCCGGTGCCGGGGCCGGACGAGGCGGGTCCCGGGCTGCTGTCGGCGGAAGGCGTTGCCGGCGCACCGGAGGACGCCGGGCCACCTCCCGCATCCGGGCCGGCCGGCCGGTCGTCCGGGGCGCCACCGTCCGGTTGTCCCGCCGGTTCCGCACCGGTCCCGGCGGTGCCGGGCTGGGCGGTGCCGGTCTGGGCGGTGCCGGTCCCGCTGGCACCGGTCCCGGCGGTGCCGGGCTGGGCGGTGCCGGTCCCGCTGGCACCGGGCTGGGCGGTGGCCGCCGGGCGGGTCAGGAAGGCGTTCCAGGGCTGGCCGGACGTCAGCGACCGGGTGGCCCGGCGGATCAGCTCCTCGTCGAAGACCGGTCCGGCCGGTACCGCCACCGGCATCAGCTCGGGCAGCCGGAACACCGGTGCCGTCTCGGCCATCGCCGGCACCGGTTCCGGGGTCACCGGCGCCGGCCCGGCAGGGCTGTGTACCGGTGCCGGCTCGGTGGGCCTGGATGGTGCCGGCTCGGCGGTCGGGGCCGTCGCCCGGCCGACCGGGGTGCCGGGCTCGGTGATCCGGACCGGCCGGACCGGCAGCGGTGCCGAGGCGCTCGCCCGGGGCGTCGGCAGTTCGGGCTCCGGACGGCGGGTGACCAGCAGCCGGTCGTCGATCTCCACCCCGACGGTGACCCCGCCGCCGGGCGTGGTCGCCGAGAGGGTGACCCGCCAGCCGTGCCGGCGGGCCAGCCGGCCCACCACGAACAACCCGAGCACCTCGGTCGGGACCAGGTCCAGCCGTTCCCGCCGGGTCAGCCGGGCGTTCTCCTCGGCCAGCCGCTCCGGGGTCATCCCGATGCCGTGGTCGACCAGGTTGAGGCGTATCCCGCCCGGGATGACCTCGGCGAGCACGGTGACCCGGGTGTGCGGCGGGGAGAAGGCGGTGGCGTTCTCCATCAGCTCGGCCAGGGTCAGCACCAGGTCGCCGATGACCCCGGGCGCCACTCCGACGTCGAGCCGGACCTGCACGTCGACCCGGGTGAAGTCCTCGATCTCACCGAGTGCCAGCCGAACCACGTCACCCAGCGGCAGCGGGGCGACGTGCCCGTCGCCACCGGCGCCGCCGGAGAGCACCACCAGGCTGCTCGCGTTGCGGCGCAGCCGGCTGGAGACGTGGTCGAGCCGGTAGAGGTGCTGGAGCCGGCCCGGGTCCGTCTCCTGGTGTTCCAGCCGGTCGATCAGGGCGATCTGCCGGCCGACCAGGTTCTGGGTACGCCGTCCGACGTGCCCGAACATCTGGGCCACGTTCCGCCGGCTGGCGGCCTGCCGCTCCACCAGCCGGGCGGCCGTACCCTGCACCCGCTCGAAGGCCCGGGCCAGGTCGCCGACCTCGTCGCGGCCGTCCACGTCGACCGGGTCGAGCCGGATCGGGTGGTACGACTCGGACTCGTCGTCGACGATCCGGGTCAGTTCCTCCTCGGCGGCCCGGGCCATCCGCTCGGCGGAGACGGTCAGCCGGGTCAGCGGCCGGGCGACGGTACGCGCCACCGCCAGGCTCAGCAGCATCATCAGCGCGATGATCAGCAGCACCAGCAGCCCGACCGTGTACGCACCGGCGATGGCCCGCTGGCGCTGGTCGGTCACCTCGGCGACCACGTCGGTGACGATCTTCTTCTCGATGAACTGGCCGAGCGTGATCAGCGAGGTGGCGGCCGGGAACAGGTCCGCCAGGTTCAGGTCGGCGATCGCCTCGGTGGGGTCGGCGGCGCCGGCGCTGAGGAACTCCGGGCCGGTGCGGGCCGCCGTCGCCCGCTCGATGAGCCGGTAGAGATCGTTCTGTGCCTGGGTGGCGAAGCTGCGGAACCGGGCCAGATTGGATTCGAGCCCGGCCATGGTGCCGACGTACGCGATGCCGGCGGCCGGGGTCTTCGTCCCGGCGACCAGCACGATCAGGCTGGCCGCGGCGCTGATCCCCTCGTCGGTGAGGAGCACCGCGTCCAGCGCGATCATCTGGCGGCCCTCGGGCGTGGTCGCGTCGGCGGACCGGACCAACCCCAGCGACGCGATCAGTGCGGTGTGTACCTGCCCGAACGCGGCGATGACCTGGTCCGGCCTGGCCCGCCGGGCCAGTACACCGGCCCGCAGGTCGGCCAGCCGCCCGACACCCGTGATCGCGGCGTCGATCTCCCCGGTCAACTGCCCGCCGAGGTCGGCCCGCAGGTCGGCGATCCGGTCACCCACCTGCGCGCTCTGCTGGACCAGTTCCGAGCGGTCGACGACGTTCAGCAGGTAGCCGACGGAGAGCAGCCGTTCCCGCTGGAGATCCTGCACGAGGGTGCCGACCTGGCCGGCCCGGCGCACCGTGTCGGCGGTGTCGGCGGCCTTCTGGGCCGAGGAGATCCGGTCGGCCAGCACCGGGACGGCGAGGCCGATGGTGCTGAGCAGCGGAAGGATGACGAGCAGGGCCAGCCGGCCCCGGATCCGGAGCCTACCGAGCATCGGGACGTCCCCACGGCGCCGGGCGCTCCGGCACGGCCGACTGGGTGGCCTGGCCGGCGGGTACCGGATCCTGCCAGTCCGCCAGCGGGGACCGCCGGCCCGGGTCGCCTGCGGGGTCCGGCCGGCGCGGCCGGCGTTCGGGCAGCGGCGGCAGCCCGCCGGCCGGTGGCCCGGCCAGCGTCGCGCCGACCGGTAGCGCCGACTCGGCCAGTGGCGGCCCGGTCGGCGGCGGCCCGGACTCGGCATCGACGGTGCGGCGCAGCCCGTCGGTGGTCGGCTCACCGGCCCCGGCCGGGGTGCCGCGGCCCCGGTCGGCGGCCCGGGCGGCCAGCACCGGCAGGGCGGCGAGGGCGAGCACCAGGAGTACGGCCAGCACCAGCGCGCCGACCACGATGCGCCGCTCGCCGGTCAGCCCGTCGACCCGCTCCCCGAGCAGGATGTCGAGTTCGGCCAGGATGATCGTGGCCAGCCCGGATCCGGCGAGCTGCGCCGAGGCTCGGGCGGCACCCACCTGGATCGGGTTGGGTGCGGCCGAGTCCCGGGTGAGCGCGGCCAGGTCCTCCACCGCGCGCTGGTAGCCGTCGAGCCGGCTGAGCAGGTTGCCGCCGAGTGTCCGGCTGGCGGTGTTCTCCACCGCCGAGCGCAGGTTTTCGACCAGGTCGGCGGCGGGGCCGAGTACGGCGGACCGGGCCAGGGCCAGCTCGCTGGCGGTACGCAGCGGGTCGCCACCCGAGCGGCCCGCCGCGAGTACCGAGCGGTCGGCGAGCCGTCCGGCCGCGACCAGGGCTTCCGGCAGTTCCTCGGCCACCGCGTCCTGGAGGTGGTAGGAGTCCGACTCCGGGTCCCGGATCAGCCCGGAACTCTCCCGCACCTTGGCGTAGAGCGCCAGCAGCAGGTCGGTGGTCTCGGTGTAGACCGTCCAGGCGTCCTGCGGGTTGGCCGGCGGGCGGTCCGGCAGCGCCTCGATCTTGGCGTGCAGCCCGGCCCAGCGCTCGCTGGTACGCAGCTCGGCACCGTACCGGACGTCGACCGCGCTGGTTTCCTCGACCGCGGTACGCAGTGCGGCGGCCGCCGCCGCCCGGCCCGCCACGGCACCGGACTGGGCGTCGACCAGGGCGAGCGTCACCTGTCCCAGGGAACGCAGGTACTCGACCCCGTGCCGCTCGCGTTCGGCGACCGTGAGCCGGTCGTCGTTGCTGCGCCAGGCCGAGCTGAACAACACGCCGGCCGGAAGTAGCAGGGCGACCGCGAGCAGCACTCGCAGCGCTGTGCCGGTCCGGTTCGGCTCACGCCGGGACCGTTGCGCGGGAACTGTCATCGTCCATCTCCATCGGCGAGAGGGGTCGTGCTGCGTGGCGGGCGTGGGGAGACCGCCCGGTCCCGTCCACCGGACCGGAAAACTAGTAGACGTCGGACCCGCTCGATCCGGGTCGAGCAGTCAGTTATGCGTCACTTGGGTACAGGTAACACCCGGTGAACAAAAATGTGACTCCTTGTGGATAGTTGCCTAGGCGCATGTATCGGTTAGGTGGGCGTTGCGCCGAAAGATCGGAATTCACAGGATCCGAAGTCGCCCCGCCGGATACCCGGTGGCGCGACGCGGACGACGACTCACGGACACCGAACGGGCCAGCCGGACGGACGTACGGCGGATCTCAGCCAACGCTCAGCTCCGGCGCCGTACGGTGTGAGCCATGCCTTCCCGACTGCTGGCGCGGCTGCGCCGTGCCCGGCCGACCCGGCGCCGGTTGATTGCCGGATCGACCGTGCTGGTGTTGCTGGCCGCGCTGGTCGGCTGGGCGGTGTGGCCGGAGAACCCGCCCTACTCCACAACGGACTCCATGATCTCCGTCCGGTCCGGACCGGGCGGCGACCAGCCGGTCGACCTGGACACCAGGTTCTACCTGCCGGACGGGGCGAGCGCCGACCGGCCGGTACCGGCGGTGCTGCTGGCGCACGGCTTCGGCGGCACGAAGCGGTCCGTCGAGTCCGACGCCGAGGACCTGGCCGGGCTGGGTTACGCCGTGTTGACGTACACCGCCCGGGGATTCGGGCGCAGCGGCGGGCAGATCCACCTCGACCACCCCGACTACGAGGTACGGGACGCGGCCCGGTTGCTCGACTGGCTCGCCGCACGGCCGGAGATCCGCAAGGACTCGGCCGGCGACCCCCGGGTCGGCGTGGTCGGCGGCTCGTACGGCGGCGCCCTGGCCCTGCTGCTCGCCGCCCAGGACCAGCGGGTGGACGCCATCGTGCCGATGATCACCTGGAACGACCTGGCCCGCTCCTTCCTGCCCGAGTCCACCGGCCGGGAGCCGGTCGACGGGGTGTTCAAGAAGGGCTGGGCCGGGATCTTCTTCGGCAGCGGCGGCGGTACCGGCCTGGGCGGACTCACCGCCCCCGGCACCGCACCAGGCGGCGAGGACTCCGGCGACGAGGATGCCGACGGGGACGGTCCGGCCGGCGGGCAGGACCCGGTGCTCGGCACGGTGCCGGGTGCCGCTCCGGGCGGTACCCCGGACGACCCGGCCTGCGGGCGCTTCGCCGCCGACGTCTGCGCCGCGTACCTGCGGATCGCCACCACGGGCCGGGCCGACCCGGCGGCGGTCGAGCTGCTCCGCCGGTCCAGCCCGGCCGGCGTGCTCGACCGGATCAAGGCGCCCGCCCTGCTGGTCCAGGGCGCCGCGGACACGCTCTTCCCGCTCGCCGAGGCGGACGCCAACGCCCGGGGCATCGCGGCCGGCGGCACCCCGGTCCGGGTCGCCTGGTTCACCGGCGGGCACGACGGCGGCGAGGGCCCGCAGACCGACCGGGACCGGCTGCGGTTCCTGATGGCACAGTGGCTGGAGCACTACGTCAAGGGGTCCGGCGGCGCGGCGTCGACCAGCTTCACCTGGTCGCGGATCGCCGGCTTCGACGCGCTGGACCGCGGGCTGGTCGCCACCGGCTTCTCCGTCACCGACTATCCGGGCGTCGGCGGCACCACCAGCGAGTCGATCGCGGTGGCCGGGCCGGCACAGCGGATCGCCAACCCGCCGGCCGGCAACCCGGCGGCGATCTCCGCACTGCCGTTCGGTGGCGGCTTCTCGTCGCTGCTCGACGGGGTCGCCGGAGACCTGCCCGGCCAGCACGGCCGGTTCGAGTCGGCACCGCTTCCCCGGGCCGTCGACGTGGTCGGCTCGCCGACGGTCACGATCCGGGCCGCGTCGCCGACCGGCGAGGCGGTGCTCTTCGTCAAGCTCTACGACGTCGACCCGAACGGCCCGGCCGCGCTCTCGAACGGCCTCGTCGCGCCGGTCCGGCTGACCGGGCTGCCCGCCGACATCTCCGCCGCGACGCCGGTCCGGGTCACCCTGCCGGCGATCGTGCGCCGGATCGAGGCCGGGCACCGGCTCCGGATCGTGGTCGCCACCTCCGACCAGGGCTACGCCACCCCGGTCGAGCCGGTCACCTACACCGTCGCGCTGGCCGGGCCGGCCTCCGGGGCCGTACCCGGGATGCCGGCCGGGGCCGCCCTGACCGGCGCCGAGGTGTCGCTGCCGACCGTGGTCGGCGAGCCGATCGCCACCCCGGCGGTGGTCTGGCGCTGGGCGCTCGCCGGCCTGGTCGCCGCGATCGTGCTCGGGCTCGTCGTGGTGGTGGCCGTGCTCCGCCGCCGGCACCGCCGGCACGACACCTCGGTGCATCCCGAGTACGCCGACACCCCGCTGGTCGTCCGCGACCTGCGTAAGGAGTACGCCGACGGCTTCGTCGCGGTCTCCCGGATCGACTTCGAGGTGCACCGGGGCCAGGTGGTCGGCCTGCTCGGGCCGAACGGTGCCGGCAAGACCACCACGCTGCGGGTGCTGATGGGGCTGACCCAGCCGACCACCGGCGAGATCCACGTCTTCGGTCACCGGCTGGTGCCCGGCTCGCCGGTGCTGTCCCGGATCGGCGCGCTGGTGGAGGGGCCGGGCTTCCTGCCGCACCTGAGCGGTCTGGAGAACCTGCGCGCGTACTGGCGGGCGACCGGCCGGCCGGAGGCGGACGCGCACTTCGAGGAGGCGCTGGAGATCGCCGGGCTCGGCGACTCGATCCACCGCAGGACCCGCAAGTACAGCCATGGCATGCGGCAGCGGCTGGCCATCGCGCAGGCCATGCTCGGCCTGCCGGAGCTGCTGGTGCTGGACGAGCCGACGGACGGGCTGGACCCGCCGCAGATCGCCGAGATGCGCCGGGTGCTGCGCCGGTACGCCACCGACGGCCGGGCGGTGCTGGTCTCCAGCCACCTGCTGGCCGAGGTGGAACAGACCTGCACGCACGCGGTCGTCGTGCACAAGGGGCAGATCGTGGCGGCCGGCAGGGTGGAGGAGATCGTCGGCGAGTCGCCGAGTACCCAGTTCGACGTCTCCGACGTCGACGCCGCCCGGGCGGTTATGGAGCGGCTGGCCGGAGTACGGGTGCTGCCGGAGACCAACGGCGCGCTGGTGGTCGACACCAACGGCACCGCCCGGAGCGAGGTGGTGGCCGAACTGGTCCGGGCCGGTGTCGGGGTAGACCGGGTGGTGCCGCGCCGCCGCCTGGAGGACGCCTTCCTCGCCCTGGTCGGCGAGAACTCTCGGGGAAGCGGGGACCGCTGTTGACATCCTCCACTGCCCTAGAGGGCGGGGATTCCCTTGGTCGCCCTTGGGTTTTCCTGCTTCAACACCAATTGCCTCGTCCGGGCGTCCGCCCGTTGAGGTCTTACACCGGCTCCACAGGCCGTAACGGAGAGCCCCTCCGCCAGAATGTTGCGGGCCGCGTTGACGTCGCGGTCGTGGATGGTGCCACATCGGCAGGTCCACGTCCGTACGTCCAGCGGCATCCGCTGCGCACACGTCGAGCAGAGCTTGGACGACGGGTACCAACGGTCGACGACGACCAGGTCCCGGCCGTACCAGTCGGCTTTGTATTCGAGCATGGTGCGGAACTGCCGCCAGCCGGCGTCGCTGATGGCGCGGGCCAGAGGGCGGTTTTTGACCATGTTACGCACGGTCAGA
>NZ_JBDJAV010000105.1:0-8754 GCF_039649625.1 Plantactinospora sp. ZYX-F-223 | reverse complement strand
GTGCTCAACCGCAGGAGCAGGACGCCGCGTGGCGCGGCTGTCAACAACCCGATGGACCGGGGTGGCCGCACCGCCGCCCCGTTTCCAGCGGCCCTGGACGGTTGTGTGCGGTGTGTTAACGTGCCGAACTGTGCGTAGCTGGTAGCGACCCTCTTCCCGCTGGATTGGAGTCCTGGATGGATCTACGGGTCTGCCTGACGGGGTCGGATGACGATGAGCTCGCCGGCCTCGACGCCCTGCGGGACCTTCAACTGGAATTGGTCGACGATCCCGCCTTCCGTGGTCGGGTCATCCTGGTAGAGCGGCCGGCGGATCCCGGCACCCTCGGACCGGTCCTGGAAGGGCTCCGGATTCTGCTCGAACCGCAGACCCTTACACCGCTGCTAGCTGCCCTGGTCACCTATCTGCGGATCCGTTCGCGGGACCGCACCAGCGACCTAGAGCTGACCGTACGGAGGACGGACGACTCCACCGAGATTAAGCTGTCCGGCCAGCGGATCCGGCAGCTGGACGCCGTGGCGCTGGCGGCCGAGCTGGAGCGCCACGCGGAGCGTCTGGACGGTGGAGCCCAGCGCTTGGAAGGCGGAGCCGAGCGTCCGGACGGTACCGACGCCCCGGCGACGTGACGTCACTTGGGTCGCCGGCCACCAGGGTGGTGGTCGTCGGCACGGCACACCACCGCGATCCGGGCAGGCTGCCTGATGTCGAGGCGGTCGCCACGTCCATCGCGGACCTGGAGCGCTGCCTGCTCGATCCGGAGATCTGCGGGGTACGGCCGGAGAGTCTCCGCGTACTGCTGGATCCGCCGGATCCCGGCGCGCTGGACGACGTCATCCGGCAGGCGGCCGTCGAGGCGGAGGATGTGTTCCTGCTGTACTACCTGGGGCACGGGCTCGTATCCGAGAACGCGCTGTACCTTGCCACCCAGGCGACGGCTGACATCTCCCGGACCCGGGCGTCGACGGAGGCGCTGGAGTTCGCCGCCGTCACCGGAGCGCTGCGGCACTGCCGCGCCGCGACGATCGTCGTGGTGCTCGACTGCTGCGACGCGGGCCGGGCCCACCTCGGCGGCCTTCGTGGGGACTGGCTGCTCCTCGCCTCCACCCGCCGGTCCGTACAGGCTCTCGCCCCCGAGGGGGCCCGGCACACCCTGTTCACCGGTGAGCTGCTGAGCATCCTGGCCGAGGGTGATCCGCAGGGGCCGCCACAGCTCACGCTGGCCCGGGTGACCGATCTCCTCCGCGGCCGACTCCAGCCGGCCGGCCAGGCGCCGGTGGCCCGGTACGAGGGCGGCGCGGGCCGGCTCGTACTGGCACCGAACCGCGCGTACCGGCCACCGCGCCTCGACAACCCGCCGCCGGAGGATCTCGACGGCGCCGAGGAGGTCTGCCCGTACCTGGGGTTGAACGGATACGACACGGCGGACGAGCGGCTGTTCTTCGGCCGCCGTGAGATCACGGAGACGCTGCTGCGAGCCGCCTCCACGCGTGTCTTCGGTGCGGATCCGCTGATCGTGGTCGGCGCCTCCGGGGTGGGCAAGTCCTCCCTGCTCCGGGCCGGACTCCTGCCCGAGATCAAGAAGGGGGCACTGGGAGTCCCAGGCTCGGCGGGCTGGGTCCACCTCGTCATGACGCTGGGCGCCGGCCCGGGGCGCGCCGACCCGATGGACCTGCTGGCCGAGCAGCTCGCCACGCTGACCGGGCGGGACGATCCGGACGACGACCTGCGGGTACGGCACGCGCTGGCGACCGATCCGCGGCGCGAGGTCGGCCGGCTCCTCGACGGACGGAAGCTCGTGCTCGTCCTCGACCAGTTCGAGGATCTGTTCATCCAGCATCCGAACCGGGCGGCGGAGTTCGTCGCCACGGTGACCGGGTTGATCGGCCCGGACGAGTCCGCGCCGGTCGCCCTCGTCGCGCTCGGCGTCCGCGCCGACCATCTCGGCCACTGTCTGGAACTTCCCGAGATCGCCGGCGCGGCGCGCAACGCGCTGACCGTACCGCCGATGGCGCCGGACGAGCTCCGCGAGGTGATCACCGGTCCGGCGCGGGTGGCCGGGCTCGCCGTCGACGACGAACTGACCCGGGTCGTCCTGCGCGACCTCGACCTCCACCCACGGTCCGAGCGCCGGGCCGCGGTGCTTCCGCACCTCTCGTACGCGCTCCTCGCGACCTGGCAGAAGCGCACCGGCCGGCGGTTGACCGCGAACGACTACCTGGCGGCCGGCGGCATCGACAGCGCGATCGCCCTCCGGGCCGACGCCATCTACCGCGAGTTGGACGAGCCGGGGCAGCGGGCGGCGCGAAACATCTTCCTACAGATGGTCCTCACCTCCGAGGACGGCGAGGACACCACCCGGATCGCCGCCGTCCAGGAGTTGGTCCTGGACGGAGTGGGCGCGACCGTGCTGGACGCGTTCGTCCGGGCCCGGCTGGTGACGGTGCACGGTGAGTCCGTCTACGTCCACGAGGCCCTGTTGAAGGCGTGGCCGAGGCTCCGGGAGTGGATCGACGACGACCGGGAAACGCTCCGGGCCCGGGCGCGCTTGCGGCAGGCGGTCCGCGAGTGGGAGCGCGACGGAGCGGACCGCTCGCTCCTCTTCGGAGGCGCCCGGCTGGAGGCCGCTCTTCCGTGGCTTACCGACGACAACGTCCGGCTGACTGATCCGGAACGGGCGTTCCTCACCGCGAGCAAGAACCGGCGGCGAGCCGAGGTGCGCCGGCTCTACCAGGTGATCGCGTTCCTGACCGTCCTGCTCATCCTGGCCGTCGTCGCGAGCGGTTACGCGTTCGACCAGCGCGGCAGGGCGGACGCCAACGCCCGGGAGGCGACGGTACGGCAGCTCCTCGCCGTGGCCGACACCATCAGGGACAGCGATCCGCAGGCCGCGCTGACCTTCGACCTCGCCGCACTGCGCCTGGCCCGGACCGCCGAGAACCGGTCCAATCTCGTCACCGCCCTCGTCGGCGCGCACTACGGCGGAACGGCGCGTACCCCCGGCGTCGACTCCAGCTACTCCGACGTCGTCGCGACCGCCTTCAGCCGGGACGGCGCGATGCTCGCGATGGCCCACGATGACGACACGGTGTCCGTCTGGCCCATCGCGGGCCGCCACGTCCTCGACCCGCACCTGGTGAAGTTCAGGACGAACGGCGCGAACCACCTCCGGTTCAGCGACGACGGTCGGTCGCTGGCCGTGGTGGGCGACCGCGCCGACCGGGACAACGTCACCGACGCTCTGGTGTGGTGGGACATCTCAGACCCGAAGCGCCCATACCGGGCGCGTACCGTCGTCGGGGGCCGGCTCCTCGCGCTCGCTCCGGACGGCAGGACCGGGGTCCGCGCCGGTGCCGGCGGTCCGGTCCTGGTCAGGGTGGACGGGGCCCGCCTGGTCGACACCGCTTCGCTCGGCCGGGGCATCGGCAAGGTCGCGGGAATCAGCCAGGACGGCAGGCTGATGGTGACCGAGGGGACGTACGGCGGGCACACGATCTGGGACATCGCCGACCGGTCCCGGCCGGTACGCCTGGCCGACTTCCAGCAGAGCCTGCCCCAGCGTGAGATCACCATGGTGAGCAACAGCCCGTGGCAGAGCGCCTCGTTCAGCGCGGACAACACACTGGTCGCCATCGCGTCGAACCTCGGACCGGCCGTGCTGGTGGACATCTCGAATCCGCGCCGGCCGAGGCAGGTGAGCGACCTGGCCAACCCCGCCGTCGTCTCCACCGTGTCGACGGTGGCGTTCAGCCGCTGGGGTCGTACGCTCGCGGTCGGCAGCATCGGTCAGGTCGTGCGGCTCTGGGACGTCAGCGACCCGGCACATCCACGGGCCACCGCGACCCTCGGCGGTGCGGGTGGCGACGTCACCTCCCTGGCATTTTCTCCGGACGGTCGCTCGATCGCCTCCGGCGGCATGCACGGCGGGACGGACCTGTGGAATCTCGGACCGGCCGATCCCGCTCCGGTGAGCTACGAGGCCGGTGGCGTCGGCGTGACCGCCGGGTTGGGCGCCGACGGCCGTACCCTGGTCACCGGCGGACTAGCCGTGCACACCACCGTCCGAGACATCGCCGCCCCGGCCCGGACGGCTGTCTCGACCACCGTGCCCGCCAGCCGGGTGGGAGTCGTGGGGGTGGCGATCAGCCCCGACGGCCGCACCGTCGCCGAACGGAATCTCGACGGCACCACCACGCTGTGGGACACCGCCCGGCGGGGCCACCCGCGACTCCTCCGGACCCTTCCGACCCGCGGCGCCTCCGACCTGTTTCCCGAGACCCGGCGGCTGGTCCGGTTCAGCCCGGACGGTCGTACGCTCGCGGTCAACGACCCGGTCTCGGATCCGGAGAATCCCGTCTTCGAGCTGTGGGACGTCACCGACCCGCGGCAGCCGCGCCCGTTGACGAGCATCGCCGGCACCACCAACGAGGAGTCGTTCACCGCTCCCGCGGCGGCGTTCTCCCCGGACAGTCGGCTCTTCGTGATCGAGCGCAAGGGCGAGGTTACGCTCTGGGATATCGCCGACCGGCTCCGTCCCCGGATGGCCGGTACGCTGCCCACGCCCGGTGGGGCTATGACGTTCGGCGGTGACGGACGCCTCCTCGCCGTCGTCACCGGCGAGGGCACCGAGGTCTGGGACGTCGGCGATCCGGCGCACCCCCGCATGGTGTCCAGCGCGCCGTACGGCGGCAAGACGGTCGCCTTCAGCCCGGATGGCCGGGTCCTGGCCACCGGCGCCGGGCGGACCGTCGTGCTGATGTCGGTCGCGGAGCCCGGCCAGGCAGGCGGGGTCGTTCCGCTGCACGGGCACAGCAGGGAGGTCTTCGCCGTCACCTTCACGCCCGGTGGACACCTTGTCTCGGTGGACATCGAGGGCGGGCTGAAACTCTGGAACGCCGACGGGTTGCTGACCATCCTGGCCGAGCCGGAGTGGGCGGCGTGCGCGCTGGTCGATCCGGGCATCGGGCCCGAACGGTGGCAGAGATATGTGCCGAACCAACCGTTCGAGAACGTGTGCCCCGAGCGGTTCAGCCGGGTCTGCGAGCGGTTTGGGATGCACGAGACCTGTTGGGTCGAGCAGGTGCCTCCGACGGGCCGCCGGCGGCCGGGGTAGCCGTCGCCGTCGCAGCCTCGACCGCCACCGCTCTCAGCCAGCGCCGTGCCCGTCGCACCAGGACGATCGCACCGAGTGCCAGCAGGCCGACGATCCCGATCACGGTGAGGCAGGCCAGCACGACGGGAGTGGCGATCCGCTCGCCGCGCGGCGCCAGGCCGGCCGCCTGGTAGGCGTTCGGCGTACCGATGAACTGCGGCCTCGCCTCGTCGGCCAGGACGGCGAAGACCCGGCCCGAGATCCCGTCGGCCGCCACCAACAACAGTTCTCGGCCGTTGTCGCTAGCAACCAGCACCCGGTCGGCGGGTACGACGACGTTCCGGGGCGCGCGTTCGGCGGCCGAGGCGGTGACGTACCGCTCGTGGAACGGCCATCCGTTGATGTCCAGGCGTTGCCGCTCGTCGCAGCAGCTCACCCGGTCGCCGGGTAAAGCGATCACCCGCATGACGTGTGACGGACGAGCCGCCTGCGACCCGCTCAACCGTCCGCCGAGCGCGGCCCGGATCGCCGAAGCGCGGATCAGCACGACGTCCCCGCGTCGCGGCGACGACACCCGGTCGGCGAGGATACGATCGCCCGGCCGAAGGGTAGGGACCATGTTCTCCTCTAACCCATCCAGTTCGGCGTAGCTGCCGGTGAGCGGGGTGCCGACCAGCCCGCCCAGGCACAGCGCCGCAGCGATGAGGACCAGCCAGAACGTCCACCCGCGCCGCGCGTACGTCCGGAGGCGCAGGAGGCGCGGCCAACCGGTCCGACGCCGACCCGACGGGTCCCCGACCTGCTCGCTCGCGCGATGCCGACGTCGCACGGACCGGACCGCACCGGTCACGGCCACACCCAGCAGGCCGGACAGGCCGGCCGCCGCGACGGCCGCCCAGATCGTCGGCGCGGGGATCCGCCGGTCGGCGCGTGCCAGCTTCGGGTCCCGAAACGCGTCGGGGGTACCCGGAAATCGGGGTTTCCACCGCGGGTCGACGACCATGAACGCGCGACCCACGACTCCCTCCGCCCCGGTCGCACGGAGCAGGCCGCGGCCGTCGTCGAGCAGCACCACGATCCCCTCCGGTAGCGGGTAGGGGACGGAGAAGGCCAGGCAGCTCTGTGCGATGTACGCGGCGTCCGGATCCCGCTCGGCGCTCGGCGGCCCCCCGGCGGAGTCCCGGACGACCACGCCGTTGACCCGGACCCGCTGTTGCCCGTCGCAGGTCACCTGGTCGCCGGTCTCGGCGATGAGCCGCGAGATTATCAACCAGTCGCGCGAGTCGGCGGTATACCGGACCACGACGAGGTCTCCGGGCCGCACCGGCGATGCCGCGTCCACGACGAGGTGGTCACCCGAGCGCAGGGCCGGCTCCATGGCAGGTCCGGCGACATAACTGAACTGGGTGGTGGCGAAGACGCCGGCCAGACCACCGAGCAGACCGCCCAGGCACAGCGGCACGGCGCCCCAGACCAGCCAGAAGAAACCACTCTTCCGCGACAACCTTGCCGTAACGACCCGAAACATCGCGGTCAGGCCGGTCCGTGACACGAACAGACTCTACGCCCGAAGCAGCCCGTTCTCGCAGAGCCGCCCGTCCGACCTTGTCCGCCGCACGGCCGGTCCGGCGTCTCGTCGCGGCCTTCTGGCATCCTGGCGACGCGAGGGGACCTCAACGTGTCCACCTCGCTGGTCGATGACGAAGGCGTCGACCTGGTCTTCCATCGGCGCGGATCCACGGCAACGCTCGCCGTACAGGTCAAGGCTCGGATGTCCGATAGCAAGCGCATCCAGTCCGAAGGCTTCGTTGCCTTCGTCCGGTCCCAGACTTTCGTTGCCCGAGACGACCTGGACATGCTCTTCGTTGCGATCGATGTCGTTCATGGGATCGTGATGAAGGCATGGCTCGTTCCCAGCAAGACCTATGCCAGTACGCTCGGCGACCGGTCGATCCGAACGGCGTCGCCGTGGCCCGGCTCCACAGGGCGGGCCTGCGGAAGGTGGTCGCGGACCACGCCACGGTCGTGCTGCGGATGCTGAGCGACCGCCGAGACGAACTCGGCCTGCGCGAGCGCTTCACGGGCGCCCAATCTTCAATACCGCAGGCCCACGAGTCCTGAAGCGATCCTCTGTCGGAGGCAGGCTGTAGCGGCAGAAAATCTCCATCGGGGTTTGTTTGCCCAGGTCAGCAATTGTCGCGGATGCTCTGCGTGTCATCCCCAGGGCACCAACCTGCGTCAGCACCCTGTGCCGTGCCAAACTCGTCGCACGGTCTGTGAGCTGGTGTTTTATCGAGGCCGGCCATGATCTGGTCATGGTGGTGCGGATGCTGTACCTGGCGATGATCCAGGTGTTTGGATGGTTGGCGTGGCTGGCGCGATCAGACGCGGCGAAGACGGCGGAGCTGCTCGTTCTGCGCCACGAGGTTGCGGTCCTGCGTCGTCAGGTCGGTAAGCCGAACCTGTTCTGGCCGGACCGAGCGGTGTTGTCCGCGCTGGCCAATCTACTGCCCGGCTGGGTGCGTGAGCATCGTCTGGTAACCCCGGCCACCCTGCTGTCATGGCACCGTCGGTTGGTCAAGCGGCGTTGGACGTACCCGAACCAGCCCGGCCGCCCACCGGTTAGCGACGAGATCAAAGAATTGGTCGTGCGGCTGGCCCGGGAGAACCCGGGCTGGGGCCATCGGCGTATCCAGGGTGAGTTGCTCGGGCTGGGGTATCGGGTCGGTGCCGGCACGATCCGGCGCATCTTGTCCCGGGCCCGGCTGGGCCCGGCACCTCGCCGTAGCGACAACAGCTGGCGGCAGTTCCTGCGGACGCAGGCGTGCGGACTGCTGGCGGCAGACTTCTTCCACGTGGACACCATCGCGTTGCGGCGCCTGTACGTGCTGGTGGTGATGGAGGTGGCCACTCGCCGGGTCCACATCCTCGGGGTCACCACGAACCCGACCGGGGCGTGGACGGTGCAGCAGGCCCGCAACCTGATGATGGACCTGGGCGACCGTGCGGCGTCGTTTCGGTTCCTGGTTCGGGATCGGGACGGCAAGTTCACCTCGACCTTTAACGCGGTGTTCGCTGCTGAAGGCGTGGACGTTGTGAAGACCCCGCCGCGTACGCCGAGGGCGAACTGCTACGCCGAACGGTTCGTCGGCAGCGTCCGCCAGGAGTGCACCGACCATGTGCTGATCTACAATGAACCTTTTTCAACCTCCCCTTGCGGTCCGACGGACCGCAAGGCCGGACGCGGTGCGTCAGCGCCGTGCGGTCCAGGTTGAAAAAGGTTCAATGAGCGGCACGCCCGCGCCGTGCTGGCCGCCTACGAGCGGCACTTCAACGGCCATCGCCCACATCAGGGCATCGATCAACGTCCACCCAACCATGACCCGGGTGTCATCGTGTCGATGGAGGCGGCCATACGGCGGCGACGCATCCTCGGTGGTGTCCTCAACGAGTACCACCGGGCGGCCTGACTCAATCCAAAGGGCAGGCCAACGGCCACCGCCCGCGTTTTGGCGCGGCACAGGCAGATCCGCGCAGCTGATCTTGGCGGCTACGGCCACTATCTGTTGCAGTGGTATCCCGTAGAGCCGACATAGCACACTTGTCTGGCCGCGCGGCGATCGGCCGCCATAGACGGGTTGGGCGGAGGTCGGGGAGGTTCCGGC
>NZ_JBDJAV010000104.1:0-9003 GCF_039649625.1 Plantactinospora sp. ZYX-F-223 | reverse complement strand
TCGGCGTCACCGGCCGGACGGCACCAGCCGTCGGCGTCACCGGCCGGACGGCACCAGCGTCGTGGTCACTGGCCGACGGCTCCTGCCGTCGGCATGACCGGCCCGCGTCGGCGTGACGGGCCGGGAGGCACCTGCTGTCGGAAAGGCGGCTATCTCGCCGGAACGCGCGGGGCCGGGGCGTGTGCCGGCGGTGCGCCCGGCGCGACGAACGGTAGCCCGGCCGGCGGTCCCTGCTCGACGAGCCGCCACAGCGCGGTGGTGTCGAGGTGCTCCTCCACCAGGTCGCCGAGGAGGTCCAGGGTGCGTTCCCGGGCCGCGCCGAACGAGGTGTCCGGGGCGACCTGGAAACCGTGCCGGCCGGCGAGTCGGGCCACCTCGGTGAGGAACCGGCGACGAAACCCGTCCGAGGTGAACGCGCCGTGCCAGTGGGTGCCGAAAAGGTGGCCTACCGCCGCGCCCTCCGGCCGGCCGTCCGAGTAGTGGATCAGTGCTGACGGTGCCGGATCGGCACCGGAGACGTACCCGTGGTGGATCTCGTAGCCCTGGACCGGGACCGACCCGAACGCCGTGCCCACCGATCGCGTCACGGTCTTGGTGGCGCCGAAAGTGATCTCGATGGGCAGCAGGCCGAGGCCGGCGACCCGGCCACGCCCGCTCTCCACCTCGTCGTCGATGCTGCGGGCCAGCATCTGGTAGCCGCCGCAGATGCCGAGCAACGGCCGCCCGGCCGCCACGTGTGCGTGCACCACGTCGGCCAGCCCGGTACGGCGCAGCCAGTCGAGATCGGCCACGGTCGACTTCGTGCCGGGCAGTACGACAAGGTCGGCGGCGGCCACCTCGGCCGGCTCGACGGTCAGCCGAACCCGTACCCCCGGCTCGGTGGCCAGCGCCTCCACGTCGGTGGCGTTGGAGACCCGGGGCAGCCGGACCACCGCCACGTCCAGCCACTCGCGGCCCTTCGGCGGTGCCGGTCGGCCGAGCACCCGCCCGTAGGCGAGCGAGTCCTCGGCGTCCAGCCAGAGGTCGACGTGCCAGGGCAGCACCCCGTAGGTGGGTCGCCCGGTGAGCTGGGTCAGCATGTCGAGCCCGGGACGGAGCAGATCCAGGTCGCCCCGGAACTTGTTGACCACGAAGCCGGCCACGAGTTCCTGGTCGGCGGCGTCCAGCAGGGCCACGGTGCCGAACATCGACGCGAAGACGCCGCCCCGGTCGATGTCGCCGACCACGATCGTCGGCAGCCGGGCATGCCGGGCCAGGCCCATGTTGGCGTAGTCGGTGTCCCGCAGGTTGATCTCGGCCGGGCTGCCCGCCCCCTCGCAGACCACCACCTCGTACTCGGCGCGGAGCTCGGCGAGCGCCTCGAAGGCGGCCGTGGCGAGCCGGGGGCGCAGGGTACGGAAGTTGCCGGCGGTGACGGTGTCGACCGCCCGGCCGAGCAGCACCACCTGGCTCGACCGGTCACTACCGGGCTTCAGCAGTACCGGATTGAACCGCAGGTCAGGTGGCACGCCGCAGGCGGCGGCCTGCATGGCCTGCGCCCGACCGATCTCGCCGCCCCGCCCGTCCGGCCCGACCACCACCGCGGAGTTGTTGGACATGTTCTGCGCCTTGAACGGCGCCACCCTGACCCCCTGGCGGTGCAGCCAGCGGCAGATGCCGGCGGTGAGTACGCTCTTGCCGGCGTCCGAGGTGGTGCCGGCGACCAGCAGACCGCCGCTCATCGGGCTCACCTGGCTCACCGGTTTCGTCAGGCTCACCGGGCTGACCGGGCCCGCTGGTCGGCTGCCCGGATCGGCCCCGGTGACGTCCACTCCGTCCCGGAGGGTGTGGCGAGTCTTGGCAACCGGGGGGCGAGCCAACCGGCTGTGACCCGGCGCGGCCGGCTGGTGGCCGCGTACGCCACCGCCAGGCCCAGTGCGGCGAGCCCGACCGCTCCGGAGAGCCGGGCGGCCCGATCGATGTGCCGCACCTCCGGCCGAGGGCCGTCCCCGAGGAACGGCCGGACCTCGGAGCGTCCGAAGTAGACGTTGCGGCCGCCCAGCCGGACGCCCAGCGCACCGGCCATCGCCGCCTCGCACTGCCCGGCGTTCGGACTGGGATGGTCCGCCCGGTCGCGCCGCCAGATCCGCCAGGCACGCGTCCGGTCGCCCCTGACCAGCGGGGCGGCGGCGATGGTGAGCAAACCGGTCAGCCGGGACGGCAGCAGGTTGAGCAGGTCGTCGAGGCGGGCGGCGGCGGTGCCGAACCGGGCGTACCGCTCCGATCGGTGCCCGACCATCGCGTCCAGGGTGTTCGCCGCCCGGTAGCCCAGCAGACCGGGCAGCCCGGCCACCGCACCCCAGAGCAGCGGCGCGACCACCGCGTCGGAGGTGTTCTCCGCCACCGACTCGACGGTGGCCCGGGCGAGTTCGGGCTCGTCCAGCGCGGCCGGGTCCCGCCCGCAGAGGTGGCCCAGCCGTTGCCGGGCCGCCGGCACGTCCGCCCGGCGAAGTGCCTGGCTCATGACCGTGGCTTCCCGCCGCAGGGTCCGTCCGCCGAGCACCGTCCAGGTGGCGGCGGCGACCAGCGCCGCGCGGGTCAGCGGTCGGTGCCGGGTGGCGACCGCCGCCGCCCCGCCGAGAACCACCGGTACGCCGACCGCCAGCGCCGCGAACCCGGCACCCGACGTACGCCGAGGCTGGTACATCCGGCGTTCGAGCGCGGCTGCGAACTGCCCGAAACCGGCGACCGGATGACCCCGCCGGGGGTCACCGAAGAGCGCGTCGAGTGCATAGCCGGCGGCCAGCCCGGCGGCGTTGGCCGCGCCGCCGCCCAGCCACCCCGGCACCCTGTCCCGACCGCCGGTCCGACGCGTCCGGCCGGGTCGTCTCCTGCCGCGCCCGCCCACCGCGTCGCCGGTTCCGGACAACCTGCTGTCTGGGCGCACGGCGATCACCTCCCCTGTCGCGGAGCCTAGTCCGGACCGCGACGAGGCCGATCAACACCTCGCTGACCAGCGACAGTGCCGGTGCGGCGGGTCGGGCGGTGCACGCGCCCACGACGGGCCACCGCGGCACCGGATAGGGTCGCGGGCGGCCCCGCGACAGCGGGGTACGCAGCCGGGAGGCGCCGTACGACCGGACATCCCGGCACAATCCGGCCGACGGGAGGCGTAAGTGCTGGCCATCGATGTGCCTATCGAGGAGGTCCGATGACCAGTGTGACGCCCGTCACCGAGGAAGCCGCCAATCGATCGGCCACGGCCGGTCGGGTGCAGGAGGCCGGTACGGCGCAGGAAGCCGGCACGGTGCCGCAGGCCGACGGAGCAGCAGGTGGCAGCGAGCGGGCAGGCGGCAACCAGGCGACGGATACCGGCCAGGCAGGACGAGGTCGCGCGAACGGCGCGCTGCACCGGCTGCCGTCCCTGACCGGGCTGCGGTGGGTCGCCGCGATGCTGGTCTTCGGTTTTCACATCGGCACCATGCAGATCGTCGCCGAGCCCGGATATCGCCAGATCGTCGACTGGGTCTTCACGCTCGGCCTCTCCGGGGTGCAGTTCTTCTTCATCCTCAGCGGCTTCGTGCTGGTCTGGTCCGCCCGGCCGGGTGACACGAAGCGTGCGTTCTGGCGGCGTCGGGCCGCGAAGATCTATCCGAACCACCTGGTCACCTGGGCCGTGGTCATCGCACTCGCGTTGTACTGGGCCGACCCCGTCAACCTGAAGGCAGCGCTGGCCAACCTGTTCCTGGTGCAGGCCTGGATCCCGGTTGACGGCTACTTCTACAGCATCAACAACGTCAGTTGGTCGCTCGCCTGCGAGATGTTCTTCTATCTCTCGCTGCCGTTCGTCCTCCCACTGATCCGCCGGATGCGGGCGTGGCAGCTCTACGCCGTCGTCATCGCCATGCCACTGCTCATCCTGGCGATGTGGCCGGGCCAGCAACTGCTGCCGGAGACCGCCCGCTGGTGGTTTACCCAGATCTTCCCGATCGTGCGCTCCTTCGAGTTCTGGATGGGCGTCGCCGCCGCCGAGCTCATGCTGCGGGGGAAGTGGCGAGGGCCGGGGCTGCTCGTCTCCACCGGCCTCTTCGTCGCGATCTGGGTGGCGTCGATGGAGTGGATCCGCGCCGAACTCTGGACCACCGTGCTGGCCTTCGGCTACGTACTGGTGATCGCGAGTGCGGCCCGGGCGGACACCACCGGCCGCTGGTCGCCCTGGCGGTCCCGACCGCTGGTCTGGCTCGGCGAGGTGTCGTTCGCGTTCTATCTGGTCCATGTGTTCCTGATCAAGGCCATCTTCCGGTTCGCCGGGCACACCGGCGGGTTTCCCGGCTGGCAGGGCCCGGTCGTGGCGGTCGCCCTGCTGTTGGTGAGCATCGCCGCCGCCTGGTTGCTCTTCCAGTTCGTCGAGACACCGATGATGCGTCTCCTCAGTCCGCGACGCCGGCCTGGAACCGCACCACCGCGATCCACCGTCGTACGCCAGCGACAACCCGAGCAACCGGGTGAATCGGCTGTGGACACCAGGCCGGAGCCGATCGGAGACGCTGCCGGGCCGGGGCCCGCCGGAAAGGCTGCCGGGGCGGTGCCGGCACCTCGGCATGGCCAGCAATCCCGGGAGGATTTCGACAGCCGCCCCCGAGCGAGGGCTTAGTTCGGAGACCGGAAAGGGTGTGGTATCTCCCTCACCCACAGCGCCCACGGGCCCCGCAGCAATAGACAGCCGGCTGCTTCACGGTGGAGTGGGGAGATCGGCCGGTGCCGCGACCGACCTCCCCACCCTCGGCCGGCCCGGATGGCGGTGGGGAGGCGACCACCGCGTCGATCCGGGCGACCCGCTGTCCGGCACCTACCGGGGCCGGACCGCCGGACCAGGCGTGTTCGGGCCAGAACCCTTCCGGCCACGAGCGCCTGGGCCGGATGTGTTCAGACGGACACCGGCAGTCGGCCACGGCCACGGCGGCCACGCCCGGCGCCGCGGTCTGCGGTGTCGGCGTCGTTCTCGTCGCGGAACTCCTGGTCGTCCTCGTCCCCGCCGTTGGCGCCGAGGTCGATCTCGCCGTCCTCGACATCAACCGCGTCGATGCCGTCCCGCCCTTCGTCACCACTGCGCGGACCGTAGGCGGCGCCAGTCGGCGGGGTGACCGCCTCGGCCGGGTCGGTCACGTCACCGTCGGGCGGCCCGTCGAGGTCGATCCGGCCGTCGAAGGGGTCGGCCGGCAGGTGGGCCGAACCGAAGTCCTGGCCCGGCGGAACCGGCAGGCCACGGTATTCGTCGTCGTCCAGCGGGCGCTCGTCGGGCAACACCGGCGCTTCCTCGGGCGACACCGACTCGGTGGTCTCGCCGTGCACCCGGGCCTCGGCCTCGGCCTCCTCCATCGAGGAGGTCGCCATCGACGGCCGGTTGCGGGCGAACCTTCCCCTTCCCCGGGACAGGTCGTGACCGACGGCCACCGCCTCCAACTCGTACATGGTCCGGTGGTTGCCCGCGTCGTCGGTCCAGTCCCGCGTGTACAGCCGGCCGACCACGACGACCGGGTCGCCGACCATCACCGAGGAGGCGACGCCCTCCGCCAGCTTCCGCCAACAGTTCACCCTGACGCGCAGGCTGTTGCCGTCGACCCACCGCCCGCTCTCCCGGTCGAGGCGGCGGGCGGTCGAGGCCACCTTGAAGTTGGCCACCAGGGTGCCGCTCTGGGTGGTACGCCGCCATTCCGGGGCGGTCAGCACATTGCCGACAATAGTTACGTAAGTATCGAACATCGTCCCTCCACAGGGATCCAGTTGTTCCCGTCCGAGCCGACTCGACCGACAGCGTCGCCGCCGTACCCGACAGGCCGCCACCGTCGCCGGCCCGCCTGTGGACAACCGAATGCCCTGTGGAAAAGGCCCTGATCAAGGACTGTTCTGGTATTGCCGAGTAGCGTCGGAGAGGTGGAACCGGACCTGCTCGGACCGCCCTACGAGCGGCAGACGATCGACCTGGGCCGCGATGAGGAGGGGCCGGTGCTGGCCACCCTGATCCGGCGCCGGGCCAGCCGGCCGAGTGATCGGGGCGTGCTCTACGTGCACGGCTTCGTCGACTACTTCTTCCAGACCCACCTGGCGGACTTCTTCGTCGAGCACGGCTGGAACTTCTACGCGATCGACCTGCGCAAACACGGGCGCAGCCTGCTGCCGCACCAGACACCGAACTTCTGCCACGACGTGACGGAGTACTTCCCGGAACTCGACGCAGCGGCCCGGATCATCCGCGAGACGGACGGCAACCGGACGTTGCTGGTCAACGGACACTCGACCGGTGGCCTGGTCACCGCACTCTGGGCGCACGCGCGCCGATCCGCCGGTATCGTCGACGGACTTTTCCTGAACAGCCCGTTCTTCGACCTCAACATGCCCTGGCTGGTCCGCCGGCCGGCCCTGGCGATGCTCGCGCGGATCAGCCATCGGATGCCGTACCGGACCGTCCCCCGCCGGCTCTCCGCCGTGTACGGCCACAGCCTGCACGCCGAGCACCGGGGCGAGTGGACCTACGACCTCACCTGGAAGCCGGTCGACGGTTTCCCGATCCGGGTCGGCTGGCTCGCCGCGATCCGGCGGGCGCAGCGGCAACTGCGGGCCGGGCTGGAGATCCCGGTACCGGTCCTGGTGAGCATCTCGGACCGCAGTTTCCGGGGGCGGACCTGGCACGAGTCCGCCGCGCTGTCGGACGCCGTACTCGACGTCGAGCACATCGCCCGCTGGGCGCCGAAGCTGGGTCGGCACGTGACGCTCATCCGCTTCGACGGCGCTCTGCACGACCTCACCCTGTCCGGGCCGGCCGTACGTCAGCAGGTGTTCACCGAGTTGGCCCGCTGGGCCTCGGCTTACGTCGCTTCGAGCCCCGCACCGGCGGCCGCTCCGGCCAGTCCGTCGTCCCTCCGTCACCCGATCGCTGCCGAGGCAGACGGTACGGGCCGGGCTCCGAGCCCGACGCGCCCCGCCACCGGCCCGGTTCGGGTTCCGAGTCCAGCTCCGGCTCCGGACGAGGGCCGCCATGCCACCGGGCCCGGCCGGCCCCTGATCCCGGCCGGGGATCGTCCCGCCGGCGGTCCGGCTCGGGTGCGGACTCCGGTTCCGGCCGAGAGTCACCTCGCCACCGCCCGGGAATCTGGCCCGGCTCCTCCGCTCGGCGAGCGCTCCGCCACCGGTCCGGCTCAGGTTCCGGTCCCGGGGCCGTGCCCCGCCAGCTCCCCGGCTCCCGGAACGGCTCCGGCTCCCGGAACCGCTCCGGACCCTCGCGCGCAGTCTCCCGGAACCGCTCCGGACCCTCGCGTGGAGCCTCCCGGAACCGCTCCGGACCCTCGCGCGCAGTCTCCCGGAACCGCTCCGGACCCGCCCGGAGGCCACGGTCCCGCTCCGGACTCTCCCGGCGATCCGGCTCCTCCCACTGATCCGGCTGTGGCTCGGCCTCCGGCGTCGTCCGGTATGCCGACCAGCCGCCCTGCCGCCACACCAGCAGCTCGCGACTGAGCAGATTCTGGTCGCCCGCGAAGAAGATCCGGTCCACCGCCCGCCGCACCTTCGCCATGCCGGGCCGGGACGCCGTACCAGTGACGATCACCACGTCCCGGGCCGGTACGCCGACGACCAGCTCGCCCGGCACGGACCGCTCCAAGTCCTCCCAGACCTCGGCGGCGAGCAGCACGGTGGATTCCAGCCCGCCGAACGAGAGCATCGGCGCGGGCGGCTGTCCGTCGATCCGCAACCGCGGCAACAGCCGGTAGAGATTGTCGACGGCCACCTGCCGCAGCTCAGCCTGGCTGACCTCAAGCTCGTCCAGGTCATCCCAGGTGACAAGGCGATTACCGTACGGTGGTCCGAACGAGTAGCCGACGTCGAGGTCCTCGGTGAAGTCTTCGAGCAGGTGGTTCTCGCCGTACCTGGTGTCTTCGGTCGACACCAGCAGCGGCAGAAACATTGTGCTCGTCAACTGCACGCTTTGAAACCTAGTATGTGCAGGCCAGATCGTCACGTCCTCGCCGACCGTTGTCCCGGCAGCGGTAGCCTGCTGGGGCACACGACCACGCCCGCGCCCGTAGCTCAGCGGATAGAGCAGCTGCCTTCTAAGCAGTTGGTCGCAGGTTCGAATCCTGCCGGGCGCACCAGCGCGAGGCCCTGACCAGCGACGCGAGGTCCTGACCAGCGAAACGCCGGCCAGGACCTCAAGGTTTGCCCATGCGAACTTGGATCGTCCCCCGAAACCCCTCGGTAACGCCTGTCGGCGATCAGGTCGTGGCGCGCCCGCGTTGCGGGGTGCAACTGTCCGAATGCCCTGCGGCCCTGCCTCGGTTGGGTCAGCCGTGTTGGGTGATCAGTTCGCGGGGTTTGGCGGCGGTCAGGGTCGCGATCCGGGTGGTCGCCGTGCGGGTGAGCAGCCCACGCGTTCCAGCTTGCGCAAAATCTGGGTGAGCATCTGCTGGCTGACACCGGCGATGCGGCGGGCGAGTTCGCTATGCCGCTGAGGGCCGTCGGTAGCGTTGTCCCGATGTCGAAGATTCTGGTAACCGGCATGTCGGGAACGGGCAAGTCGTCGGCGCTCGCCGAACTTGGCCGACGCGGTTATCGCGCCGTAGACACCGATGATCCGGGCTGGCGCGAGTATCGCGAGTATGTTGAGTTCTCTGACGAGGTGCACCGCGGGGAGTGGCTCTGGGTCGAGGAGAGGATCACCGCGCTGCTGGACTCCGATGATGGTCGCTCACTCTTCGTTCAAGGGTGCGTGAGGAACCAGTCGAAGTTCTACGACCGTTTCAACGCAGTCGTCCTGCTCAGCGCCCCTGCTGACGTGATCCTCGACCGGGTCGCGCGCAGAACGACGAACGAGTACGGGAAGACTCCGGTGGAACGAGCGATGATCTTGGATGACCTCGCCAGGGTCGAGCCGGTGCTCAGAGCGAGCTGCACGCATGAGCTGGATGCCAGCCGACCGCTCGATGAAGTCGTCGCCGACTTGATCGCGATCGCATCGCATCCGACCATGGC
>NZ_JBDJAV010000103.1:0-9155 GCF_039649625.1 Plantactinospora sp. ZYX-F-223 | reverse complement strand
GTGCACAGACGCCGCACCGGTAGGCCGCCGGCGCGGTTCCTATGGTGCAGGTCCTGTTCCAACGGCCCCGGCCCGAACCCGCGTGCCGGTTGTCCCGGCAACGGGCTCTCCAGTGACTGCTACCTGAGCGTGATGGCAGGTTGCCGATCGTGGATGCTGTCGTGGCGGGGTGGGCACAGAATCAAGGTCTTGCGCGGCATCCTGGCCATCTGCTGCGTCCACGGTGGTTGTGGCCGTCCCGGCGTGATGAGCTGGGCCGGCCACGGACGCTGTAGTGCGCATCCGGCAACGGGAGCGGCGGTGGCACGTCCACCGGCGGCTCTGCCGCGGCGAACGCGGCCTTGATGCAGCTGTGGTGGGCCGCGACGGTCTTCTCCACCGCCTCCGCACCGGTTGTGCCACAAATGCCACCGGTGCGACATGCTGGGCCTGAGGAGCATCGGCCCGGGCGGCCTCGGCGTAGGTGCGGCCGCGGTCGCGGCAGATCACCTCGATCTCGGGATGGCCGGCCAGCCACGCCGCGACCGGTCCGGGCGTCGCGGCCCTCGATCACCTCGATCACCACAGTGCGGCCGCCGAGCGCGGCGTCGGCAAGTCGTCGCCGGTACTTCCCGTGCGTACGAACAGAAGTCCTGCCGCGTCGCAGGCACCGACCCCGACGTATACGCGACCGCGCCCGCAGCACAACCGTCGCCGCCGATCGGTCGACTACCTCAACGACCACATCGGACAGATGCGGAAAGACCTTGATCAAAATTGATGGCACCGCGCCGTTCTTGGCCCTCACCGCCCGAGCCGCGGCGAGGATTCACTCACGATTGTCTAGCGCGTCCGAGCGCAGGTTCTGAGGCAAACAATCGAGCACTCTCTCATTTTAGCTAACCGGACGCCGGCGTCCGCTAGCGTCCCAAGCAGCCAGGGGTCGCTTACGGCGGCTTTGACTTAGCTCACGAAGAGGAATAAAAGTGAAGGCAGTCGCGATCATCGAGTTCGGCGGTCCCGAAGGGCTGGCAGTCATCGACATCCCCGGCCCGGTTCCCGCGCAGGGACAGGTACTGATCGCCAGCGAGGCGATTGGCGTCGGAGGCGTCGACGTCATGATCCGAAGCGGTGCTCTCGCTGCCTACGGCTACCGAGAGGGTCATATTCCGGGCGGCGAGGTGGCGGGGACGGTGACCGCGGTGGGCGAGGGCGTCGACCCCGCATGGGTCGGGCGGCGCGTGTGGGCGTTCACTGGCACGGGCGGCGGCTATGTCGAGCAGGCGATCGCGCCGATCGGAGAAGTCGTGCCCCTCCCGGCGGGCCTCTCTGCCGTCGACGCCGTGACGCTCGGAAGCGCCGGAGTCGTGGCCCACTTCGGTCTCTCCCACGCTCACTTCTCGTCGGGCGAGGTCGTGCTGGTGCGCGGCGCGGCCGGCAGCATCGGGATCATGACGGTCCAACTCGCGGCTCTCGGCGGTGCCAGCGCTGTGGCAGTCACCACCTCCTCCCCTGAGCGTGGTCGTCGATTGCGCGACCTCGGTGCGACCCACGTGCTGGACCGCTTCGGCGAAGGAGGGCCGGACGATCCCACCGGCTACGACGTCATCATCGACGTGGTAGCAGGTAAAGACATGCCTTCGTTCTTTGACAGGCTTAAACCTGAGGGTCGACTTGTGGTTGTCGGCGCCGTCGGGGGCCAGCCGCCGGCAGACTTCGGCACGAGATTGATGGCCGCCTTCCAGAAGTCGATGTCCTTCGCCACCTTCAGTGCCGCGACGGTAGCCGAGCCCGCTCGACGTGCGGTGAGGATCGAGCAGTTCGCTGCCGCAGGTCGCAGCCAGCTCCAGACAGTGGTGCACGACGTGCTACCGCTGGAGCACGCCGCGCTGGCGCACCAGAGGATGGAGGCTGGTGAGGTCTTCGGAAGAATCGTGCTGACCCCGTAATCGCATGATCACAGATGACGACTGGCTCACCCGGCACGACGTCCCCGGGCTTGTCGTCCAGGCGCACACACATCTGCCACAGAGCACGCGCGGCGGCCGGCTGTGCATGGGTCACAAAGCGTGGCGGCGTACGGCTGGCGCGCGGCGTCCGGTTCGCCATGCTCGCCGGCACCGCCCCGATCCCCGCGTCCTCCGGCAAGACCATCCGCTATCAGCTCAACCGCTCGGGAGACCGTCAACTCAACCGCGCCCCGCACACCATCGTCCTCACCCGCCTACAACGCGACGAACGCACCCGCACCTACGCCGACCGCCGCCGCACCCAAGGGAAGACCGACCGAGAGATCAAACGCTGCCTCAAGCGCTACATCGCCCGCGAGATCTACCGGCACCTCGAAAGCCCGCCCCCAACCACTTGACGCGGCATAGGAGCGTCGGCACCCGTACCGGTCAGCTCAGCAGTTCCCGGGCCAGCGCCCCGTTCCACCACTGCTCGACGCGATCCGGCGCCCAGCCGCGCTCGGTGGTCAGGACGGCGTAGACGTCAATGCTGCAGACAGCCGCATAGATGTCGACGGCGGACGGGACGTCCAGGCCAGGGCGGAGCACCCCGGGCGGCCACGACGAGAAGACCCGTACCCGAGTCTCGTCACCCCGTCTGCGGCCGTCGAGGTAGGTTGTGGCCAGTTCGGGCTCGGTACGGCCCGCTTCGCGGATCAGCGTGATGACGTCGCCCGAACGCTCGAACAGCCGCCGGTCGTAACCGGCCATCGCGGCGAGTTGCCGTTCCGGTGTCGCGGCCGGGGCCTCCAGCTCCGCAAGCATCTGCGCCGCGTCAGCCGACAGGTCAGCCGCGTCGGCCAGGGCCCGGGTCAGGCCGGACTTGTTCCCGTACGCCGCGTACACGGTCGGGACCGAGACGCCGGCCTCACGCGCCACGTCGCGGACGGTCGTACCCGACCAACCGTGGGTGACGAAGAGTCGACGGGCGGCCTGGGCGATTTCGGCTCGCGTCTGCTGGGCCTGCGTCGTGCGGCGTACGGACTCGTAGCGCCGCCGGCCGGGTTCGGCGGTCATGCCTGTCTCCTATCGCTTTACGCTAGCTATAGTGAATACATGTCAAGTAAAGCCAAGTTCACCGTACCGTCGAGCATCGGCTTCCACCGGCTCAGCGGCATCGCCGCGATCGGCTTCGCCACCATGATCGTGGTGGCCAACCTGATCGCCGTACCCGCGGGCCTGCCACAGACCGGCGCCGACATCGGCGAGGTCGCCGCGTTCTTCAGCACCAAGTCCCACATCGTGGGTCTCACCACCGCCCTCACCCCCGCCGCATGGATCCTGGCCACGCTGTTCGGCGCAGGTGCGGTCGCCGTGCTGTGGCAGTCGGAGCGCGACCGGGGCGAGGCGTGGTCATTGCTCGGATTCGCCGGCCTGGTGCTGCAGAACGCCACCTTCGCCGCGGTCATCGCGATCCGCCTCGCGCTCGCGTCGGCGGCCACCGATGACGCCGGCGCGGCGGGGCTGTGGGCGCTGCACGACTGCCTGTTCACCCTCAACGGCACGTTCCTGGCCCTGGCCCTGATCGGACTCTCCATCGCCGGCCGGCGCGCCAACCTCATCCGGCGGTGGCACGGCACGTTGGGCCTGCTGTCCGCGGCACTGCTGTTCACCTCGGCCACCCTCGCGCCGCTCGTCGTCGACCGAGCGGGCCCTTTCGGCCTTCTCGGCCTGGTCGGCTGGCTGCTGTGGGTGGCTTGGATCGTCGCCTACGGCACCATCCTGATCCGCCCGAACCATGGCCCACGATCTCCGGGGGTGGATCCCCAACTGGCGACCGGATGACTCAGAAACCCTTCCACAGGCGGATCGGCCGCAGGAAGGTTCCCGGCACCCAACCTCCTGCTGTCCACACACGTCCTCGCGGCGATCATGGCGCTCTGGCCGATTGCCGTGGCCACATCGCTACTCCCCCATACCGACAACGACCAGAAAACGACGACCTACTCGACCTACGGCGGATGCGACCCCAGGACCGAACCAGCCACACCCGTACCGCTCAGAGAGGGTGACCTGATGGATCAATACGGGCAACTGCCGATCCCGCGCACCGACGTCGCGGTGAGCACGCTTCGCTTCGTCAAGAGCATCGAAGACGCAGCCATCTTCAACCACAGCATGCGCACGTACCTCTACGGACGATTTCTCGGCGAACAGCAAGGTCTGCGGCCCGATCGCGACTACGACGACGAACTACTCTTCGTCGGCTGCCTCCTGCACGATGCCGGGCTCAGCCGTGAAGGCAACGGCGACCAGCCCTTCGACATCGACGGTGCCGACCTGGCCGCTCGCTTCCTCACCGGACAGGGGCTGGCACAGGAGAAGGTGGAGATCGTCTGGGACGCGATCGCACTGCACCTGCACTACGACATCGCCATCCGGAAACGTCCAGAGATCGCACTGGTGAGCGCCGGTGCCGGATTCGACCTCGGCCCCGATGGGCCGTATCCCCTACCCGCCGGCTACGCCGACCGCATCCACGACGTGCTTCCCCGTCTGCACGCCGCCGCCGTGCTCCACGACACGATCGTCGGCCAGGCGCTCGACAAGCCACACAAAGCCCCGCCATTCAGCATGCCGGGCGAACTCGTTCGCCAGCAGACCAACGCGATCTGGCCCACCTGGGAACAACTGATGACCCAATCCCCACACTGGAACGACTACGACGGATACCAGCCGGGCGGCGATCGTCACACGTCCCGGTAGCCCCGCCGTAAACGACGTTCACAAGGACCCGCGAGGTTGCGGAACGGTCTGGCCGGATCCCGACGGATCCGGCCAGACCGATCCTTCGGCGGTAACGGGCTACAACAGCGGACGGACAACTGCCCGGGCCAGCGCCTCGGCGAATGCGCGTGGGGCCGCGACGGCAGCCGCCCCTTGGGCGTAGTAGCGCAGGAACGCCTCATTGAAGCACCCGCCGATCAGTAGCGACGCGGTCGCGTCCGGGTCCGCGTCCGGGCTGATCCGCCCGATGGTCTGCTCGGCCCGCAGATAGGTGGCGAAGATGGCGACCGCCTTGTCAGGGCCGCCGCCGTGCCGGCTCATCGCCACCCGGTGTGCCGCCATCCGCTGCGGGTCGGCGAGAAGCGCCCCCAACATGGGGATCGATTGCTGGTAGAAGTCCAGGACCGCGTGCGCGAGTTCGGCGAGGTTCTCCTCGACGTCGCCGACGCCGGGGTGGACCGAGACCCGGGACAGGCCGGGCAGTCTCTCCTTGAGGACGGCGAGCAGCAGTTGCTCCTTGTCGGCGAAGTACTTGTAGAGCGTCGGCTCCGAGACCTTCGTCGCCTGCGCGATCTCCTTGGTGGTGGCCAGCGCAACCCCGCGGGTCCGCAGGATGCGCTCGGCCGCGTCGAGGATCCGTTCCCGCGTGCTCATGCCGCCTCGTCTCTCAAGTTGACAGGTTAGTGATTACTAGCCCAGTATGGGGGTTAGTAATCACTAACCCCGGGAGGACCTGCATGCGCATCACTGTCTTCGGCGCAACCGGCGGCACCGGCCAACACGTCGTACGGCACGCACTCGCCGCCGGGCATCACGTCACGGCAGTCGTACGGGACCCCGCACGCCTGCCCCAGGCGGACCACCCGCGACTCACACCGGTGATCGCCAACGCCATGGACCCGGAGGCGATCGAGGCAGCCGTGACCGCCCAGGACACAGTGGTGTCGGCTCTGGGGCCTCGCACCAGAGCCGACACGTCGGTCTGCGCCGACGGCGCCCAAGCGATCATCGCCGCGATGCGCGCCGGCGCCACCCGGCGCCTGATCGTCGTCACCGCTGGCGGACACGTCGTCGACGCCGGCGACGGGCCAGTTACCCGCACCGTGGTCAAACCACTGCTGCGGCGGTACCTCAAACGGGGATTCGCCGACTTCGCCCGCACCGAGCAGGCCGTCCGGGACAGCGAACTGGACTGGACGATCATGCGCCCGCCGCGACTCACCAACGGCAAGCACCGCCCATACCGCACCGCCATCGATCGAAACGTACGCGGCGGCATCACCATCGCCCGTGTCGATCTCGCCCACGCCATCCTCGCCGCGCTGGACGACCCGAGCACGGTCCGCCACACGATCGCGCTGGGGTACTGACCATGAAGAGGCGAATCATCCTCGCCGCGTGCCTGCTCCTCGTCGGCGTACTCGGCACCGTGGGCACCGTCGGATACCTCACGTTCGTCCGGTCACCCGCCAACCCGCCAGGCGACGCCTGCGCCGACGGACGCAAGCCGGGCTCGCGTCCCGTGGTCGTCGCGGCCGGCGCCAGCATGACCCAGGGCACCCTCGGCGCCGACTGGGTGGGCGGGCTACGTGCTCGGCCGGAACATCGGGCATACGAGTTCGTCAACGCCGGCGTCAACGGCAGCACCAGTGCCGACCTGCGACAGCGGGTCGACACCGACATCGTGGCGTGCAACCCGACCGCCGTCACGATCCTGATCGGCACCAACGACGTACGCGACGGGGTACCGCTGGAGCGTTACCGGGACAATCTCGGCGCGATCGTCGATCGCGTCAAGTCCCATACCACCGCCCGGATCGCGCTGATGTCCCTGCCACCGCTCGGCGAGGACCTGACCAGCGAACTCAACCAGAGGCTCAGCGGGTACAACATCTCGATCAAGGAGATCGCGACCCGCGCCCAGGTCGACTACCTGCCCGTGCACGAGCGGATGGTCGGCCTCCTCCGACAGCGCGGCGGTGACCCGACACCGTACGACTTCAGTTTCGTCCTGGCCTTCTGGGCGGCGACCCAGCACTATCTACTCGGGCAGAGCTGGGACGAGGTCGCCCGAAACGGCGAACGCGAACTACTCGTCGACCACATCCATCTGAGCGACCGAGGCGGAGCAGTCGTCACCGATCTCGCCGCCCGCTGGCTGGCCGGTGACCAGTGAACCTCAGGTAGCCCATGGGTTACCCAACACTCTCCGAGGCGCTGGCCGGGCCGCCCGACGGCCGTCAGGGCGGCGGCAGCTGGCGGACGCCCGACTCGTAGGGCTCGAACACGACGCCATCGGGGCCATCGGCGCCGAAGAAGTCGCGGAAGGCATACTCGTCCGTGAGCATTTCGTGGAGGAAGCTGCTCAGGGAGAGCTCGTACGGTTCCACGTCGTTGCCGCTGCGGAGGTTGACGCCGATGGTCCACTCCTCCGGATCGCTCTTGGCCGCGATCCAGAAACCGTAGCCGCCGTTGTCGGTCCAGAAGCACGGATGCAGCTGTCCCGGCCCGAACAGCGGCCGCCACTTCTCCCCGTCTTCGGCGGCCGGCTCAACGGTCGTCAACCGGCGGGCGTTCGCCTCCTCGGTGTAGATCCGCTCCTGCTCGACAAGCATGTCCACAATCCCGCCGGGCTGCTTCAGCGACCGCTCCCCGGTGATCAGGTTGCCGAAGTCGCCCACGCTCGCCGGGTGCAGCAGGTTCAGGAATTCGCCGAAGCCGCCGGGTGGGAGCCGCTCGCACAGCCGCTTGTAGTCGGAGGGCAGTGGGTGCCCCAGGGCTGCCTCGATCGCCGGCCAGTCCAGTCGCGGGGCCCGGGGACCGTGCCAGCCCGCCAGATCAACGATGCGCTGAACGTGATCGTCGTCGGCCACCTGCTGACTCCCGTACGCCGCTGGGCACCCTTCCACGGCGCATGCTACTCAACGGCCGGTGATCGCAAGGCGCACCGCGTGGTGTCGGGCGGGGTCATGGACATCCGCCACGCTGGCACCGTACCGACCTGGTACGGCCAGTTCGGCACGGTCCCGGCCGGGACGTCCCTGCGGTATCGGTCAGCCGATCTTCGCGCCGACGTGGATCGCGACCGCGTCGTGCGCCCGGATGTTCGCCTGGAACCACCCATTGCCGTCCACGATGATGACCGACCCGGTGGGACACTGCCGTTGCAGTACCAGTGAGGCTCCACCTCTGACCGCCCAGCAGAGCGTTGAACTGGTCTTTCCCCTCGAGGTTGCCGTTCGACCGCATCCATGAATGTGGTTGCGGCGTTGGACGCATCGGCCCCGGCCCCATCGGGATGTTCGTCGAACGGTGGCTGGCCCGCCTCCCCCTACCGTTCGGCGACGCGGACCGGGACGCCGGCTACTGGTGGAGACCTCCGTACGCCTGGATCAGGCGCAATGACACGAAGCCCGATCATGCTTCAGGCGCACCGCCGACACCACGTCCCGGCCAGGTCAACCAGGGTGACAGGATTGTGGAACCCCACAGGCGTGCCCACCGCTCGGTCCTCCTACTCGATGCCGAGGAGGGCCGCAACGCCCCGGCAGAGAGCGTGCACAATTTCCTCACCCGCGACGGCACACCACCTGCCCAGTTGCGCAAGCTTGGACGCGAGGAACTGGCCGCATACCCGGCCGTTCGGATAAGGCCCAGTACGTGTGTGGCGGCCTACGTTCTCGACGACGGCGGCTTCCGCCTAGACCTGTCCGACGGCGGTACGGCAGAGGCACGCCGGCTCCTGTTGGCCACCGGGCTGGCCGACGAGCTTCCCGGACCGCGCGGAATCGAAGCGTTGTGGGGCCGATCCGCCTTCCACTGTCCCTATTGCCACGGCTATGAGTGCACTGGCAAGCCGGTCGCGGTGATCGGCGCAGAACCGGCCCGCGTACGCCTGGCACTGCAACTGAGCCGCTTCGCCGCCGACGTCGTGCTCTGCACTGACGGTGAACCGCTCGACCCCGCGTCGCGCCTGAAGCTGGAGTCGAACGGCGTCGCCGTGCGCTGCGAAGCCATTGCCCGCTTGGAGGCGACGGGTGACCAGCTGGAACAGATCGTGTTCGAGAGCGGCCCACCACTGGCCAGGGACGCGGTGTTCGTCGTCAACGTGCCGCGCCAGCGCTCCGACCTGGCCGCGCGCCTCGGCTGCGCTTCCTTCGCCGATGGGTCGGTTGAGGTGAACGAGTTCGGGCGAACAAGCGTGCCGGGCGTGTACGCGGCAGGTGACATGGCGCGGCGGGCCACCGTACCTATGCCGCTGGCTGCGGTGATCACCGCCGCGGCCAGCGGCACCGTCGCCGGCGCGGTCATCGACCAGGACCTACTCTATGTCGATTTCGACCTGCCCAACCCGTTCGCTCAGGCAAAGGGCTAAGCATGGTAGCCGCAGAACTCACTCAAAACGCGCCCGGCGCCCCGTCAAGGGCGAGCAACGTGCCG
>NZ_JBDJAV010000102.1:0-9379 GCF_039649625.1 Plantactinospora sp. ZYX-F-223 | reverse complement strand
GGCGGATCCCAGGGCGGCGGCGAGAACGGCTCGTCCGGGGAGACTCCCGGCTCCGACAGCTCTCGCTGGCACGGCGGCTCCCAGGGCGGCTCACAAGGCGGGTCGCAGGGCGGCTCGCAGGGCGGCTCCGGCTGGAACGGCGGATCCCAGGGCGGCTCACAAGGCGGGTCGCAGGGCGGCTCGCAGGGCGGCTCCGGCTGGAACGGCGGATCCCAGGGCGGCGGCGAGAACGGCTCGGGCTGGCAGGGCTCAGGCTCGGAGGGGTCGGGCTGGAACGGCGGGTCCCAGAATGGCCGCGAGGGTTGTGGCTCGGACAAGCGCGAGGACGAGGACAAGCGCAAGGACGAGGGCAGGCGCGCGGACGAGGACAAGCGCGAGGACGAGAAGGTGACGTCCGTACCATGCGACCCCGACAAGCTCATCGCCGCGCTGGTGCACGCCAACGCCGAGGGTGGCGGCAGCCTCAAGCTCGCGCCGAAGTGCACCTACACGCTCACCGCGCACGACGACAGCGGCGAGAAGCACAACGGCAAGGGTGAGAAGGGCGAGAAGGACTACGGCAAGGCGTCGTCCGACGCCGCCTCCGCCAACGGCACCATGGGCGTGCCGGGGACGGAAGCCAAGAAGGACGACAAGAAGGACGACAAGAAGGACGGCAAGAAGGACGACAAGAAGCACGACAAGTCCGGCCTGCCGGTGATCAAGGCGCCGATCAAGATCAAGGGTGAGGGCGCGACCATCACCCGGGACACGTACGCCAAGGACTTCCGCTTCTTCACCGTCCGTGACGGTGGCGAGTTGGAGTTGAGTGACGTCTTCCTGAAGAACGGGCGGGCGGACGAGGGTGGCGCGATCTCGGTCGACCACGGCGCCAGCGCCACGGTCAAGCGGGTCACGATCTCGGACAGCACCGCACTCGCCAAGGACGGCGGCGGCGGCGCGATCTTCAACGACGGCCACCTCGAAGTCACCGAGAGCAAGTTCGAGGAGAACAACTCGGCCGGCAACGGTGGCGGGATCCTCAACGGTGGTGTCCTCACCGTGGAGAAGTCCGAGTTCTTCAGCAACAGCGCCCACAAGGCCGGTGGCGGGCTCGCCAACTACCAGGGGGCGGCCGACATCACCAAGAGCGCCTTCGAGCACAACAACGCGGCAGAGGGCGGCGGCATCGCCAGCATCTCGGCCCGGACCAAGGTCTCGGACGGCGAGGTCAACAGCAACACCGCGAAGGTCGGCGGCGGCCTCTTCAACAAGGACGCCACCCTCACGGTCCGGGGGCTGCACGTCAGCAAGAACCTCGGCACCAAGGACGGCGGCGGAATCGCCACCATCAAGGGTCTGCTCACGGTGGACAAGAGCAAGATCACCAAGAACACCACGCGGGGCGACGGCGGCGGCATCTTCGCCGAGAAGTCCGAGGTGATCGTGCGGGACACCGAGGTCAGCGAGAACAGCGCCGTCGGCGCGCGTTCGGTCGGTGGCGGCATCGCGGTCGAGGGCGGTTCGCTCGAGCTGAAGAAGAGCAAGATCGTCGAGAACGACGCCACCAAGAAGGGCGGCGGGCTCTTCGCCGAGCACGCCAAGGTCAAGGTGGACGACGACACCGTGATCAGCAAGAACCGGCCTGACAACTGCGCCGGCGACAAAAAAGATGACAAAATCGACAACTGCTTCGCCTGATCCTCGGGTAACCGAGCGCAGGTGACCGGTGGCGGGTAGCCGGTAACGGAGACCACGGCCGGTGACGGAGCGGACGCATCCGGTCCGTCGGGGGCAACGATCATCAGATCGCACCCTCGGCGGGCCGGATGCGCGTCTCCGCGTACCGGGGCGGGCGTATCAGGCGACGTCGAGGACCCGGCGTACCCGGGAGAACCGGCCCGCCGCCAGGTCCGCGCCGTCGATCCAGAACGAGATCCCGACCAGTTCGCCCCAGGCGGTTCCCTGCTCGGCCTCGAGCGCGAGCAGCGGCCGGTGGCCGGCCGGTCCCACCACCGGGCTGTCCGGCCAGCCCAGCAGCCGGTGCCGCACGGTCGGCAGCCGGTCACGGATCTCGGTGACCAGGTCCATCACCCTGATCGGATCGGCTGAGAAGGCCGCCGCGAGTTCCGGCTCGGCGTAGTCGGGTGCGGCCAGGACCGGGGCGGCGACGAGCGGCAGCGCCGGAATCACCTCCACCTCCGGCGGGGCGGCCCGGTCCGGCAGCCCGACAGGTACGTGCAGCACGGCGCAGCCGTCGTCACCCGGACCCGCCCCGAAGTCGGCGCGGAACCACTCGTCGGAGAAGAAGAGCAGCGTCCCGTCCCGGGGCAGCATCCACTCCGGACCGAGCAGCGGCGCCAGCGCGGCGCAGTCGAGCCGGGCCAACAGCGCCATCGACCGCCCCTGGTGCTCCGGCCACCGCACCCCGTCCGGCAGTCCGGGCAGTCCGCCGTACCAGCCTGCGACCGGGCCGGCGGGCTCGCCGTCGCGGCACCGGGCCGGTACGGCGAGTCCGATCGAGGGGCGGACCAGGCCGAGGACCTGTTCGAGCAGGTCGGGATCGGCCTGTGCCCGGGGCGAGTCGGCGAGGGCGGCACGCAACGCCGCCACCGCACGGGAGAAGTCCATGGCGCGAGGATGCCAGGCGAAACGGCTCGATCCCAGCCGGGCCAAAGGGCCCAGCCCGGCCAGAGAGCCCAGGCGGGGCAACGGGCCGATCGGCGTGGCCGGACCGGTCACCTCCGGGTCGGCGGGGGCTACCTCCGGGTCGCCACGGCGCGGGCGAAGAACGCCAGGTTGGCCGGGCGCTCGGCGAGCCGGCGCATCAGGTAGCCGTACCAGTCGGTGCCGTACGGCAGGTAGACGCGCACGGTGTGGCCGGCCTCGGCGAGCCGGGCCTGCTCGTCCGGGCGTACGCCGTAGAGGAGCTGGAACTCGAACTGGTCCGGCGTACGGTCGAACCACCGGGACCGGTCCTCGGCGATCGCGATCAGCCGGGGGTCGTGGGTGGCGATCATCGGGTACCCCTGGCCGGCAAGCAGGATGTTCAGGCACCGGACATATGACTTGTCCACTTCCCGCGCCGACTGGTACGCCACCGACTCGGGCTCGGAGTAGGCCCCCTTGCAGAGCCGCACCCGCGACCCCGGGGTGGCCAGCTCCCGACAGTCCGCCTCGGTGCGCCGCAGGTACGCCTGGAGCACCGCCCCCGTACCCGGAAAGTCCTTGCGCAGCTCGGCCAGGATGTCCAGGGTCGAGTCGGTGGTGGTGTGGTCCTCCATGTCCAGCGTGACCGTGGTGCCGGCCGCCGCCGCGGCGGCGCAGATCGCGTGCGCGTGCTCCCGGGCCAGCCGCTCGTCGAACTTCTGGCCCAGCGCCGAGAGCTTGACGCTGACCTCGGCCGGCGGGGTGAGCCCGGCCTCGGCGAGCCCGCCGAGCAGGGCCAGGTACTCGTCCCGGACGGCGATGGCCTGGGCTGGGTTGACGGTGTCCTCGCCCAGGTGGTCGATGGAGACCGCGAGACCGTCGGCGACGAGCTGGCGGGTGGCGCGCAGCGCGTCGTCGGTGGTGGTGCCGGCGACGAACCGGCGTACGACGTCCCGGGTGAACGGGGCCGTCTCGACGAGCCGCTCGATCCGGGATGACCGGGAGGCGGCGAGGATGACCGATCGGAGCATGAGCCGAGCGTAACGCCAGCCGGTCACCGGTACGCGGGGACCGGAGCCTCCCGGGCGACCGGGTGACGGACCCGCACGAGGGCCGCGGGCGGTGCGACGCGGGTCGGGGTGTCCGCGGTGGCGCGGATCGGTTACAACAATGTCGTGGAAAAAGTTTCGCGACGCCGTCTCCGGTCCGCGAGCGTGCAACTGGGCGCGCTCACCGCCCTCGCCGTCACCCTCTCCGGGTGCAACCAGGTGGGTGACGACGACGACTGCGACTCGCGATCGAGCACGCCACGGCCCCGCTCGCTCGCGCTGGCGGCGTACGCCCCGGCCACCGTGCCGACCACCACGACCGCCGGGTCGACTGCCCCGGACGTACTCCCCGAGCGGGGCGGCTTCGGCACCCACCTCGCCTCCTGCGGCGGCTGACGGTGCGCCGGGAGAGCTGCCCGCCCCGGCCGGACTGGTCGGCGACGGTCCGCGCGCAGGGCCTGGTCTACGCCGACACCGAGCTGCCGGACGGCGGCCTCATGTCGTACTGGGACGAGAGCGCCTGCTACGCCTTCGACCTCGACGAGGTGCTCCGGCTGGAGGAGGCGACCGAGGAGCTGCACCGGATGTCGGTGGCCGCCGCCGAGCACGTGGTGGCACGGAACCGGTTCGCCGAGTTCGGCATCCCGGCCTGGGCCGCCGAGGCGGTCACCCGGTCGCTGCGCGAACAGCCGCCCACCCTGTACGGCCGGTTCGACCTCTGGTACGACGGCTCGTGGCCGCCGAAGCTGCTGGAGTACAACGCGGACACCCCGACCGCGCTGGTCGAGGCGGCGGTGATCCAGTGGTACTGGCTGGAGGACACCCGTCCCGAGCTGGACCAGTGGAACAGCGTGCACGAACGGCTGGTCGCGGCCTGGCAGCGGATCGGCGCCGGCCTGCACGACCCGCTGGTGCACGTCGCCTGGTCGGACGAGGAGGAGACCGGCGAGGACCAGATGACCGCCGGCTACCTCGCCGAGACCGCCCGGCAGGCGGGGCTGAAGACCGAGCTGCTGCCGATGCTCCAGATCGGCTGGGACGGCCGCCGGTTCACCGGCCCGCCCGGCCCGGACGGGGCGAGCACGCCGATCCTCACCTGCTTCAAGCTCTATCCCTGGGAGTGGATGCTCGCCGAGCCGTACGGCCGGCCGGCACTGGACCCGGGCACCCCGACCACCTGGATCGAGCCGGCCTGGAAGCTGTTGCTCTCCAACAAGGCACTGCTGGCCGTACTCTGGGAGCTCTATCCCGGCCATCCCTACCTGCTGCCGGCGTACCTCGACTCGCCCCGGGGAATGACCGAATACGTGGTCAAGCCGCTGTTGGGTCGGGAGGGTGGTTCGGTGCGGATCGTCACCAGAGCCGGCGAGATCGACAATCCAGGGATTTACGGTGACGAAGGATGGTGTTACCAGCAATTCCGCGCACTACCGTCGTTCTCGGATAATCACCTGGTGCTGGGCAGTTGGGTCGTGGCCGGCGAGGCGGCTGGTGCCGGGCTGCGGGAGAGCCGGAGCCTGATCACCGATGGCTACGCGCGGTTCCTTCCCCACTACGTGGACGCGCCACGGGAGCCGTAAGTCGTCTACGGTTGTCGGGTGAACTTCGACGCGTACGCCCGGACCGGGGTCGATCTCGTCAACGCGCGACTCGACGACCTCGACGACCTGCGGGCCGTTTTCACCGACGAGCACGGCTGGATGCGCGACGAGGTGACCGAACGGGACGTCGCCGCCTTCCGCCGGGCCCAGAAACGCCTGCGGGACGTCTTCGAATTCGGCTCCTCGGGACGGGACGCCGACGCGGTGGACGAGCTGAATTCGCTTTTGGAGAGCTACCCCGTCCAACCACGGATCTCCGGACACGATGCCAAGGACTGGCACATGCACGTGACCAGCCGGGGGGCCTCGGTGAGTGCCGAGTTCCTGGCCGGCGCGGTCTGGGGGCTGTCGGTCTGGCTGTGCGAGTACGGCAGTTCCCGGTTCGGTGTCTGTGCCGACGACCGCTGCGGCAACGTCTATCTGGACACCTCGTCCAACTGCTGCCGCCGGTTCTGCTCGGAGCGCTGCGCCACCCGGTCGCACGTCGCCGCGCACCGGGCCCGCAAGCGGGCAGCGGTGGAGGCGAAGGCACCGGTCGTGGCCGAGATCGAGGAGAAGACTCCGGCCCCGGTCGGCTGACCGGCTCGTGGCGGCGCCCCGGTCCTGGGCAGGGGCGCCGCTGACCACCCCACGCGGGTGCCGTCAGCGCTCCTCGCGGAAGTCGACATGCCGGCGGAGCACCGGGTCGTACTTGCGCACCACCATCCGGTCCGGGTCGTTGCGGCGGTTCTTCCTGGTCACGTACGTGTAGCCGGTGCCGCCGGTGCTGCGCAGCTTGACGATCGGGCGTACGTCGTTGCGCCGGGCCATCAGACCGTCACCTCCCGCCACGCCGGGTTGCGCACGGGCCGCCACGCCCGGTTGCGTACGAGACTGTCGCTCGGCCGTGCGCCGGTGCGGGCGCTCCGTCTGGGCATCTGATTCCTCCTCGACCGCGTACGACCATTTCGTCCTGACCAGGTCCTCCTCCGACCCTGCCCGCCGAGTTCCACGCGGCGGGCGACTCTAACCCGACGACAGGAGCCCGCTTATACTGACAATCATTTTCAACTACTCCGGAAGGCCCGCCATGTCGTCACCCCTGGCCCCCGACCACCTCGACGCCGCCGCCCGCACCGACGGCCGCGCCTCGGTCACCGTGCTCACCGGGTTCTGGCCCGCCGCCAGCTACGCGGTGGCGAGGGCGCTGCTCGCCGACGACCCGAGCCTGTTGCTCGTCCGGCACGAGCTGACCGACCTGCGCGCCGGGGTGCTCCGCCGGGTCGTCCGCGACGGAGCCGGGATCGTCGAGGACGAGATGATCGCGCTGGCGCACGGCTGCCTCTCCAGCACCCTGCGCGAGGACGTGCTGCCCACCCTCACCCGGCTGGCCCGGACCCGTCCCGGCCGGGACCTGGTGCTGCTACTGCCGGAGACCGTCGAGCCGGAGGCGGTCGCCGAGGTCTGCGCCCACCACCTGGTGGACGGCGCCCCGGTCACCGACCGGCTGCACTTCGACTCGTACGTGACGGTGGTCGATGCCGCGTACCTGCTCGACGGGCTGGCCAGCCCGGACGACCTGGCCACGCTCGGCATCCAGGCCGCCGACGACGACCACCGGGGCCTCGCCGACGTGATCGCCCGGCAGATCGAGTACGCCGACACCCTCGTGCTGTGGGGCGCCCCCGGCGACAGCTCCGACAGCGGTCAACTGTCGGTACTGCTGCACCGGCTGGCCCCGTGGGCCGTGCAACTCCCCGTCACCGAGCCGTACGTCGACGCGGGCGCGCTGACCCGGCGGCTGCGGCACACCGACCGGCACCGGCCGGAGACGCCCGGCGTACTGGCCCGGGGGATCGAGGGCCACCTGCTCGGCGTACCGGAACCGCAGCCGGACCACGGGGTGGTGTCGGCGGTGTTCCGGGCCCGCCGGCCGTTCCACCCCGGACGGCTGCACGAGGTGCTGACGGCGGTCAACGCGCCGGTGCTCCGTTCCCGGGGCGTGTGCTGGCTGGCCAGCCAGCCGCAGATCGCGATCGGCTGGGAGTTCGCCGGCGGCGGCCTGACGCTGGGCACCCTCGGCCGGTGGCTGGTCGACGCGCCGGACGAGGACTGGGCCGAGGCGAGCGACCAGCGCCGGCTCGCCGCCGCACTGGACTGGGACCCGTACTACGGCGACCGGCACAACTACCTGGTCTTCGTCGGCTTCGACCTGGACCCGGTCGACATCCACCGCACGCTCGCCCGCTGCCTGCTCACGGACGCCGAACTGGCCGATGGCGAGGCCGGCTGGCGCGGCTATCCCGACCCGTTCGCCGGCTGCTTCCCCGCCCCCGGATCCGCACCGTCCACACCGGACACCTGATCCGGCCGGGCATGTGCCTAGAGATCGGCTGCGGTCAGGTCGAGCCGCCAGTCGTTGGAGCGCATCAGCTGCCCCTTCGGAAACTCGAACTCGGTCACGCCGAGCAGCTCGAAGCCGGCCTTTCGGCAGACCGCGTTGGAGGCGGCGTTGTCGACCGAGGGATAGGCGTGCGCGTACTGGTGGGTCCGCCGGGCGCGGGCCTCGTCGACCACGGCCAGCAGCGCGGCGGTGGCCAGCCCTCTGCCCTGGTACGCCGGCAGGATGCTCCAGCCCATCTCGTAGACCGTCCGGTCGTGCCAGTCCCGTGCCCAGTAGCCGACGCTGCCGACCGGCACCTCGTCCGGGATGGCGACCACCCGGAACATGCACCCCTGCCCGCCGCCGCCGAACCGGACGTAACGCTCGTGCCGGGCAAGGACCTGCTCCTCGGTCTCCGGGCCGCCCAGGTGCCGCTTCATCTCGGGCGCGTTGATCCGGCGGAGCAGGTCGAGGTCGCCCTCGCTCCACGGCTCGATCCGGACCCGATCCAATCCTCCAGCCACGCCTTCCCACCTTTCCGTCCGTCGTCTCCCTGCCATTCAAGCGGGTCGGACCGACAATCCAGCCGGAGTTTCCCGCCGGTGGCCCGTGACCGGGGGCCACCTCGCCGACCCGGGTACGTCAACCAGCCGCAGCGTCCCGTCGTGCACGCCGCCTCGGATCCGCCCTCGTGATGCGGACCCTCCGGACGGTGTGCGCGGGGACGGGGCACTTCACCGGTCCTGGGGACGGTCGCTCCTCGGCGCTCCCACCTCGGTAGTCTCGTCCGATGGCCACCGCCGACCAGCTCGCCGTCATCGACGCCCTGCTCGCACGGCCGTTCCGGGCCGGGGACTCCGGCGAGGCGCACCTGTTCAGCGGGGCGGGTTACCACCTGTGCCACCTCCAGGCCAGCCGGGACTTCTGGGAAGACCGGGACGAGGAGGTCCGCGAGGGGGCCCAGCAGGAGATCGAGACCGCCTTCGGCCACCTGGCCGCCGCGTTGACCGCCCGGTGGGGCGGACCCGAGATCGTCCGGATCGACTGGGACGACGAGTCGGCGCCGGAACCGGTCTCCCGGCTCGGCATGCTCACCGGCGAGGTCCAGGTCTGGCGGCGGCCGGAGGTCGACCGGTGGGTGGGACTCGCGATCGGCCAGGCCGACAACGAGTACCCGGTCGAGCTGCTCGTTACGGTCGCCGAGTTGTCGACCCTGCCGTCGGCCCACCGGAACTGATCGCTCGCCGGTCCGCATACCCTCGGTCTCACCCCGGTCCGGGGAAGTCGTCCGGCGGATAGACCACCGACCACGGGCGCGGCTGGCCGGTACCCAGCACGATCGGGGCGGCCGGGGCCGGGCCCGCCAGGATCTCGGCGGCGACCTGGGCGAAGGTCGACGCGGCCGGATGCGCCGACCGGTCCGGCCAGACCCCGGAGGTGCGGCGGCGCAGCACCGGCTCGGTCAGCGGCCGCCAGGCGACTCGGGGCTCCCGGCGGGCCGTCGACTCCGGCTCGAACGCCACGCACCCGCGAGCGAGCACCAGGCCGAGCAGGAACTCCGGGTTGCCGGCGTGCCGGATCCGCCGGGGTGTGAAGCCGTGCCGGCGGCAGAGGTCGAGGACCCGGTCGTGCCAGTCCGGCGCGGTGGCCCGAGGAAAGATCGCCAGGTCGTGCCCGGCGAGGTCGGCGAGCGCGACCTCCCGCAACTGGGCCAGCGGCGAGGCGCGCGGCAGTAGCAC
>NZ_JBDJAV010000101.1:0-10894 GCF_039649625.1 Plantactinospora sp. ZYX-F-223 | reverse complement strand
TCGGTCGGTGGGAGTTTTCCGTCGGGTGTGCGGGGGCCTTGGGCGCTGGTGGGGTCGGTGGACTGGAAGATGGTGCTGGTGTTGTCGCCGCTGTCCCAGGTGTTGCCGTCGAGAGTGCTCCCGTCGACCGTCCTGGACGGCCTTCTGGTGTTATCGGCGGCGGCGTTGTGACGTAGCACTGTTGTGGCGTCTGGGAAGTGGAAGCCGACGGCGCCGTTGCGGTAGGCGGTGTTGTTGTGCAGTTGTATGGTGCCGCGGTTGCCGCTGCTGGCGAAGCCGTGGTTGACGTTGTCCCAGGCGGCGTTGTTGCGCAGTTGGTGGGTGGCCGCAGGGGATGACGCACCGCCGCCGAGGCGGAACCCGTTGGCGTTGCTGCTCCAGGGTGTGATTTTCCACCGGTTGACGCCGTTGCCGTATGCCCAGTTGTGTTCGATGGTGATGGGGCTGGCGAAGTCGCCGACGTCGAAGCCGTTGTCGGCGTTGTTGAATGCGCGGTTGCCGCGGATCACGTTGCCTTCACCGGCGCCGAACTTGATTTCCAGGCCGACGCCGGAGCGGCCGTGGTCGGCGGGGTCAACGTTGTTGAAGAAGTCGCTGTCGAGTACCTGGTTGCCGACGGTGCCGGTGCGCCAGAGCGCCAGAGCGGACCGTACGTTGTCGTGGATGGACAGGTTGCGGAAGATGTTGTGGCGGCATGACTCGCATACGTAGGCGTGGCTACCGGAGTTCTTGATCTCCAGTCCTTGGACGGTCCAGTAGTTGGCGCGGTGGGTGATCGTCCACTGGTCGGCCGGGATCCGGCTGGCGTCGATGACGGGCTGTTCGTCACGGTAGCGGGTCACTGTGATGCGCTGTGTCGGTTGGCCGCTGATGGTGATGATGACCGGTTCGGTGGGTTGGTAGGTGCCGCCGCGTAGGGCGATGGTCTGGCCGGGCTTGACCATGGTGACGGCTTTGCGCAGTGTGGCGAGGGGGCGGTCGATGGTGCCGGTGCCGGAGTCGGAGCCGTTCGGGGCGAGGTAGATGTGTGCGTCGGTCACCCCCGGCGTCTGTGTCCTGGCCGGTGGCCGGTTAGGTGGTGTGGTGGTGGATACGCCGGCGGTGGTCAGCGGCGCGGCGGCCACGTCAGGATCGGCCTGGGGTTGCGGGGAGTGCTGGACGGCGAGGGTGAAGCCGCCGCCCATGAAGATCGCGGCGCCGGCCACGCCCGCGGTGACCTTGTTCGCGGCGGCGTGGTAGATCGCGGTCCAGATGGATGGTGGTGTGACCGAGCTGTTGACGCCGACCACGGCCGCGGTCGCCACGGGGATGAGGGTGAGCCCGTGCAGCAGGCTTTCCGGGGGTAGCAGACCGTTGCGGTGTGTGCCGCAGTGTGGACAGCTGTTGACGTGCCGGATCAGGCGCTTGCGCCACACGGACCGCGGCCGGCCGCGACAGCTCCTCGTGAGGGTGGTGAGTTCGACGCAGCCCGGTGTGGCGTTCAGCGCCCGGACGACGACGCGCGCGGCGTCGAGCTGGGCCTTCATGCGTTGGATGCGCACGCCGGCATGCTTGATGTCGACAGCCAGAGCCGTAGCTAGTTCGGTCCGGGTCAGCTCGCCGGTCGCCTCCTGCCACCACAGCGCCAGAAGGTTGCGGTCGGTGTCGCTGAGCCACCGGGCCGCCTGCGCCACCTCACGGCGTTGACCACTGAGCTCAAGCTCGGTCACGGTCCGCTCGACGAAGTCGCTGCCCGGATCGAGCAGGTCCGGTGGTAACTCTGTTCGCCGCCGAAGCGTTCGCTGCCAGTTCCGCACGTACCCGTGGACCTGCCGGTACGCGATCATTGCCAGCCAGGATCGGAACCGTTCAGGCTCGCGCAGCCGCGGCAGGCCGCGCATGGCCAGGATCATCGTTTCCTGGACCAGGTCGTCAACGTCGGGGTGTCCGTTGAGTGCCCTGCCGATGTAGTTGTAGATCAACGGCAGGTGGGCAGAGATCAGCTCGGTCAGGGCCGCCTCGTCGCCTGCCTGGGCGGCTTCAACCAGTTCCGCCATGCCGCGGACGGAGGTTGCGGCATGTTGTTCCGCCACCCCAGTGGTTCCCCTCGGGCTGCTCTGTTCGTCGACTACAGCGCGGGCCGGTGACCGCCACCATATGCCTACCAATCCACGACCGTGGATTGGTAGGCATATGGTCACATGATCAGCTCGGGGTTGTAAAGCGGCGCGTAGCCGACCCATCGACGCAACGTGCGGCGAGGCCCCGCAGCGGCGCGGACACGAGGTCGACATTTTCTTGTTACCCGGGTGGCCCGCCGAACGTCTCATGAGAAACCCGCATGTGCCCGTCAGGTCGCAGTCGCGGGACAAGGGCTTACGTGTCTGAGGAGAAGCATGCGACGTACCAGGCTCAGCGGCGTCTGTGCTGGTAGCACGATCGGCGGGCCGATCCCTGACACGCCCACGAACGTCCCCCCAACCCTCGAGGAGGTCATCTCATGAGCCGACCCAAGCTCCACAGCAAACGAGCGCGGCGCGGCGCGTTCGCCGCCGGCACGGCCGGCGCGTTGGTCGCCGCGTTGGTCGCCGCGCTCACCTCGACCAGCGCCGGAGCGGACCCCGCCACGCGCCAGGTCGCGGCGGCATCGACGGTCCAAGCGTCGGGTGCGATCGGTGCGCCGACCGGCTTCGCCGCGATCGCCGGGTGGGGACAGGACGGCACCACGGGCGGTGCCGGCGGCCCGACGGTAAGGGTGAACACCGCCAGCGCGTTCCTGGCCGCGATCGCGCGGACCGGACCGCTGATCATCGAGGTCGACGGGATGATCGCGCTGCCCGGACCCATGCACAACGTCACCTCGGACAAGACCATCGTCGGGCTCGGCGCCCACTCCGGCTTCACCGGCGGCGGCCTGAACATCGGGCTGGGAGCCAACGACGGCATCACCTCACCGCCGGCCAACCGGGTCCACAACGTCATCATCCAGAACCTGACCTTCGACGACTGGGCCGACGACGCGGTCAATGTCCAGATGTTCTCCCATCACGTCTGGATCGACCACAACACGTTCGTCGGCGGCTACGACGGAGCCGCCGACGTCAAGCGAGGCTCGTCGTACGTCACCATCTCCTGGAACCACAGCACCCACGGCAAGAACATGCTGGCCGGCCACAACGCCGACAACGCCTCGCAGGACCGCGGCCGGCTGAACATCACCTACCACCACAACTTCTTCGACGGCACCGTCGAGCGCAATCCCTGGGTGCGCTTCGGCAACCCGGTGCACGTCTACAACAACTACTACCGCGACATCAGCAAGTACGGCGTCCGGTCCACCGTAGGCGCGGGCATCCTCGTGGAAGGCAACTACTTCCAAGGCGTCGCCGTGCCCTTCCAACTCAGCGGCGGCGGCGGCACCAACGGCAACCTCGTGTCCCTCAACAACTGCTTCGCCAACTCCGGCACGTCACAGACCGCCGGCAGCGTCAACCCCATCCCCTACAGCTATCAGCTGCAGCCCTGCCAGGACGTCCCGGCCCTGGTAAGCGCCGGCGCGGGCGCCGGCAAGCTGTAGCTGGTGTCCACCGCCGGGACGGTGACGCGTCCCAGGCAGCCGGCAGCGCGCGAACTCGCCATGGCACCTGGAGGGCGGGCTCCAGGCGGCGATTCGCGTCAACGACCGGCCCCCGCAGGCCCCACCAAGCAGTTGACATATAGAGATATAAGTATAGCTTAGGTAAGCGCTTTCCTGGCGGGATGCCGGATCGAGTTTCGATGGCGGGAAGCGCTTACCGCCCCCGGTGGGCGTAACTGGTGTCGGCCTTGCGGCTGACCGTCCGGGCGTATGTCAGCGCCACCTGCGGCACCGTCGGGCAACGGTGCCGCCAGCAGGTGGCTTCCACCCGTGAACAGATGGAGTACGCCATGTCCCATCGACAGCGCCGAAGGGCGTTGTGGACCTCCACGGTCGCCGTCGCCGCGATGGCCGCGACCGGGGTGATCGTCACCACCGGTGTGGCCCAAGCGGCCGTCGGCTGCCGGGTCGCCTACTCGGTCGGCTCACAATGGCCCGGGGGCTTCTCCGGCAACGTCACCCTCACCAACGTCGGTGACCCCCTCACGTCCTGGCAACTCACCTGGTCGTTCTCGGCCGGACAGACGATCACACAGGCGTGGAACGCCACGGTCACCCAAAGCGGCGACTCGGTGCGGGCCGTGAACGTCGGCTACAACGGCAACCTGGCCACCAGCGCCTCAGCCTCGTTCGGTTTCAACGGCACCTGGAACAACAGCAGCAACCCGGCGCCGAGCAGCTTCGCGGTCAACGGAGTCACCTGCACCGGCGGGACCGACCCGACCACACCACCGCCCAACCCCACCACACCACCACCGACCACCCCGCCGCCGACGTCGTGGCCGACGCCGACCGGACAGAGTTCGGTTGACGGCACCATTTCGGTGTCCGGCACCTTCGACGGTGGGATGCGCCGGTACTGCTGCATCGGCGACGGTAGCCAGGAGGAGAGCCAGGATCCGATGTTCCAGCTCGCCTCCGGGGCGACGCTGCAGAATGTGATCATTGGTGCGCCGGCTGGTGACGGGGTGCACTGCTCCGGCCCGTGCACGCTGCGGAACGTGTGGTGGGAGGACGTGGGCGAGGACGCCGCGACCTTCCGTGGCAGCGGCTCGCCGAGCTTCCTGGTCGACGGCGGTGGCGCCCGGTCGGCCAACGACAAGGTGTTCCAGCACAACGGACCTGGGACGGTGACCATCCGGAACTTCCAGGCCACGAACTTCGGCACCTTCTACCGGTCGTGCGGCAATTGCTCCACCCAGCACCGACGCAACGTCGAGATCCAGAACGTGACGTTGACCCGGCCGGGCAGCACCGTGGCGAGCATCAACACGAACTACGGTGACACGGCACGGTTCAGCGGGATCACGATCGTGAACGACTCCAGCCGCAGCATGGTGATCTGCCGTAAGTACACGGGCAACGAGGGCGGTGGTGACCCGCCCGTAGTGGGCACCGGCCCGGACAGCACCAACTGCCTGTACTCCCCATCCGACATCACGTACCGGTAGGCACCGAGCAGGTGGCCTCTAGGCACCACCAAAGCGGGTAGCCGCCGCTGCCCCGCCCCGCACCCCCCCGGCCCACCCCACCCGGGGGTGCGGGGCACAAAAACTGTCGGATCGGACGGCCGCGACACCCGAGTCGCGACTCGTCCTTCGAGCGCGGCAAGTCGTTCGTGACACACATCCACGAGGCGGCGGCACCAAAGACGGCCCACGGCATGGACGCCGCAGGCGACGTGGCCTGCAACAAACCTGCAAACGCCAACCCTTGAGGCTGGAAAGCGCTTTCCATACGCTGGGGTTTCATCGATGTTTCGGTCTCGTGACCGGGCACAAGGACGCGGACCGCGACCCTCTGCGGCGTCTGGGCAGCCAGGGCACATGCCCACACCGTACGCACACTTTGGAGACACACAGATGACGAGATTCAAGGTCCTGATCGCCGGCGCCACCGCCGCCGTGGCAGTGGGGGCGGCGGGCGTTTGGGCCACCGGCTCGGCGTTCGCCGCGACCACCCACTACGAGGCCGAGACCTCCCCGGCGGTCTGCACCGGCACGATCGACAGCGAGCACTCCGGGTTCTCCGGCTCGGGCTTCTGCAACGGCACCAACTCCACCAGCGGCTTCGTCCAGTTCACGGTGAACGCCGCCGCGGCCGGCACCGCGACACTGGGGGTGCGGTTCGCCAACGGCACCACCACCAGCCGCGCCGCCAACCTGATCGTCAACGGCACGACCGTGCAATCGGTGCCATTCGAAGGCACGGGTGCGTGGACCACCTGGGTCACCAAGACGTTGACCGCGACCCTGAACGCGGGCAACAACACGATCCGGCTCACCCCGACCAGCTCGACTGGCCTGGCGAACATCGACTACCTCGACGTCACGACGGACGGCACGCCACCGACGACCCCGCCGCCGACGACGACCCCGCCACCCACCACGCCGCCACCGGCTGGGGACACGCTGTACGTGGCGCCGAACGGCAGTGACAGCGCTGCCGGTACGCAGGCGAGCCCGACGACGCTGACCTCGGCGATCACCCGCATCGCGCCCGGCGGGACGATCTACATCCGCGGCGGTACCTACAACTTCTCCCAGACGGTCACCATCGCGCAGGGCAACAACGGCACCGCGAGTGCCCGTAAGAATCTGTTCGCCTTCCCTGGCGAGCGGCCCGTGCTCAACTTCTCTGCGCAGGCCGAGGACCCGGCCAACCGCGGGCTGGCCGTGGGCGGCAACTTCTGGCACATCAACGGCATCATCGTCGAACGCGCCGGCGACAACGGGATCCTGCTGGCCGGCAACAACAACATCATCGAACGCACGATCACCCGGTACAACCGCGACTCCGGCCTGCAACTGTCGCGGCTGATTGCCGGCGCACCGCGGGAGCAGTGGCCGTCCAACAACCTCATCGTGAGTTCGGAGTCGCACGACAACGTCGACTCCGACGGTGAGGACGCCGACGGCTTCGCTCCCAAGCTCACCGTCGGCCCCGGCAACGTGTTCCGCTACACCGTGGCCCACAACAACATCGACGACGGCTACGACCTGTACACCAAGTCGGACACCGGCGCCATCGGCGCGGTCACCATCGAGGACTCCCTGGCCTACGACAACGGCACCCTGTCCAACGGTGGCCAGGCCGGCAACGGCGACCGCAACGGCTTCAAGCTCGGCGGCGAGGACATCGCGGTCAACCACGTCGTACGCCGCACCATCGCCTACAACAATGGCAAGCACGGGTTCACGTTCAACCGCAACCCCGGCTCGATGACGATCTCGAACAACCTCGGCATCGACAACACCGAACGCAACTTCAACTTCGACGGCGGCACCTCGGTGTTCCGCAACAACACCTCCTGCGACAGCGGATCCAACGACCGGATCATCGGCAGCAGCGACGCCTCCAACCAGTTCTGGGCCGGCACCAACGGCTCCCGCTGCACCAACTTCAGCGGCTCCCTGAGCTGGTCCTTCGCTGCAGACGGCCGCCTCGTCGTCACCATCGGCGGACGAACCGTCACCCTCTAACCCAACACCAAACACCCGACTTCACCATCCGACACTGTCGAACGGGCAGAAGGCACGACAGTCGACCGCGTCAAGGCTGGCGTCATGTCCCTGGTGGGCCTATCCGGTTCGTCCGGCGAGGCCCACCAGGCCCATCCCAGGCCGCAGCACCGCCCACGCCAGCCGCCTCAACACGGCCGAGCGCCGCAACGCCGGGCAGGACCGACCAACTGCCACCATGAGCGCCCGCGGGCGCTCAGGTTTGCCGGCCCGTGCCAACGGTCGTCCAGGCTCATCGATTGGAATCCCGCCACCCCTCGAGGAGGTCACATGAGATCGCGTCGATCGCCTCCCGGCCCTCGGCGACGGCCAGCGGGTCGACGTAGCGGCCTTCGGGGGCCCACAGGTCGTCGATTTTCCTGGCGCCGCTTCGCCGGATCGGGGCGGACTTGTCTATCGCAGGGTTTCCGGTCTTTGGGTTGCCGCGACAAGTGCGGCTGAGGCGCACAGTGCAGCGGTCCAGACGAGCGTGGCGTCGGTCGAGGAATGGTCGGCGATGGTGCCGGCCGCCCACGGGCCGATGGTCTGGCCGGCGGCGAAGACTGTGGTGAAAGCGGAGAGGGTGGGTGCCCAGTCTTCGGGGCGGGTCGTGCTGCGGATGGTCGCGGTGACGGCGGCCGGAACGGTCATGAAGGTGCCGCCGTAGGTCAGGACCGAGACGGCGAGGACGGCGTATGACGAACTGACGAGGGTGAGGACGCTCGCGCCGGCGAGGAGGGCTAGCAGGGTGGTGAGGACGCGGGCTGGCGGCCATGCGGCGATCAGGGGACTCCACAAGCGGGGTGCGGCCATGGCACTTGTCCCCAGTAGGGTCCACAGCATGCTGATCTGCCATATGGGCGTGTGCTCGTGGGCCAGGGCGGCTGACAGGAACGTGATGTAGGCGATGTATCCGGCGGCGAAGAGTAGGTAAGCGACGCCGGTGCGCCACAGCCGTCGTAACCGGCGTTGGCCTGTGGCCGACTGGAGCTCGGGTTCGTCGACTCGTGCGGCGCTCCAGCTAGCGACGGTAGCCAGGAGGGCGAGGGCGGCCAGGCCGATCCAGGCCATCGGCCAGGCGTGCGGGGTGTGCGTCATCAGGCTCGGCAGCGATGCTCCGCTGACGGCGATGCCAAGCCCTGCGCCGGAGAAGTAGATCGTGATCGGGGCGGGCGAGCGCGCGGCGGCGGCGCGGCGCGAAGCGATCACGCCTCCAGCGACGAAGACCAGGGCGCCGCCGATGCCTGCCGCCGCGCGTGCGGTGAGCAGCGCCAGGTATACGCTGCTCAGCGCGGTGCCGGCCAGGGCCAGGGCAGTGATCATCATGCCTAGGCGGAAGATCGCCGTGGGCCCCCACCGCCGCGCCGCCACGCCGGCGAGTACGGCTCCCAGAAGGTAGCCGACGCTGTTGGCGGTCGTCAGCGCACCGGCTTGGGCAAGGCTCCAGTGCAGATCGGTTCGCATGGCCGGCAGGAGCAGGCCGTAGGCGAAGCGGGAGATCCCCAGGGCCGACGCGGTTCCCAGGGCGAGTCGTGCGGCGGTCCAGCGATACGCCGGAGCTTGCGGGCGGAGCGAACCGGTGGCCTCGGCAGGGGTGGGAATCAGGTTCACCGGGTGGTGTCTCTCACGTGCCGGTCGAGGAAGGCGATCACCGTACGGGCGAGGGCGACTCGATGGTCGGACAGGGCGTGGTCGGTGCGGAAGACGTGGTGCTCGATGCCCGGAACGGGGTGGGCGCGGTAGGCGTCCACCAGTGGCCGGTGGTGGGTGTCGGCGGGGGTGACAGTGTCGTGGTCGGTGCCGATCAGTAGCACGGGGCGGGTGGCTAGCCGTGGCGCGAGGTGGGCCAGGCTCCACGAGTTCCCCGCTGCCTCCATCTCCGTGACCAGCGCCTGCGCACTGGTGCCGGTCAGGGGGAGCAGTTCGCCGGCCCAGTCTTCGAGGTAGGCGGCTCGGACCGCCGGGTCGGACCGGCAGGCGGCGGCGGCTGTCCCGAAGTCGAACCCGGCCACCGAGCCGACTGCGGCCACGCCGGGATCGGCGGCCGCGGTCATCAACGCGGCGAAACCGCCCGGGCTGTGGCCGATGACGGCCAGCCGGCCCGGGTCGAGAGCGTGGGCAGTGGCCGCCTCGGGCTCGCGCAGGCGGGCGACCACGCGAGCCGAATCCTCCAGCACGTGCGCCCACGACCAGCAGCCGTCCATCCCCCACGAGCCGCGGTAGTGGAACACCAGCGTGGCGTAGCCGGCTCGACGCAACGCCTGCGCGAGGTCGAAATTCCGCTCATGCCCTGGGAAGCCGTGCAGCAGGACTACCACGGGGTGCGGGCCGGGGCCGGACGGCAGGTGCAAGACGCCCAGCAGCGTTGCGCCCGCACTCTGAAAGGTCACGGGCACCGTGCGCGCGGGAGGTCCCTGCACGTGGACGGGATCAGTAACGAGCGGGTCCGGCACAGCATGCTCCTTAGATAGAACCGATCGGTTCGATCCGGAGGTTAGCAGACCATCGAACCGACTGGTACCATCTTCCGCATGCCTGTTCCCAAAGGCAGCACCTTGGACCCTGACCGCACCCGGGCGGCGATCGTTCGCACCGCGGAAGGCATCCTCTACGCGCGAGGGCTCGACGGCGTGGGGATCGCGGAGTTGTGCGCCGAGGCGGGCATCTCCAAGGAGACGCTGTACCGCCACTTCGGGTCCAAGGACGGACTCGTCCGCTCCGTCCTGGAAGCCCGCAGCGACCGTGTCACACGCTGGCTGGCCCGGGCCGCCGTCGACGCGGGCGACGAGCCGGCGGCCCAGCTCGCCGCGGTCTTCGACGCCCTCCGCCTCTGGTACAACGAACCCGGCTTCCGCGGCTGCGCGATCGTGAACGCCGCCACCCAGCACCACACCGCTCCGGCCAGCACCATCGCCGCCCGTCATCTCGGTCGTTACCTGGACCTTTTCACTGCGATCGCCACCCGAGCCGGAGCCGCGAATCCCGGCGCTCTGGGACGGCAGCTCCTCCTGCTCCTGGAAGGCGCGACCGTCGTCGCCGACCACCTCGAAGGCCCCGGCGCTGCCGACGACGCCCGGGAGGCGGCCCTCGCCCTCCTGAGCAACGCGGCCAAACAGCGCGCCGACAATTCCTGCTGATGCGTGTTACACAGGTCGGTCCAGGCGCCACGGTTCGGCCCGTCTCCGCTGGCCTGCGGCTATCTCAGCTGCGGCCCTCTTCTGCGACCAGAGGGGCCGGGTCACCGGATCGTCCATCAGCGAATCCGTCCCGGCTGACCGACCGGACGGCGACCTCGTCTGCTCTGCGGGGCCGACGTTCCTCGGCGTGGGCTGGCCGCTGCCCCCGCTTCCCGGGCCGCCCGGCTTCGACCAGGCGGGCAGCGCCGGGGTCACCGAGTGCCGTTACCGTCGGTTGCTGCTGTCGAAGGAGGCGCGGTTGTCGACGATGGCGGACTGGTGGGTACGCACCCAGAGGACGAGGTGGTCGACGGCCTCGGCGAGGGAGCGGCCGAGCGCGGTGAGCTCGTACTCGACCCGTGGAGCAACGTCAGCGGCAGCCCGCGCCGTGGAGCACCTTCGCCTCATCGCCGCGGGCCTGCACATCGCGACGGTTCGTACCCAACTCAACCTCTCCCTGGTGGCCGATTTCGAATCCTTCACCAGCTTCACCCCCGCCGATCGCCACACCGCGGCCCTCCATCAACTGCTCACCGAAGTCATCGCCTGGACCCAGGCTGTCGCTCCCCTGCGCGCAGCCTGAATGGGAGGACACATGTCGA
>NZ_JBDJAV010000100.1:0-11015 GCF_039649625.1 Plantactinospora sp. ZYX-F-223 | reverse complement strand
GCCATCATCGATCGGACCCCCGGTGCGACACGCCCGGCCAACACACATCTAAAACGCTCACTGAGACCAGGAGGAAACGTAGATGGTGACGAAGACACCGACGCCGATCATCCAGCCGGCGACCGCGCGCCGGTAGTCGCGCAGGGATTTGCGGATCAGGCTGGGGATCACGACGTCGTCACCTCGGACTGGTGGTAGTAGCTGAGGAAGGTCTCCTCCAGGTCGGGTTCGGCGCTGATCAGGTCGACGACGGTGTGTCGGCCGAGTGCCTTGATCAGCGGGTCGAGTTGCCCGTCGACGGTGCAGCGCAGGACCGGTCCTTCGACGCTCACGTCGGTGACGCCCGGCAGGCCGGTGAAGTCGGCCACCGCAGGCGGCTCGGCGAAGTGCACCTCGACCTGGCGGACGGCCCGTTTGCCCAGCGATTCGACTCGTTCGACGGCGACCAGCCGGCCGGCGCGGACGATACCGACCCGGTCGGCCGCGGTCTGCACCTCGGCGAGTACGTGTGAGGACATGAACACGGTCTGCCCGTTCGCGCGGGCCTCGCGGACCATCTCCAGGAACTCCTGCTGCATCAGCGGGTCCAGGCCGGTGGTCGGTTCGTCGAGGACCAGCAGCTCCGGCTCGTGCATGAACGCCTGCACCAGGCCGACCTTCTGCTTGTTGCCCTTCGACAGGCCACGGATCCTGCGGGATAGGTCCAGTTCCAACCGCTCCGCCAGCTCGCCGATGCGCCGGGCGGAGACGCCGCCACGGGCGTCGCCGAAGAATCGCAGCAGCTCGGCCACCCGTTCCCGTCCCTCGAACGACAGCTCACCGGGGAGGTAACCGATCCGGCGGCGGTTGTCGACGCCGTGCCGGGGAACGGCGCCGAGCACCGTGGCGGTGCCCCGGGTGGGACGGATGAAGTCCAGCAGCAGCCTGATCGTGGTCGTCTTCCCGGCCCCGTTCGGACCGAGATAGCCGAACACCTCACCCGGCTGGACCCGCAGATCGAGATCTTCCAACCCGCGGCGACCGCCGTAAAACTTCGTCAAACCCTGGGTCTCGATCACCGATGTCATGACGCACCTCCTCCCCCGGCTGGCACGGTGCGGAACAGTGAGCTGTCGGCCCTGGCGGGCGTGCGGCGGAACTCGACCATGCCAGCAAGCCTCACCCCCACCCCCGCGACTTTCCAGGCCGATGTCGTGACAGCTGAGAGGGCTGTTCGTTGCCGAACTTCGGCAACGCCCACCGTCGCGGCATCCGACGTCGTTCCGCTCGTACTGGACGAACGAGTTCCCGAAGGCGGCAAGGTGGCGGTGGACGGCCTTGTCGAGGACTTCCCACGTCGATGGGTGGCACGTAGGCTCTGCTGTGGTGCGCCGGGAAGTCTGGTCGGCAGTCCTGTCGGCTGTCGATCCCGGGAGGCTTCCGTGGATGTTCCTGCCATTCGCACCACTGGCCTGACCAAACGCTACGGGCGAGTGTGCGCCCTGAACAGGCTGGAGCTGAGCGTGCCGGCCGGTGAGGTGTTCGGTTTCCTGGGCCCGAACGGTGCGGGAAAGTCCACCACGATCCGGTTGCTGCTCGGTCTGGCACGCCCGACCGAGGGCCGGGCCTGGATCTTCGGCACCGACACGGGCGATGTCGCGGTGGCACACCGGTCGATCGGGTACGTGCCCGCCGACGTGGCGCTGTGGCCGGCCCTGACCGGTGCGGAAACGCTGGAGCTGCTGGCCCGCACCGGCCCCGGGATAGACCGCGCCTACCGCGACGAACTGGTGGACCGGTTCGAGTTGGACCTGTCAAAACCGGGGCGGGCGTACTCGACCGGGAACCGGCAGAAGGTGGCCCTGGTCGCCGCGTTCGCGACCCGGGCACCGCTGCTGATCCTGGACGAGCCGACCAGCGGCCTCGACCCGCTGATGGAACGCGAGTTCCAGCACGCGGTCGGGCAGGCCCGCCAGCGGGGCCAGACGGTGTTCCTCAGTTCCCACCAGCTGGCCGAGGTGGAAGCGGTGTGCGACCGGGTGGGGATCCTGCGCGCGGGTCGCCTGGTCGAGGTCGCCGGAGTCCCGGACCTGCGCCGGTTGCACCGCAGCCAGGTAGCGGTGACCTTCACCGGCCCGACCCCGAACCTGGCCCAGGTCCCTGGTGTCGAGGGCGTCGAGGTGGTGGGACCGTCACGGTTGCGGTTCACCCTCGCCGGACCGCCGGCACCGGCGTTGCGGGCCCTGGCCGCAGCGGATGTGACGGCGCTGCAGGTCCACGAGCCGACCCTGGAAGAGATCTTCCTCCACTACTACACGCAGGCCTCCCGATGACGGCCGTCGACACCCCCGTCGGCCGGACAACGGCGCCCGTCGCGGCAGTTACGCGGGCCGTCACCTGGCTTGCTGTGCGACAGGTCCGCCGCGGCGCCGTGATCGTCGTGGCGGTGATGGCCGGCATGTCGGCGATGGTCGCCGCCACCTACTCCCGCACCGTCGGCGACACGTTGGATGCCGCGGCGCTCGCCGCTCTGGCCGAGAACCCGGCCATCCGTACGCTGTTCGGCGAGCCGGTCGCGCTGCACGATCCGGGCGGCTTCACCGTCTGGCGTACCGGCACCGTCCTCTCCGTGCTCACCGGTATCTGGGGATTACTCGCCGTCACCCGGATCACCCGCGGTGAGGAAGACGCCGGCCGGTGGGACCTGCTGGCGGCCGGCCGGATCCCGGTCACCACGATCGTGGCCCGACACCTGACCGTCGTGGTCGCCGCACTCGTCGTCGCGGGGTTGGCGACAGCCTGCGCTCTGACCGCGGTCGGCACCGCACCCCGAGGTGCTCTGCTGCACGGGGCGGGAGTCGCGCTGCTCGGGGTGTTCTTCGCCGCCACCGGTGCGCTGACGGCCCAACTCTTCCCCAGCCGGGGAACGGCTACCGGGACGGCGGTCGGGCTACTCGGCGTCGGGCTACTCATGCGGATGGTCGGCGACGGCGCAGGCGCCCTGGGATGGCTGCGTTGGCTCTCGCCGTTCGGGCTGGTCGCGTTCTCCCGCCCGTATGAGGCGAACCGTCTCCTGCCGCTGACAGTGCTGGCGGTCGCTGCCGCGACCCTGTTCGCGGCCACGGCGGCGGTGGCTGCCCGTCGGGACGTAGGCGCCGGCTGGCTCGCCACCTCGGCGGGGCGCCCGCCACGGCTGCGGCTGCTCGGCTCGGTGCCCGGGTTCGCGACCCGGCGCCTCCTGCGTCCCCTGGCCGGGTGGGCGGCCGGGGTCGCCGCCTACTTTCTACTCATCGGCCTACTCGCGGTCTCCATGACCTCGTTCCTCGCCGATAACCCACGATTCGCCGAACTCGCCGCCCAAGCCGGCTTCGGTGCCCTCGGCTCGGTCGAGGGCTACGTCGCCGCGCTGTTCGCGCTGCTCGCCATCCCGGTCGGAGTGTTCGCCGCCGCCCGGGTCTCTGCCATGGCCGCGGACGAAGCCGGTCGGCGGCTGACCCTTCTCTACGCCCAGCCGATCACCCGTACCCGGCTGCTGGTTACCGAGACAGCTGTCACCGCCTGTGGCGCGGCGATCCTCACCGCCGTCGCCGGCCTTGCGACCTGGGCCGGGGCGAGCGCCGTCAACGCGCCACTGCGGTACGGCGACGCTCTGGCCGGCGCAGTGAACGTGATCCCCATCGCCCTGCTCTGCCTCGGCGCGGCCGTACTCGCCCTGGGCTGGCTACCCCCGGCCGTCGCACCTTTGGGCGCCCTACCCGCAGCCGGCGGATTTCTCCTCCACGTCATCGCCGACAGCACCGAGGCACCGACATGGGTACGGCGGCTCTCCCCGTTCGCCCACCTCGCCCCGGTCCCCGACCTGCCACCGAACTGGCCGGCAACCACCACCATGCTGATCATCGCCGGCACGCTCACCATCCTCGGCGTCATCGGCTACCGCCGTCGCGACCTGCGCGGCTGATCACTTTTGCAGGACGCTAAGTACTGCAACGGCATTGAGCGTGTCGAGTGGTGCTCGCGTTCGTTGAACTCGGCGTGACGAGCGTCGATGTTGAGCGGTGGTCCACCGAGTTGGACCGGTTTGCATGGTCGGATCAGGGTGCGGTTCCGGCGGGTGCAGCCGCGTCGTCGGGCTCGGCAGTACCTGTGTGGGCTGGTCTCGGGCCTGGACCGCAAGAACGGTTGGACGCTTGCTGAGCAGGCGGGGGACGTGTCGCCGGACGGGATGCAGCGGTTGTTGCGGTGGGCGGACTGGGACGTCGACGCTGTTCGTGACGACGTGCGCGACTAGGTGGTCGAGCACCTTGGCGACCCGCAGGGTGTGTTGATCGTCGATGACACCGGCTTCTTGAAGAAGGGCATCCGCTCGGCCGGGGTGGCCCGGCAGTACTCCGGCACCGCCGGACGGGTCGAGAACTGCCAGGTGGGCGTGTTCCTCGCCTACCGATCGGCCAAGGGACACGCCCTGGTTGACCGGCAGTTGTACCTGCCGGCGTCGTGGACCGACGACCGGGACCGGTGCCGGGCGGCTGGTGTTCCGGACTCGGTGCCCTTCGCGACGAAGGTGGAGATGGCCCGGACCATGCTCGGCCGAGCGTTCGATGCTGGGGTGCCGGTCGGCTGGGTGACGATGGACGAGGCGTACGGCCAGTCGAAGTCGCTGCGGGTGTGGCTGGAAGAGCGGGATGTACCGTATGTGGTCGCGACCCGCCGCAACGACGACATGGTCACCACCAGCACGGGACGAGCCCGCGCCGACGAGCTGATCGCCGCCCTACCCGGCCAGGCGTGGTACCGCCTGTCCGCCGGCGCGGGTGCTCACGGACCACGGGAGTACTGGTGGGCGCGAGTGCCGGTCCGGGTGCCCGCCTGGTGGAAACCGGGCCGCGGCCACTGGCTCCTCGCCCGGCGCAGCATCACCACCGGGGAGATCGCCTACTACGTCTGCTACGGCCCCCGCCGCGCCCGGCTGGTTGACCTCGCCCGAGTCGCCGGTGCCCGGTAGGTGGTCGAGGAGTGCTTCCAGCAGGCGAAGAACGAAGCCGCCGCCGATCAGACTGGCCAGGCTGACGACGGCCACGACCGCCAACGGCCAGTTCGCCGCCACAGTGGTCCACCGCGCCGACCACCACGATGCCGGCACCAGGGCCAGCAGCACGTGCGTCCCGTCCGCGCCGTCCTCAGGCGGACTTCCGCCCGAACGGGTACCTCGGCGGCAAGTTGTAGCGACAGATGATCTCTACCGGAGCACGTTTGCCCAGGTCAGCAACTGTCGCGGATGCTCTGCGCGCCACCCCGGGGGCACCTCACAGAACTGCAAAACGTAGCGCAGTCGATCGGCTTCTGATCGTGGGAGCTGGGTTCCCACTCAACTGATCGGTGCACGGATGCCCCGGCTAACTGGCCGGGCATCCGTGCACCCGCTCCTGCTGAGTACGGAGCTGGGGCGTCGCGCGCAGCGACCCCGACGCAGTCACCGCCTCGAGCCGGGTGCGGCGGTGCTTCCCCGGATCACCAGGGAGGTGGACAACTCGATCCGGTCCTGTTCCGGTCGGCGACCGTCCGCCAGGCACAGGACGAGTTCCGCGGCGGCCATACCCATCTTCAGCAGCGGCTGCCGGACCGTGGTCAGCTGCGGACCCACCCACTGCCCGAGCGGTAGATCGTCGAAGCCGACCACGCTCAGATCCTCGGGAACGCGCAGGCCCGCACGGCGTGCTGCCTCGTACACCCCCAACGCCTGCAGGTCGTTCGCGGTGAAGATCGCGGAGGGTGCGTCGGAGAGGGCCAGCAGCGCCGTGGCCTCGGCGAGGCCGTCCTGCATGTAGAGCGGTGCGGTCCGGATGAGATCCGGGTCCGGGGCGACGCCCGCCGCGTCCAAAGCAGCGCGATACCCGTCCAGGCGGGCCCGGCAGCACAGCAGTTCGGCCGGCCCGTTGATCATGCCGATACGCCGGTGGCCCAGTTCGAGGAGATGCCGGGCGGCGACTAGGCCGCCGTTCCAGTTGGTGGCGCCGACCGAGGGGGTCTCGTGCGTCGGCTCGCCCGACGGATCGAGAACCACCAGGGGGATCGCCCGGCTGGCCAGCTGCCTGCTCTGCTGTCGGGTCAGGTTGGCGGAAACCGCGACGACGCCCGTGGGCCGGCGTGCCAGTACGTCACGGGTCCACGCCTCGTCGGGGACGAGTTGCCCGCGCATCTCGCTGACCGCCACGGCGAGTCCGCGCGGCCGAGCCACCTGTGAAATGCCGTGAATGATCTCCAGTGCCCACGGGCTGTCCAGCACCTGGAAGACCACCTCGATTACCGGCGTCGCCGGCTCGCTCTGCTCCTGGCGCTGGTAGCCATGCTCCTGGATGACGTGTTCGATCCGTTGTCGCGTCGCGGCGGCGACACCAGCCCTGCCGTTGAGCACCTTCGACACGGTGGGGGCCGAGACGCCGGCCAGGTGGGCGATCCGGGCCACGGTCAGCCCGCCCTGGCGGCTCGCTTCCGGGGTACAGGGATCCGAGGTCGTCACGACCGCAGCCTATGTGACCTTCCTCAGCGGCTCCGCCGTGAGCGCCGACGAGAGGGCATCGCCCGGCAATCCGAGGCAGCGAGTTTCTTTCTTTAGAACGACTCTTGACGCGCCATGCATTGATGAACGAAGATGCGATGAGGCCAACGAGAGCAGTCTACGCAGGTTGAACGCGCTCTCCGATGTTCTGAAAACTTTCACTGAACGGATCAGGAAGCCATCAGCGAGGCCGGCGCTAGCGCCAGCTGGACACCACACGATCGTTCGATATCCGGCACGAACGACCATGCTCAGCAGCGGTCGGGCTGGAGCGGCCCGCCCTGTTGTTCCGAGCGGCCGCGGACCGGAGACGGTCACGGCATACCACTGCCCATGCGAAAGCCCGCCTCGTCGCCCACCCATCGACGCGGCGGGGCCGGTGAACCGGCTCGCTTAACGCGAACCGGGCTCCGCCTGATTCGCCCAGACCCGGGAGACAGCATGATTCGCCGATTCAAGGGCAGACGCCTCATGGTCGCCGCCCTCTGCGCCGCCACCAGCCTGCTGCTGGGCGCGGTCGTGACCGTCATCATTCCCCCCGCCGCTGCCGCGGACACGTCGACGAAGTACCTGGGGATCTTCCGCGAGAGCAGCCCGACGGACATCGCCGCCGGTACGGTCAGCCGCTACAGCGTGACGCCGGCGAGCGTCCAGTGGTTCGACAGCTGGGCCACCGGCAACGCCTTCGACTCGGCCGCGGCCAGGGCGTTGTGGAATCAGGGCATCGTCCCGCACTTCACCTGGGAACCGTGGAACACGGCGCTGAGCGTCGGCGACCCCAACCAGATCCACCTCCAGGACATCATCGACGGGCGGTGGGACAGCTACATCCGAGCCCGCGGCGCGGAGTTCGCGGCGGTCGGCGGCCCGCTCATGGTGCGCTGGGGACACGAGTTCAATGGCAACTGGTACCCGTGGGGCATCGTCAACAACAACAGCGACCCGGCCTTGTACGTCCGCGCCTACCGGCACGTTCACGACCTCGTCGTCGCAGCGGGCGCGACCAATGTGCAGTGGGTCTGGTGCTTCAACAACGGCTCCACACCCGACGCCTCGCTCAACGACCCTGCCCGGTCCTACCCGGGTGACCAGTACGTCGACTGGGTCGCCATCGACGGCTACAACTGGGGCCTGGGTCCGTCCTGGGATCCGTCCGGCAACCACTGGACCAGCTTCGACAGCATGTTCGCGAGCGCCTACGACAAGGCCCGCGCCATCGCTCCGAAACGTCCGGTGATGATCTCCGAGACGGCTTCCAGCGAGGACGGCGGGAACAAGGCCCAATGGATCAGCGACATGTCCACCAGCCTGCAATCAGGCCGGTACCCGGACCTGAAGAATGTCGTCTACTTCGATCAGGACAAGGAAGAGCGCTGGTCGGGCACATCGTCGTCATCCGCCCAGGCAGCCTTCCGGACCTGGGTCAACACGCCGTTCATGCGAGGAACCGGGACCGAATTGGCCCAGGTGGCGGCGCAGTACCAGGGCGGCACACCGCCGACATCCCAGCCGCCCACATCGCAGCCGCCGACGTCCCAGCCGCCGACCGGCGCCTGCTCCGCAACCTACCGAACCGTCAACTCCTGGTCCGGAGGCTTCCAGGGCGAGGTGACCGTCACCGCTGGCGCGGACACGATCAACGGCTGGACGACGCGCTGGACGCCGAGCAGCGGGCAGACGATCAGCCAGGTCTGGAACGGCACACTCACCACCAACGGATCCTCGGCAACCGTGCGGAACGTCGAATGGAACGGTTCGCTCAACCCCCGCGGCTCGACGACGTTCGGCTTCATCGCCAACGGCTCGTCGTCAACGCCAGCAATCACCTGCACCAGTCCCTGACCCTCGACGACCTGTTGACCGGTTGGACGAGGATCCCCCGGGTCGGCGGTCCGCGCTCCACGCTCCGGCCGTCGGCCCCCGCACGGGGCCGACGGCCGGTTCGGCCAGCGGCAGTTGGGCTCGTTGGTCCGGTTGGGTGCCGCTCGGTCCGCAGTGGTGCTGCATCGACCCGCACGTCATCAACCGCCACCCCACGCGACCTGTGCAATGCGTTGGCCGGCGACCCGCTGGAGCCCCCGAGCTTCTGCACAAGCTCGGCAGTGACCGACGACGCGTGCCTCAGCCAACCTGTCCCAACGACATCACCGGCCAGGGCGAGAGGTCAACATCGACCTCGAGTACACCGTTGTCGGGCACGGTCAGCGTAAACCTGAGAAGTAAGTCGGCGAGCGCGCTCAGGTACCTGCTCTCCGCGCGGGACAGGTTGAGCGGGGATCCCAGCCGGTACCACGCCTCGGCGACGTTGCCGTGCTCCCAGTCCAGGATTTCGACGAGGGAGGTGGTCCCCGGCTTGAGCCCACCAATCGAGTGGTGGATCCTCCGGTTCGGCCCCATAGCCGCCAGCGCACGAGTAGCCGGGTACGAGTTCGCCAGGCCGACAGACCTCATCGCCATCTCGTCGGGGTAGTTGAAGAACAGAGCCGACACCGCCGAAGTCCGGGAGTCGCGGGTCACCACGCCGTCGGACGTCGCGAGCAGCAGCCGGTCGCCGAGCCGCTCGAGCATCGCGAACGCGTGGAACGTCGGTTTGCGAATTCCGGCCTCGTTCACAAGGCCGAACCCGCCGTGAAACGGCCCCATCCCGGCGCCGCCCTCCTCGAACACGTCTGTGAAGGTCCAGTAGGAGATCGAGTCGGCGAGAGTCGCGCACTTCAGGTACGTCCGCGTGATGAACGTCGCCGCGAAGAGCGTGTCGTGGATGAAGTCGCGGGCCGATGGCGATGTCGACCATTCGGTGATGTGGATCTCGGAATCCGGATACGCGCTGTTCGCCACGAGATCGCGAAGGAGCCGCAGGTCGTCGAACGTCGCGTCGATGTATCGAGCGATGTGGACCCCCCGCCCGTCGGCCCGTACGCGAAATCGGTCGGGTAGAGGTGCGTCGAGATGAAGTCGACCGGCAGTTCACGCTCCGCGCACCAGGCGATGAAATCCTCGATCCACACCGGGCGCCAGTCCAGGGGGTCCACGTCGGACGCGGTGACGGTCTCGTGCATCGCCGAGCGGTCCTCAACTTCGCCCTTGTAGCGGTCGTCGGGTACGAATACGCTCGTCGCCGGCCCGCCCACCTTCAGTTCAGGGTCGATCTTCCTGATCGCCAGGGCGGTCTGCTCGTAGAGTTCGAAGTACTCCGTCTTCGTCCCCGTCCAAAAGTGCGGCACCAGGTTCGGCTCGTTCCACACCTCGAATCGCCACTCCCGCACTTCGGCCAGGCCGTACCGGTCGATCCAATGCTCGATCGACCTCGTGACGAGCTCGACCCAGCGCGCCATGTCCGTGGGCGGGCTGCAGTGAGCGCCCCACCAGAACACGGTCTCCCGCACCGTCGCCAGCTCACGCGGCATGAACCCCAACTCGACGAAGGGCCGGACGCCGCACTCCAGGATGAAGTCGAATACCTTGTCCACGTAGCTGAAGGTGTATTTCGGCGAGGCGAGGGCACGTCCGGGCGAAGCCGTGGCCATAGCTCCCCCGGTACACGAACATGTCGTCGTGAAAGACGCCGTGGAAGCGGACGTAGCGGAATCCGCACGCGCGGACGACCTCGGCGAACTGGTGCTGCCAGTCCGCGCGCAACGCTTCATTCGCTCGTCCGGCGCCGACACTCTCCGCCCAGATGTGCGGGAGCACGCTCTCGTCGCACAGCTGACCGTCGATCAACAGTCGGGGCTCGAGCACAGGGTCGCTCGTCATGGCCTCACTTTCTTCGCAAGCGTCATTTAGGGAGATGGCCGGCGGGGCCGCGGCGGCGGCTTCCACGCCGGCACGCGCGCCGGACCGCCGAGGGGCTAACCCTTGACCGCGCCGAGCGACAGGCCCGACTGCCAGTACCGCTGCAGTCCGAGGAACGCGATGATCAGCGGAACGATCGTCAGCAGCGCGGCGGTGATCACCAGATTCTGATGAAGGCTCCGTTCCCGGCCGTCGAGCCCAGCTTGTTCCATTCGTTGAGCCCGATCGTCAGGGGATACCAGTTTGGATCCTTAAGCATGATCAACGGGAGGAAGTAGTTGTTCCAGATCGACACGAATGAGAAGAGCAGTACCGTCACGCTCGCCGGCGCGAGCATCGGCGCCGCGATGCGCAGAAAGGTCGTGAACTCGCCGGCGCCGTCGACCTTCGCGGCCTCAAGTAGGTCCGTCGGCACGGCCTCCGCTGTAAACACCCACATGAGGTACAGTCCGAACTGGTTGACGAAACACGGTATGACTGGACGTTTGCTTCACGTTCGCGTCGGTAGCGACCGATTCACATCTCGGCTCGGTGACACAGAACGCCGGATCTGACCTGGAATGAGCGCATCCGACCCAGCGCTACTCTGACCGGAATCAACGCGTTTCACCCTGCGATCGTGTCTGATTCACGTACGCCCTGGAATCAACGGACATAACGTCCGCCGAGCCGGCCTCCAGAC
>NZ_JBDJAV010000010.1:0-222856 GCF_039649625.1 Plantactinospora sp. ZYX-F-223 | reverse complement strand
TTGACCGGTGTGCCGGGTTGGGCCTTGACGGGCTGGGTGGGTTGGGATTTGGCTGCTGTGCCGGGTTGGGCCTTGCCGGGCTGAGTGGGTTGGGCCTCGACCGGCTGAGTCGGCCGGGCCTTGGCCGGCGCAGGCTCCGCCGGTGGCGACGCGGGTGCCGACGTTGGTGGCGCCCCTTCGCCGGCAGGCCGAGCCTTCGCCGATCCGGGCGGATCGACCCCGTGAACCTCGCCGGTGGGGGAAGGAACCCCGACCTCGCCCGGATCGGCCGGTCCGCCTGGTGCGGCGGCAGGCGTTGCCGCCAGCGGCTTGGCGCCCCGTCTGCCGATCCTGGCCAGCCTGCCCAACGTGCCTCGGAAGCCGGTGCCGGCAGGCTTGCCGGCACCACCGGGCTCGGTCGTCGGTATCACCGTCTCGGGTTGGGAGGTCCCAGCCGGAACGGGCTCAGTCGGGCCCTCGCCGCCCGGGGCGGGTGCTCTTGTCGCCTCCGGTGCTCCGGTCGGGGCGGCCGGCCCATCAATTGTTGCCGCAGCCGGCGGGGCCTCCTCGGCGGTTGCGGCCTTCGCCTTCTTGGCGGTTGTGGCTGCCGGAATCTTGTCGCCCGGTGTCGCCGGTGTGGCCCTCTCGACCGCGGCCTTCTCGACCGGTGTGGCCTTCTCGGCGACCGCAGCCTTCTTAACCGGTGTGCGCTTCTCGACCGCTGTGGCCTTCTCGACCGCTGTGGCCTTCTCGACCGGTGTGGGCTTCTTAACCGGTGGAGCCTGCTCGACCGGTGCGGTCGCCTTGGCCGGGGTGGCTGGTGTGGCCGTCTCGGTTGAGCCAGCCCGTCCGGCCGAGTTTGCGGGTACGCCGGATTTCCCGGGTCTGGCCGACCTGGCGGCTCTAGCTGCCTTTGTCGGTCTGGCCGACCTCGCCGGTCTGGCCGACTTCGTGACTCTGACCGCCTTCACCGGTTTGGTCACCTCGGGCGACGCCACCGATGTCGGTGCTCCGGTCGGCCCGGCGGAGCTGCCCACCGCATTGGGTTCGGCGGGAACGGCCGGGTCGGCCGGGTCGGCGCCCGCCGCCTGCTCCGGTGGCTGCTCGGGCCGGAGCACCACCAAGAGGGCCCCGCAGCCCGGGTTCAGGCAGTAGACCGAGTCGTCCTCGTCCGGTTCCCCACAGGCAGGGCAGATGATCACAGGCACCAGATGCTCACCGTTTCAGACGTTCGGGTTCGGTCAGTAGGGCCGTACGCCCGACAGGTCATCGCGTTCTCGGCAGAGCGGATCAGAATCACGCGCCGTAGGTCACCGCCGACTGCCGCTCGGTCTCCTGCTGTCGTGGCGGCGGCGACTTCTTCTTGTCCACCTGACGACCGCTGATCGACTGGGGTGCGGCGACGGGTTCCTGGCCGACGACGCGAGGCGCACCACCGCTTCGCGCGGTACGCCGGGTCTGGCGGCCGGACAGTGCGCCACCATTCCCGCCTCCGGGGGCGACCGGCGGGATCATCGGCGGGATCATCGGGGCGCCGCCACCGGCAGGGGTGCCGACCGGGGAGCGGGCCGCGCCGAGAAGGCCGCCTCCGCCGCCGCCCTCGGCGCCAGCGAGCCGCCCGAGCAGGTCGTTCGAGGCGGTGGGTGCAGCCGCCCCGCCCCGCCCCGCCCCGACGCCACCCAGGCCGCCTCCGCCGCCGTCCGCACCGAAGCCGCTGGGACCGAGGCCGCTTGAACCGCGACCACCGGAACCGCCGCCGACGCTACCAGGCACGAACGGGACGATGGGCACACCACCCGGTACGCCCCCGGGCACCCCACCCGGCAGCGTCGGTGGCGGCGTTACGCCGGAGCCCGGCGATTGGCCCGGCGCGGGCGGCTCGCCGACCTGCGGTACGTCGGTCTGCGGCGCTGAGACCTGCTGCTGGTTAGGCGGCTGGCTGACGTTGTTCTCCTGCGGACCGGTCTGCGGGTTGCCGGTCTGGCGGGGATCGGCAATCGGCTCGTCCGTGCGAGTCAGCTGGTGCAGCGGTCCCGGCGGAGGATTGACCGGCTGCTGCTCTCTCTGACCGGTGGTGTCGTTCGGAGTGCCGTTCGGAGTGCCGTTCGGAAGGCCGGTGCCGGGCGGGACGGGAGTGCCGTTCGGACCCAGGTTCGGGGTGGGAACCGTGCGTTGGACGTCGCGTAGCCCGACGTAGGGCCCGGGAGATTTCCAGGGGGTCAACGCGCTGATCTCGGCGGCTGCCTGGGTGGCCACCGTCCGGGCCAGCTCGTTGTACTTGTTGACGATCTGGCCCTCCAACGCACCGGACATGTCGTGGAAGGGAATCCGTTCCTTGTCCGCCTGGAGTTGGTCCAACTCCTGCTGGCGCTGCGCCTTGAGGCGCTCAAGCTCGCCCTGTGCCCAGCTGACCGCCATGCCGACCAGTTCGATGTGGTCGCCGCGGACGGGGGCCTGGGACCCCCACTGGGTCATCCGGTCGACCGCCTGGTCGGCGCTGTCGGTGAACGCGCTGGCCGCCCTGCTCTTCCAACTCCCGGCAAGGCTCCGGGTCTCGTCGGCCAGCGTCTTTCCGCCGTTACTGATCGCCGCGCCGATCGCACGCCAGCGCTGGGCGTGTTCGGTGAGGCTCCCGACGTTGACCGACATGAAGATGCTCAGGATCTTGTCGAGATCGTACTGTTCCCAGTTCGTAGCGGCCATGATCGCCGACCGTCAGGCAGCCGTGGCGTTTCGCGAAGCGGACCCCGGCTGCTCGGTGGCCTTCATTGCGTCGCGGACGTCCTGCAACGAGAGCCGGGCCTGGTCGTCGCCCCAACCGTACTTGTTGAAACTGACGATCGCGGCGCTGCCGTACGACATCAGGCCGTTCGCCGCGTCGGCAGTGAACCGGTTTGCTTCCACCGTGTCGTCGGTGATCTTCTTGGCGAATTCCACCATCTCGACGAACTCCGGAGCCGGTACCTCGAAGCTGGAGTTTCCGGCCTTGATCACCTCGGCGCTGAACGCGTTGGCCGCGTTCCACATCTTCTCACCAAAGGTCTTGAGGTGCTCCGTCTCGACGTCGAGGTCGAGGCCGGCGGAAGCGCCGGCAGCCTCCTGGTTGTCAGTGGCAGCCATCTCTGTCCTCCTCGTCGCGGGCACAGCGTGGCAATGATCAGCGATCCTAATCGGATATCGCTAGCCGCGGCAGACCCATCTGGCCGATCGCCTGGTGAGAATCGTCAGTCCACGTCGAGCCATCCGAACTGGACCAGCCGGGCACCGTCCCGCCGGGTGGACAACCAGCCGCGGCCGGGGGGCAGCGGACCGGGCCGGCGTACGCCGCTGAGCAGCGGCCCCTCCACCGGGTCGCAGGACATCAGGATGCCCGGTGAGCCCAGGTCCCGGATCCGGGCGAGCAGCGGGTCGTAGAAGGCCCGGCTCGCGCCGCCGCTGCGCCGCGCCACCACCACGTGCAGCCCGACCTCCCTCGACTGCGGCAGCAACTCGTGGAGCACGCCGAGCGGGTTCCGGTCGCCGGCCACCAGGTCGTAGTCGTCCACCAGGACGTACAGTTCGGGGCCGCTCCACCAGTCCCGCGCGCGCAACCGCTCCGGAGTGATCTCCGGCCCCGGGAGCCGTTCCCGGAGCGCGCCGGCCGCGTCGCGGAGCAGTTCGGTGGCCTGGTTGACCGAGCTGCCGTAGCCGAGGAGGTGTTCCTCGGGAAGCGCGCCGAGCAGGCCGCGCCGGTAGTCGATCGCGATGATCCGGGCCTGCCCGGGTGTCTGCCGGTCGGCGACCGCCCGGGCCAGCATCCGCAGGAACGACGACTTGCCGCACTCGACGTCGCCGATCAGGAAGCAGTGTGGGTCGGCGTTCAGGTCCAGATGGACCGGGCCGAGGTCGAGCTCGGCGAGGCCGACCGCCGGCCCTGGCCCGTCGGTCGCGGTGGGCAGCAGCTCGTACGGGACCATCGGCGGCAGCAGCCGTACCCGGGGCGCCGGGTCACCGGTCCAGCCGTCGCGGATCTTGACGACCAGCTCGGTCAGTGCCGGCGGCAGATCTGCCACGTCGGAGCCGCCGTCCAGCCGAGGCAGTGCGGCCAGGAACTGGTGCCGACCGGGCGTGATGCCCCGGCCGGGCGCGTGCACCGGAACGTTGGCCGCCGCCCGCCGGTCGATGCTGGAGTCGGACGGATCGCCCAGCCGCAGTTCCAGTCGGGTGCCGAAGGCGTCCCGCAGCGCCGAGCGGAGGTCGAGCCAGCGTCCGGCCGTCGCGGCGATGTGCACGCCGTACGACAGGCCGCGGCCGGCCAGCGCGATGATCCGTTCGGCCAGGTCCTCGAATTCGTCCCGGACCGTGACCCAGCCGTCCACCACGAGGAAGACGTCGCCGAACCGCTCTTCGGGCAGCTCACCGGCGGCCCGCATCCGCCGGAAGGTGGCGATCGAGTCGATGCCGCGTTCGGTGAAGAGTTGCTCGCGGGTGGCGACGATGGTCTCCACCTCCGCGATCGTCCGCCGGATCTGGTTGGCGTCCCGGCGGGCCGCGACCCCGCCGACGTGTGGCAGGTCCCGGATGGAGGCGAGCACGCCGCCGCCGAAGTCCAGGCAGTAGATCTGCACCTCGCGCGGTGTGTGGGTGAGAGCGAGGCTGACGATCAGCGTACGCAGCAGGCTGCTCTTGCCCGACTGCGGCGCGCCCACCACGATGACGTGGCCGCCGGCGCCGGACAGGTCCAGCCGGAGTGGGTCGCGCCGCTGCTCGAACGGGCGGTCCACCACGCCGACCAGCACCCGCAACGGTTCCGGCTCCTCGCCGTCCAGCAACTCGCCGAGGCTCGGCGGAGTGGACAGCGGTGGTAGCCACACCTGGTGCGCCGGTACACCCCGCCCGGTCAGCCGCCCGGTGAGGATCTCCAGCAGCGTCTCGTCGCCCGGCTCGACCTCGACCCCGTCCGGCTCGACCTCGACCGGCTCGTTCGGCCCGGTCAGCTTCGCGGCCTGGGCGGTTGCCGAAGCCACGGTGGGGTCCGTACCGGCCCGGCCGGCGCCGGTCCCCCCACCGGCCGCGGAGACCACGCCGGCAGCGCCGGAATCCTCGCCGGTGGTGCCGGCGAGGTCGTCCGGCGCGACGTATCCGGAGGTGTAGACCTGGACCCGATCGTCGCCACCGGCCGGCTCGGCCGCGCCCGCCCGGCGGTACGCGCCCGAGACGTACGCGGCGCGGAACCGGACCAGCGCCTCGGTGCCGAACTTCAGGAAGCCGTGCCCCGGGGCGCGGGGCAGCTCGTAGGCGTCGTTGACGCCGAGCACCGTGCGGCTCTCCACCGGCGAGAAGGTCCGCAACCCGACCCGGTACGACAGGTGCGTGTCGAGGCCGCGCAGCCGGCCCTCCTCCAGCCGCTGGCTGGCCAGTAGCAGGTGGACGCCGAGTGACCGGCCAAGCCGTCCTATCTGGACGAACATGTCGATGAAGTCCGGCTTGGCGGAGAGCAGTTCACTGAACTCGTCGCAGACCACGACGAGGGTCGGCAGCGGCGCCAGCGGTACGCCGGCCGCCCGGGCCCGCTCGTAGTCGCGCTGCGACACGTAGTTGCCGGAGCGGCGCAGCAGCTCCTGACGGCGGATCAGCTCGCCGTTGATGGCGTCGGTCATCCGGTCGACCAGCGGCAGCTCGTCGGCGAGGTTCGTGATCACGGCGCTGGTGTGCGGCAGCCGGTCCAGGGTGGCGAAGGTGGCGCCGCCCTTGAAGTCGATCAGCACGAAGTTGAGCGTCTCCGGGGAGTTCTGCACCGCCAGCGCCAGCACCAGGGTGCGGAGCAGTTCCGACTTGCCGGAGCCGGTCGCGCCGATCAGCAGGCCGTGCGGGCCCATCCCGTCCTGGGCGGACTCCTTCAGGTCCAGTTCCACCTTGGCGCCGTCCGGTCCGATCCCGATCGGCACCCGCAGCCGCTCGCGGTGTGGCCGGGGCGCCCAGCCGAGCGCGGCGTCGTACTCGTACGGGTCGCCGAGCCCGAGCAGCTCGGCCAGGCCGTGCTCGGCGTTCATCGCCCGGTCCTGCCCGCCGCCGCCGGACAGCCGTAGCGGCGCGAGTTGCCGCGCCAGCGACTCCGCGGCGACCAGGCTGAACGCGTCCGCGCGGCCCAGCCGCTGCCCGCCCGCGTAGGTGGTCGCCCGGAGGTCCCCGTCGGCGCCGACGTCGAAGACGACGGTGGCCCGGTCGAGGTTGCGGGGCGGCTCGCCGCTGAGGTCGAGCACGGTGGCACCTTCGACGCCGCCGTCGATCAGCAGGTGGTCCGAGCCGGCCGGGTCGCCATCGTCGATCACGACGAGCAGGTGTGCCCCGTCGAACTGCGCCTCGGCGGCCGTCGGGTCGAATCTCGGCCGATCCGCGACCAGGTCCTCCAGCATCGCCTCCAGGGCGACGACGGAGGGTGCGATCAGGCGTACCGGACCGAGCGCGTCGGTCGAGGTGGGGTGCAGGGTGTGCGGCAGCCATTTCGCCCACTCCCACTGGGCCCGCGCAGAACGACCGACGCAGGCCGCGACGACGAGGTCCTCCGGGGCGTGCCAGACGGCGGCCTGGGCGATGAGTGCCCGGACCAGCGCCCGTACCCGGCGCCGGTCACCGCGCAGATAGACCCGGGCGAACCCGCCCAGGGCCAGCACCGTCGGCAGCTCCGGCACCTGCCGGTACGCCTCGACGAAGCGGTGTACCGCCAGCGCGCTCACCGGCTCGGCCTTCTCCGCCGGCACCGGTGGCGGTACGACGAGCGTGGCGGCGAGGTCGCGTGGCCCGAGCCCGATCCGGACCTGCCCGAAGTCGGCGTCGGAGTATCGCCGTTCCCACAGCCGGGCGCTGTCCACAAGCGACCACAGGGCGTCCGGGTCGGGGTGGGCGTAGTATTCGGCGGCCCGCTGCCGCTGGATCGTCTGCCGTACGGCGCGCCGTTGCTGGTTCAGCTCGAAGAGGTACTCGCGCCGCTGCTCCTGCATCTCCTGCTTGCTCGCCCCGCCGGAGAAGGAGGCGAACTGCACCGCGACGATGCCGAGCATCGAGACCCCGAACAGCGCGCCGGTCAACCACCGGAACGGGTTGTTGCCGCTGCCGCCGGCGAACATCAGCGCGATGGCCGCGGCACCCGCGAGCATGGGCAGCATGATGAGCAGCCGGCTCCACGAGCGCCCGCCCGGAGTGGGTATCTCCGGCACCGGCTCCAAGGCCACCTCGCCCTGCGGGTAGGGCGGAGCCAACCGACGCGCGGGTCGCTTGCGTACTACTGTGCCCATGCAGACGCTCCCACCCGGGCATCGTAGGGGATACGGGGTCACGGCGAGGGTGTCCAGTCCAGATTGCCCGACAGGCCGTTGAGAGGCTGCTTATGGCGACGCCGACCACGATCGGTCTCACCCGCATCGTCCTGATGACGCCGAAGCGACGCGTGGACATGGCGCTACCGGACCACTTACCCCTGACGTACCTGCAACCGGCGTTGCTCCGGCACGGTGGCGACGGGCTCGCCGAGGACGGCGTACCGCGTGGCGGCTGGGTGGTCCGGCGGCTCGACGGGAGTGTGCTGGAGCCGGTGCAGTCGCTGTCCGGGCTGGGCATCCGGGACGGCGACGTACTGCTGCTCGCCCCGCGTGACCAGCACTGGCCGGAGCCCGGTTACGACGACCTCGCCGGCGGTGTGGCGGAGACGGCGGCGCGGCAGGGCCGGGTGTGGGGCGGCACCTCGACGTACCACGCCGGTCTGGTCACCGTCGCCGCGATCCTCGGCGGCGCGGTCCTGCTGCTCCTGCTGGCCGGGCCGCCCCTGGTCCGCGCGGGCCAGGTGGCGCTGGCGGTCGCCGCGGTGCTGGTCGGTGCGGGCGCGGCGGTCGCCCGGTGGCGCCGGGAACCCGGCCTGGCCACCCTGCTCGGGGTGTACGCGATGGTCTACGCGGGTGTGGGAGGCGCCCTGCTGCCCGGCCCCGCCGACCTCGGTGCCGTGCTGCACGCCTGGCCGCTGCTCGTCGGATCCGCCGGGCTGATGCTGGCCGCCTCCCTCGCCCTGGCCGGGCTCGACGTGCACCGGCCGGTCTTCCACACGGGTCTCACGATCGGGCTGCTCGGCGCGATCTGGGCGCTGGTCGCCACCGAGGTAGGCCCGGTCGCCGCAGCCGCCGGGCTGGCCGGCGCGCTGGTTCTGCTGGCCCCGCTGCTGCCTCGACTCGCCACGGCACACGGTGGCCTGCCCAGCCCGGAGGTGCCTCGGCCAGGGGAGGACGTCTCGAAGGTCGCGTCCCTCCCGTCGCTGGCCCGGCTGACCGCGCTGGTCCGGCGGGCGGACGAGTTGCTGACCGGGGTGCTGGCCGGGAGTTGCGCGATTCTGCTGCTCTGCGTGGGGGTGCTTGCCCGGGCCGCCGACGTCAGCGCGTCGCTGCTGGCCGTCCTGGTGGTATTGATCTGCGCCCTCCGGATGCGCACCTTCGCGGCGGTACGCCACCGGGTGCCGCCCGGCTTCACCGCGCTGCTCGGCGCGCTGCTGCTGGGCGGTGCCGGCTGGCTGGCGATGGACACCACGACCCGGGTCGACCTGATCGTTCCGGTACTGGCCGGGATGCTCGCGGTCGCAGCCGGGGCGTACGGGGTGGCCGCCGCGGCGGCCCGCCGTCCGCTCCCGCCCAACCTGGGCCGGATCGGCGACATCGTCGAGATCGTCTGCGTAGTCGTCGCCCCCCTGCTCGCCTGTGCGGTGCTGGGTCTGTTCGGCCTCGCCCGGGGGCTGTTCGGTTGAACCGCATCGACCGGAGGAGAGCGACGCCGGCAACGTCGGCCAAGGCAGCGATGCCGGCATGGTCGAGCGCGGCAGCGGGGGCGGTCTCATGCTGACCCGCCGCGACCTGATCCACTCCCGACAGTTCCTACGCGGACGGCTCACCGCCGCCCTGCTCGCACAGAAGCCCGATCCGCTGGACTGGCCCGGTCGGCGGTTGGCCGGCGCCTCGCTGGCGGCGGTGATGGTCACGGTGATCGCGCTCGCGGCGGTCGGCGTCTACGGCAAGTTCTTTCCCAGCGGCAACAAGCGCTGGCAGGCATGCGACGCGGTGGTCATCGAGCGGGAGACCGGCACGAAGTACTACTGCCGCCCCGACCTGCGCACCCTGTACCCGGTGGCGAACTACGCCTCGGCCCGCCTGCTGCTGGACCGGCCGAAGGATCCGTACCTGGTCGCCCGGGCCTCGCTGACCTGGCCGAAGGGCCCCCGGGTGGGCATCGTCGGAGCCCCGGACAACCTGCCGGATCCGAAGAAGCTGCGCACCGATCCGTGGTCGATCTGCGGGGTGACCGCCCGGGACGCCGTCGGCTATCCGGTGCCACTCACCTACGTGTACGCGGGATGGCGGCCGGGCGGCGGGGACGGGCTCGGTTCGGCCGCGGTGTTGGTGGTGGACCCGAACGGCGCCCGGCACCTGATCTGGCACGGCCGGCGGCACGCCATCCGGGACGACGCCATCGTCACCGACGCGCTGCGGGTCGCCCCGGCCCAGGCGCATCCGGTGACGCTCGCCTGGCTCGATGTGCTGCCCGCCGGCGCACCGCTGGGCGCCATAAAGGTCGCCAACCGGGGCCGGGAGAGCAGTTGGCGCAAGGGCACCAAGGTCGGCGAGGTGCTGGTCGACCCCGCGACCCAGCAGCACTACGTGGTCAAGCCGAACAGCGTCGACCGGGTCACCGAGCTACAGGCCCGGATCCTGCTGGCCGACCCCGGCTATCCGGGTACGGCGGCCCCGACCCCGGTCGGCGGTACCCCGCTGACGGTCGACGGGAACCTGCCGACCGGTGGCATCCTGCCCGCCGAGCCCACCCCGACGGTCGTACCGGTCGTGTCGGGCACCGGGGTGTGCGTGCGGATCAGTGACGCCGGGGACGGACGCGTCGTCACGGTCGGCGTACCGGTCACCGGGGACCTCGACGCCGCCGCCCGGCCTCCCGCCACCGCCGCCGGGGTCCCGCTGGCCGACCACGTCGCGGTGGAACCGGGCCGGGGCGTGGTGGTACTGGCCAAGCCGGCGCCGCAGGCGACCGGAGGTACCTGGTTTCTCGTGACCGATCACGGAATCGCCTATCCCGTGCCGAGCCCGGAGGTGCTGGGCCAGCTCGGCTACCAGCCGGAACGGGCCATCCCGCTGCCCACCGGGTTGATGGCCCGGGTGCCGCACGGCCCGGTGTTGGAGCCGACGGCGGCGGTCCGGGCGATTCCGCCGGGATAGAACGTCGCGATCATCCACAGTACCCTGACCTCAGCTCGTCGGCCCGACGAGTTTCCAGTGGAGGGAGCGGCCGTGGCAGGTGGCACTGAGGAACTGGTACAGAACTACATCGAGGAAATGCGGGAGACCGCTGGTCAGGTGCGGACCCAGGCCACCCTGATCGAAAGCGAGGTCAAGGGCGCCATCCAGTCCGGCACCAGCCAGATGCCCGACGACTGGATGGGCGCCGGCGGTGCCATGTTCGGCGAGGTGAACGCCGGCTACCAGCAGCAGCTCAACCGGATCAAGGTGGCCCTGGACGGGCTCGCCGAACTGCTGAACCGGGTCGCCGAAAAGCACGAGTTCACCGACTCGCAGATCCGGGCCTCGATGGTCGACCTCGGCGAGGGCATCCCCGGCACCGGCGGGACCGGTGCCGACACGTCCAGCGGTGTCTACGCCGCCCTGCGGGCCTGATTCGGAGGACTGTCATGCAGATTCGTATGGTCGGCGCGACGATGACCACCGGCGCGGCCGCGTACGGCCAAGCCATGGAGAACATGAACCAGCGGCTCACCTCGATCGAGAAGCACATCGAGTCGCTGATGGGGACCTGGCGGGGCAGCTCGGTGCAGGAGTACGAACTGCTCCGCGCCGAGTGGCGCGACGCCGCCCGCGCCCTGGTCGAGATGGGCGGCCAGATCCAGGGAAAGATCAGCGGGTCGCACGCGCTCATGTCGGACGCCGAGAGCGAACTCGTCTCGATGATGCGGGCGCACCACATGTAGCGAGCCTTTCCACCTCCCCTGTGATCCGATGGATCGCAAGGTCGGGTGCGGTGCGTGAGCGTCGCACGCTCAGGTGGAAAGAGGTCCGATGACCGGTCGGGTCCGGGGAGGGGCGGCGCTGTGCCGTCCTCTTCCCGGACCAGGCAGGTGTTCAGCGCCTGTTCACTCGTCCTCCCGGCGGACCAGCCGGACGAGGGCGTCGTCGACCGTGGGGGCGTACGGCGCGTCGCCCGAGTGGTCGCGCCGGTGCACCGCGCCCGACTCGTCGACGACAAGCATCCGGCTGTCGCCGACCGCGATCTGCCACACCCGCATGCCGAGCCGGTCCGCGAGGTCGGGATGTGCCGGCGGGACGTGGTCGTCCGGGGTCGGGGTGAACCGGTACCCGGCGATGGTCAGGCCGCCGAAGTCCGCGGCCACCGCACGGGCCACCGGGAAGAGGACGGCATCGTCGATCTGATGCCGGCGGCACCAGGTCCGCAGCAGCGCCGCGCCGTCGCGTCCCGGTACCCAGCCAGCCAGTCGCAGCATCGTACGGACGTCCTCGGGAAACCGCGTCGAACCCGCCCGGTAGGCCAGGTAGAGCCGGATAACCTCGTCGATCGGCAGGGACGGCCAGCGGGACCAGTGTCCGGTGTCCCGGTCCAGCACACCTCGGGCGGCGCCGACCCGTGGTGGCGGCTGGCCGGCTTCGCCCGACGGCGTACCGACACCCGGGGGCGCGGCAGCGGAGTCGGTCGGCGGCGGTCCCGGTGTGCTGGGCGGCCGGTCCCACACCACGTAGCCGGCCTCGAACTCGCGGAAGCCGGGATCCTCGCTACCCAGCTCGCGGCGGGCCCATTCCCGGGCCAACCGCGACGCCTCGGCCCGGTCGATCATCCGCCACCCGCCGTACGCCAGCGGGATCGCAGCCACAGCACGGTCAGCACCAGCACCGCCCCGGCGCCGAGCAGTGCCGCCCAGGGACCGGCCCGGCCCGGCCAGGGCGACCCGGGGCGATCGGGCTGGCGCAGGTCCATCACCACCTGCGGTACCGGTGTCGGTGAGGCGAGCATGTCGCGCAGGGCGCGGTACGGGTCCACCGCCCCCGGCCCGTTCGCGATCGGGGTCGCCGTGTTCGTCAACCGGGCCCGGATCTCGTGCACAGTGGCTTTCGGGAGCGCCGCTCGGACCAGGGCGGCCGTGGCGCTCACCACGGGTGCGGCGGCGTCGGTCCCGGACCAGACGATGTGCCCGGCGCGGGGCGCCGCCGCGAGTACCTCGTCGCCGGGCGCCACCAGGTCCATCGTGGTGCTGATCCCGGCGACGTTGCCCGCCTCGTCCAGGGCGCCGACGGCGATGACCCCGGGGTACGCCGCCGGATATGACGTCGGGCTGGTCCGCGCGTCGCCCGTCGCCGCGACCACCACGACGCCCCGCCGCAGCGCGTGCGCGACCGCGGCGCGGAGCCCGGAGTGGCTCTTCGGCACGGCGAGCGAGACGTTGACGACCCGGGCCCCGTGATCCGCCGCCCACCTGATGCCCTCCGCCAGGTGCGCCGGGTCCACGTCGCGGTCGAGGACCGTACGGGCACAGTCACTGACCCGGACCGGCAGGATCCGTACGCCCGGGGCGAGGCCCAGCAGCGCGGTGTTCGGCATCGGCCTGGCGGCGATGATGCTGGCCACCGCCGTGCCGTGCCCGGTGTGGTCGACGGTGGCGCCGGCCCGGTCCCGGATCACGTCGTATCCGGCCAGCACCCTGCCGGCGAGCTGCGGGTGCGTCACGTTCACCCCGGTGTCGACCACCGCGACGGTGATTCCCGCGCCGGTGTGCGGCGCGAGCCGGTCCGCGGCCAGCCAGTGGTGCGACCAGGTCGGTTCGCGGGCGACCGTCGAGGTGGCGTTGGCCGCGGTGGGACAGCCGAGCGAGGTGCCCGGCGCCGCGGCCGCCGGCACCGCCGGAAGCACGGCCAGTACGCCGGCCACGGCGGCGATCGCGGAATGGCTGACCATGCCTCTGAGGGTAGCGGCTGGTGATCGAGGTCCAGTACCGTTGCGACATGACTGTGGACGGTGAGCAGGTCGCCGAGCTGCGGGCTCGCGCCGAGCGACTTACCGCCCAGTTCCGTCAGGTCAGTTCGGCGCTCGACGAGGTCTCCGCCCGGGTCCGGGCGGTGTCGGTGACGGCCACGTCCGCGGACGGTTCGATCACCGCCACGGTCGGCCCGGAAGGCCGGTTGCAGCGGCTCGATCTCGGCCCGGAGGTCCTCGACTACGGCGACCCGCGCCGGTTGGCCGAGGAGATCGAGGCGACGATCGCGGTGGCGGCGGAGGAGGCGCAGCGTCGGGTCTTCGACGCCTGCCGTCCCTACGTGTCGGAGGAGTCCATGGCGGCCTATCGCAACCACGACTTCGACGAGGCGATCAAGCGGATGGTCGAGCGGTTGCCCGAGGAGGGGTCGATTCGATGACGCAGCCCGGCGACGCGGGATACGTGGCACACGTACCAGATCCGGACGGTGCGGTCAGCGCCGCTGGGCGGCTCGCCGGGGCGGGTGAGCGCCTGAGGGCCACGATGGCCAGCGCGGTCGCCGCGGTGAACGGGGTGGGTGACCCGTGGGGCAACGACGAGGTCGGGCAGACGTACCGGACGAGTTTCGCCGCCGCCGACGAGTTGAAGGCGGCGCTGGTCCGGGTCGGCGAGTCGGTGGTCGGGTTCGGCACTGTCGCGCTGACCAGCGTGGACACTCTTATCGAGACGGACCTGCGGACGAAGAGACTTCTCGGCGGGAATGACGCTCGGTCCGCCTGACTGGGGTGAGCCCTGGCAGCAGGTCTGGGATCTGCTGGTCTGGGTCTCCACGGGCGGCTCGGCCTGGCCGGAGGCGGACGAGGACCGGATCCGACAGCTGGCCCAGGCCTGGCGGGACGCCGGTGCGAGCCTCAACCAGGCTCTCGTCGAGGCGAGCGCCGAGCGGAACGCCCTGGCAGTGTCCTGGGGTGGCCCGTCCGGCCTGGCCTTCCAGGCCGAGTTCAGCAAGGTCGTCGACCAGGCGTTGCCGAAGTTCGCCCAACTGGCCCAGCAGGTCGCGCAGGAGGCCGACCAGGCCGCGTTGGACATCGAGTACGAGAAGCTGACGGTCCTGATCGCCGTCATCACCTGCTGCCTAGAGATCTTCGCGATCATCGTGTTGTCGTTCTTCACCTTCGGCGCGGCGCTCGCTGCCGCGGCCGGACCGATCGGCATCGCCCGGATGGCCATCGCCGGGGCGTTGCGCATGCTGTTGAGCCGGGCCGCCGGCTCGGTGGGGCGGCTGGCGCTGCGCGAGGCGGTGCTCGAAGGGCTCCAGGAGGTGGCGACCGATCTGACCGCGCAGGGGATCCAGGCCGGCATGGGGAACCGGCCCGACTTGGACGCCGAAAGGACGCTGTGGGCGGCAGGAACCGGTGCCGGGGCGGGTGGGCTAGCTGCCGGGACCAACCCACTCACCAAGATCCTGGGCCGCCGTACTCCGGACAATCCGCTCGGCTCGGCGATCCGTACCGGGATCGACGGCATCCACGAGGCCGGCGTGGAGACCGTGACGAACGCGACCGTGAACGGGCTGCGTACCGGTGACTGGAGCATCGACACGGACGACTTCGCCAACTCCGCGCTCGCCGAGGGAGTCCGGGGGCGGATCAGCGAGGGCCGGGACAACGCGCTGGAGCGGCTCGGGCAGCAGATTCCGGTGCTGCCCACGCCCACTCCGGTAACCGTGCCGGCGGCGCCAACCGGCCTGCCGCCGGCCGCGACGCCGACGACCGGCCCGGCACCGGAGCGCGATTCCAGCGGAGCGGGAGCCGGTCCGGTCGGAGGCACGGGCCCGCCGGGCACTTCGGGTACGGGCCAGTCGGGCAGCCCACCCGGCACGGGGCAGCCGAGGTCCCCGTCCCCAGCACAGCCGGGCCCCTCGGGCACCGATCCGTCTCGACCGTCCGGGCCGGATGCGTCTCGACCGTCCGGGCCGGATGCGTCTCGACCGTCCGGGCCGGATCCGTCTCGACCGTCCGGGCCGGATCAGTCCGGCCTGCCCGGCTCGGAGCGGCCGGGTCATCCGTCCGGGCCGGACTCGGGCCAACCCGTCCCGGGGCAGCCGGGCGATGCCGGACCGGGGCAGCCGAGCGGTTCCGGGCCGGGGCAGCCGGATGCCTCCGGCGTCGGCGGAGCCGGGCGGCCCGCCGCCCCGGAGCCCTCGGGGCCGCCACCGCCACCGCCACCCGATCCGGTCCCGCCGCACCGTTCCGCCGAGGGAGTCGATCAGGGCCGCCCGCACCAGCCGGCCTCGTCGGCCGGATCGCCGCCGTCCAGCGGCACGGCGTCGGCGGATCCCGCGCCGGCCGGGCCGGGAGCCGGCTCCAGCACACCCACGCCGGGCTCCACCGGTACGGGGCACGGCGGGCTCACCGGCCCGGCCGGCTCCACGCCGCCGGTCGGCACGTCCGGGTACCTCCCCCCGGCCGGTGTCGCGCCGGCTGCGGTGAACCCCACCGGGATCGCGGCACACTCCGGCAACCCCGGTGGGCACGTACCCACCGCCGGAAGCCCCAGCCTGCCGGGCTCGGGCGGCCCGGCCGGGGCGGGCCCGTCCTCCGGCGTGGGGACTCCGGGCGCCGGTACCACCGGATCCGCTCCCGGCCCGGCCACGACGGGGCAGGCAGCGGTTTCCCCACCCACGGGCCCCGCGAGCGGCAGCCCGTCCAGCGGCGGTCCGGGCGGCAGCGGCCCGTCTAGCAGTGGTAGTCCGGGCGGCGGCCCGTCGAGCAGCGGCAGTCCGGGCGGCGGCGGACCGGTGGGCGGGCACAGCGGGACTTCGATGGCGCCGGCCGGCGCTGACGGCCGGCCGATCGGCGCGTCCGACCAGAGTTCTGCGGGGACCGGGTTCGGGCTGGCCGGGGTGGCCGCCGCACTGCGTCCAGCCGACCAGTCCGGGCGTCGGCGTGCGGGCGTGCCGAGCACCGACGGCCCGACCCGGCCGCGCCCCGGGGCCACACAGAGTCCGGGTACCGGTGACGATGACCTCGATCCGGCCTCCGCCTGGGACGAACGGGAGCTGAGCGGCCGGATCCCGGTCGACGAGCAGCGGAGCCCGGTGCTCCACCCGGATCCCCGACACCCGTCACGCTGGGTCGGCTACCTGAACGACGGTGGCCCGACCCGGCCCGGCCGGGCCACCAACTGCACCGACACGGTCCGCGCGTTCCTCTCCACCTGGTACGGCCGACCGAGCGTGGCCGGCGCGCTCAACCGGGACCTGTCGCGCGGCGTGGCGGATGGCACCGCCCGGATCCAACGATGGCTCGGCGCCGACTTCGTCCAGCAGGGCGCGGGAGCCGCCGGACTCGACGCCGTCGGGTCGCAGCTGCTGATCCAGGGCCACGGCGCGGCGGCGGTGATCATCAGTCAGTGGACCGACGGCGGCTCACACATGTGGGTGGCGGTCAACCACACCGGCACCGTCGTCTGGGTCGAGCCGCAAACCGGCCGGATCTCCGACGAGGCGCCGCTCTATCAGGGACAGACCGACCAGGTGTGGGCGTTGCCGCTGGACGCCAACGGCGAGCCGGTGTCGCCGTACCCGGACGGGGAACTGGCGGCGCCGGCCCGCCCGGAACAGCCGGCGGTCGACATCGCCGCGCTGGCGGCCCGGACCATCGAGCGCGACGACGCCGCAGCCCGGGTACTGGTCCGGCTGATGGGGCGCTGGGCGGAGGGGATCACGCAGATCACCGCCGGGACGGAGTTCGCGGCGGCCATTCCCGACGACCAACGGCAGCGGCTGGTCGAGGCCCTGGTCGACCACCGGCGTCGGCTGTACGAGTCGCTCCCGGCCGAACTGGGCGTACGGCCCTTCGGGGCGGGCAGCAGCAACCCGGAGAGCGACGTCGACCTGGAGGTACGCGGCCCGGACGCCGGCCGGCGGCTGCTCGCCGCGGAGCAGCACCTGGCGAGGGTGGATCCACAGTGGCGTAGCCACTACCGGATGGGCGTACTGGTGCACAGCGAGCGGGTCGCGGGCAGCGTCGACGCGCTGGACCGGGTTCCGCCGGAACGCGCGGCGGCGCTGCGACAGGAACTGTTCCGGACGGCCGAGACGCTGGTCCTCGCCCGGCGGCTGCGCTTCGCGTCCGGCCCGGCGGAACGCGCGGCTCTGTTGACCGGCCTGTCGACCGACCTTCAGGAGCAGGTACGGCAGCTCGCCGACTCCTCGGAAACCGAGCTCACGCGGCTGCGCACCCGGGCCCTGTACGAGGGCGACCGTCACCACCAGGCGGCGGTCGCCGCGAGCGATCCGTTGACCCGGGCGCGGCACCTGGTGGGGGCCGCCCGGGAACAGCTCGTCGCGGACTACGCCGACGACGAGGCGTACGTCTCCGTCGGTGGGAAGCGCCGGTTCGCCTTCGGCGCGCAACTCGAACGGATCACCGAGCGGCGCCAGGCGGTGCTGGACCAGCTGATGATGATCGCGCACGTCTTCCACGAGTCGCCCGGCGGCATCGAGTCGCTGCGCAGGTACGAGACGTGGAAGTACGTCCTGCGGGTCGGCGACGTCCTCGACAGCAGCACCGCCCCGGGCTCCTGGCGGCACTTCGCGATCAGCGCCCGGATGAAGCTCCCGGACGGCCGGTACGGCGTCGATCTGGTTCCCGACGAGCTGCTGTCCGCCAGGTACGCCGAGTTCACCGCAGCGGTACGGCGGTACGCCGACTCTCTCCGCTCACCCCTGCCCGGCCGGCTCCCGAACCCGAACCTGCTGCTTGTCCCGCAGCCCGACACCGGGACGAACGGCGACGGACCACCCGCCCAGCCGGACACCGCGCAGCCGGCCGTCCGGCCCGACGGGGAGCAGCCGGCCGTCCGGCCCGACGGGGAGCAGCCGGCCGTCCGGCCCGACGGGGAGCAGCCGGCCGTCCGGCCCGACGGGGAGCGGTCCGACGGTGCCGGGCCGGCTGAGCCGGCCCGGCGGCGCCCGCCGGAGGTGCCGGGCCGGCAGCCCGGTCCGGGTGGTCCGCCACGACTGGTCGGGGGTGCCGAGGCGGTCCGGGCGGTGCGGGCCAACCTGCGTGCGATCCCGGCGGGCTTCGATCTGACGGGCGAGCGCCGGCACCGCCGGTGCGCCGACGCGCTGCGCCCCGAGCCGGGCGTGGTCAAGATTGTCCTGCGTGCCCAGCGTGGCGGGGAGGTGGGCGTCGGCGATGTCCGGATGCTCGGAGGCGACTTCGTCCACGCGGTGACGGAGCTGGTCCAGTCCGGCGATCTGGACCTCGGCACCGACCGGGTCGTGCTGGTGGGAAGCTACACCGGGCTGGCTCCCCGGGGTCGGCGCTCGCTCGCCTCCATGCTTGCCAGGCGCCTGCTCGACCTGGGCCGGCGACACGAGGTGACCGGCGCCGACGCGAAGGTGTGGTCCTTCCTGGACGGTACCGCGGTGGTGGCCGAGCCAGATCCCCGCGATTCCAGCCAGCCGAAGCATCCACCGGACGGAGCCTGGCGGACCTTCGCACCGTCCGGCTTGCGGATCGGCTCCTCCCGCTCCGCCAGCCGCCCGACGGCGGCGCCCACCGGTCCGGCGCCCACCGGTCCGACGCCCACCGGTCCGACGGCCGCGACTGGTCCGGCCGCCACCGGACCGAGCGCGGCCGCCGCCGGCCCGCCCGGCCGGCCGCTGCTGCCGCCGGACCTGCGCGACCACCGCCATCTCAGCGGCGATCTGTCGGGGACCTACCGGACTGACGACCGGCGACTGCACCGGTACGGCGACCGGCCGTACACCTACCGCGACGACGAGACCGGCCGGCTGCACCACGAGCGGGACTCCGCCGGCACGTACCGGGACGAGGACAGCTTCGAACTGAGGTCGGCGCGCACCGACGAGGTGGTTCGCGATCCGCTCCTTGCGCGGAGCCGGCCGGTCCCGCACCGGGCCGTCGCCGGTCCGCCGGGCCCGGCTCGTAGCCGTCCGGCCCGCGAGGTGGTACCGATGCTGGCGTTGCAGGGGATGCGGCTCGAACACCTCCGGCGGGGCAGGCTCAACCCGCTGATGACCGATCTGGGCATCGCGGACCTGAGTCAGCTTGCCGAGCCGAACGTCACGGCGACCTTCGCCGAGCTGCTCGCCCGGCCCGCCGGCCCGCCGTCCCCAGCCCAGCTGACGGAGCTGGCGGCGGTGGTCCGGCAACACCACCGGCTGGAGTCGGCGGTGCGACAAGCCCGCGCCGAGGCACCCCAGACGGTGGCCCGGCGGATTCTCGCCGAGGACTTCGGCATCGATGGGAGTGCCGAGCTGACCGGTGGCCGTACCGGCCCACGCCCGCCGGGGGCGTTCGCGGTGGCCGGGTTCGATCCGGACAATCAGCGCCTGGTGGTGCTGGAGACCGGGCGGACCAGCGGCAGCCGCCACCTGCTACAGGACGGCAGCCTCGCCGAACGGGGTACCCCGGCCTACGTCCGGGACGTCTTGGAGACCAGCCGGGAGCTGCACGAGCACCTGCGCCAGCATCCGGAGCTGCTCGACGCGCTACACCGGGCACTGGCCCGTGGCGAGCTGACCGTGCAGGCGTACCGGGTCGAGGTGGACGTACCAGGCCATCAGCAGGTTTCGGTCCGGAGCACCCCGCTCGACCTGTCCGGGCTCGACCTGACGGGCGTGGCCGACCGGTTGCCGGCCAGGTCGTCAGCGGTGGACCCCGGACTCGGTGACCGGTTGCAGACGGCGGCCCAGCAGGTCGCCGGCCGGCTGACCGGTGCCCCCGGGATCCAGCACGTGGCGGTGCCCGACCCGCAGGTGGTCGAGATCCGGCCGCAGAACGGCGCGCCGTACCGGCTGAACCTGCGTACGGCACCACACGGCCCGGGTGCGGAGGCGTTCGCGCTGCACATCGGTCCGGACCGGGAGCACGACATCGAGTTCTTCCACGACCACCTCGACGGTCTGGACCAGGCGAGCGTGAACCGGGTGTTGGCCGGGACGCTCCTGTACGCCCACACCAGGGTCATCGGGGCCGCGTCGGCAGGCGAGACGCACGCCCTGGTCGACCAGCCGATCGCGGTCCGCCGGCTGCGGTTGACCGATCAGGACGCCGCGAACCTCGGCACATTCGAGGCGATGGCCCTACTGCTGCCGACGACGACCGGAGCCGAACGGACCAGGCTCCGGGCCGAGATCCGCGACTTCATCCAGCGGTACGGGCTGCGGGACGGCTTCCCCGGTGGCGACGAGCGCGTCGAGTTGGCGCGGGAGCGCCTCTCCACGTCGGCGTACCGTCTGCTCACCGAGGAACGGGACTGGACGCTCGACCCGGATCCGGCCGTGGCGGTCGCCCGGAAGGCCCTCTCAGGGACGCTGTTCGACCCCACGATCGCACTGATCACGCCGGTGCCGGCCGGACGGGGGAAGGTGTTCCGGGTGCTTCCGGCCGGCTGGGCCAAGCCAGGACGGGTGGCGTTCACGGTCGAGCTGCGCTCCGACGCCGTCCCGAACGGGCGGGGGATCGAGATCCGCAACACCGCCGAGGACCGGCACTTCGACCTGGTGGTCGATCCGGCCCTGCTCGACCATTCCACCGGCGCGGCGCCGGCCTTGGTGCCGACCTGGGCACAATTCCGCAACCAACTGCGTGCGGTCATCCAGAAGAAGATCGCGGAGCAGGCCGCCCGGCCGCCCGAGGTGTCGCGGCGCTGGCGGGACCGGGTCATCGCCAGCGCACCCGCCGCCACCGGCGCGGCCACCATGGCCGGAGTCGCCGCCGCCCTCGGGGTGCCCGCGCTCGCGGTGAAGGGTGCCGTGGTGGCCGGTGTGGAGATGATCACGCAGGGCGGCGTCAACCGGTGGAGCAAGCTCGACAAGGCCGAGCGGGAGCAGGATCGGCGGCTGGCCCTGCGGACCGACCGGACCGGAATCGAGGACGGCGGGCTACAACGCCTGGTCGATCGCGGTTTCGCCGAGGCCACCGAGCTGGCGAGAGGTACGGCGGGCAGGCCGGACCTGGTCGTCCCCGGCCCGCCCACCCCGGCGCCCTCGCCCGCGCCGTCATCGTCGCCCGCGATCGACGATGACAACGCCAGGGCACTCCGTCGGCGGGTGCGCCTGGCGATCGAGCAGATCGACCAGGACCGCAAGAAGAAGCCGGTCGAGCACCTGCTCCGGGTCCGACACCTCGGCGAGGACCGGTACCGGCTGAGGATCAAGGGTGAGGGGAACGACGCGCGGGTACGGGTCGAGGTGGCCGACACCGCCGACCGGTCCAAGATCGAGGTGAAGTTCGACGATCCCGCCATCACGTTCCGGGTTCCTCCGGACCTCGCCCGGTCCAGCCCGGACGACTTCGAGCAGGCCGTTCGGGCGGCGCTGAAGGAGGTGGCCGGACGCCAGGAGAAGGTGAGCCTGGCCGCGCCCGAGGTTGTCGGCCACCTGGAGAAGGGCGCCACCGCTACCGGAACCGGCGTATTGCCCAGTGTGCCGGTCGGGAACCTGGCGCTGAGCCACTTCGGGGAGGTACTCGGCGAATCGGCCGTCGCCCGGTCGATTGTCCAGGTCTTCGCCGACCGGGCCGCCGGCCGACGCGACGAGGTGCTGCGTGACCTGCGGGAACGGCACGACGCCGCCTACAGTACGCGGCTGCCGGGTGGACAGCGGCGGCCGATGGCCAACCAGATTGTGGCGCTGGCCCGCGGCGGCGAATCGATCGCCCAGGCGATCGAGTCCGAACTCGCCGGGACCGCCCCCGCGAGCACCGGGACCGCCCCCGCGCCCACCCGGACCGCCCCCGCGCCCACCGGGACTGCCCCCGCGCCCACCGGGACTGCCCCCGCGCCCACCGGGACCGCGACCACGACTGGCGGGGCGGGGCCCACGCCGGCCGCCACGGAGCAGGCCATCGATGCCGCCGCGCGGGCCATCCAGCGGGTCAACCGGCGACACCGGCACCGCTTCGAGCGCGACCACGACGCCGAGCGCGACCCCGGCACCCGGGTGTTCCGGTCGGACCGGATCGGGATCAAGCGCGACGTGTCGCTCACCCTGACCTTCGGTACCGTCGAAGGCAACCGGCCGGTCGTCCCGACGGCCCGTCGGCTGAAGCGCGGCCGTTTCGAGTTCACCGTCAATGTCGACGCCGCTCCGGACGAGATCCAGCGGACGATCGAGCATGTCTGCGACAACATTCTCTTCGACCGGGAGCATCCACTGCCACGCAAGCGTCGGCTGCTGGAGGACTACCTGCCCACCGGGGTCGGGCTGGCCGGCGCGGCGGCGATCGCCGCGTTGAGCGGACCGCTGTGGGGGCTGATGACCGGCGTCAGCGCGGTCGCGCACCTCGGGCAGCGGTGGAGCGCCCGCTTCCACCAGATGCGGGTGAACGACATCGCGCTGCGGAAGGCGTTCGACACCGAAGAGGACGACGTGTGCCCGGCGGACCTGCGCCGGTCGCTCGACGAGCAGCGCGCGGCGGTGCAGGGGCTGGAACAGCGGGTACGAAAGCTGGAGGAGCGACTCGCCCAGGATCCCCGTACGGCTGCCCAGGTGGTGACGATGCGCGCCCAGTTGGGAGCGGTGCCGGAGCCCGACCTGCTCGCCGAGGTCGCCCGGGAGGTGGCGGCGGCACGTCAACTGCCGCGCGGCGGGCGCATCGAGCCGGTCGCGGGGGCCGAGCACACCTTCCGATTCCTCTTCCGGGGCGCCAAGGGGCGGCCGGAGAGCCTGACGTTCGAACTGGGCACCGGCCAGACCGACGGCGGGACGCTGATGGCGTACCGGGTGAACTCGGACGTCGCCCACATGCTGCGGGTCGACCCGACCGGCACACCGGACGAGATCGTGGCCGGTGTGCACGCCTGGCTCCGCCAGGAGGTCGACCGGCTCAGTGCGATGCCGGTGGGGCTGCCGGGCGCGCGCAGCCGGTGGACGAAGTTCGGCGCGGACGCCGCCGGTCAGAGCATCGGCACCGCCACGAGCATCGTGGTCGGCGCGACGACCTCCAACCCGGCGGTCACGATCGGCCAGGTGTTGAGCTTCAGCGGGGCGAAGGAGGCCAGCAACATCTCCTTCGACAGCAACGAGGCCGTGCTGTCCCAGACCCGGACGGAACTGCGCAAGCGCTTCTTCGGCACCGCCCCGGAGGAGCAGTTGGCGGTCTTCACCTTCGACACCGACCACCTGAGGAGGCGGACGGTGTCGATCTTCCACCGACTGCAGCAGCTGGAGCGAATCAGTGAGACGCTGCCCGAGCCGGAACGGCCGGCGCCGTTCCAGGACGGTCCGGTGACGCTGCCGGACCGGCCGGTACTGTTTGGTGACTGAGATGACCGAGGCACACCCGATGGCGGAGACAGCCGGCCGGCCCGAGGCACGCACCCTGGCCGAGGCGTACGCCTTCGTCGAACTGAGCCTGCCACCCGGCGAAGAATGGGTGGATTTCGCCCGGTTCACCAGCCTGCACCGTTCCGGTGATACCTACCTGCTCCGCTTCGACGGTCCCTACCAGGGCAGGCAGCACACCATCGACGTGGTCGTACCGGTGCCTGACGCCAGCGCGTGGGACGAGTCGCGGTTGTCGTACGGCGAGGGGCGGTCGACCCTGATCGACGCCGGCCAGTGGTGCCTGCTGGAGCTGTCCAGCGCCGAGTTGGCCCGCGCCGGGCTGGCCCAGCTCGACGGCGCGCCGCCGGACGACGAGACGTACCGGGCGATCCACGGCGCCTGGGACGCAGCGCGGGCGGCGGCGGACGAGGTGGCAAAGTTTCTGCCGGCACCGGCAGACGGATCACCACCCTCGTCCGTCGACGGAGCGCCGGAGGACGACGTGGTGCCGGCGACGGCGTGCTGGACCACGTTGGGGCAGCGGCTCCGGGCCGACCGGCCGGAGCTGTTCCGCCGGGCCCGGCTCGACGCGGCCCGGGCTGACTACCAGCGCCGGCTGGCCGACTTCGTCACCCGCTACGACCTGCCCGACCCGCTAACGGAGCCACCCGGACCGGTCACCCGCCAGGACCCGCCCGGACCGGTCACCCGCCAGGACCCGCCCGGACCGGTAACCCGCCAGGACTCGCCCGGACCGGCGGGCGGCCTGCCGGCCGGGTCCGTGCCTACAGTGGAGGCGACCGGTTCGGTGCCGGCCGGAGCACCGGCAGCGGAGGCCGTGATTCCGGTGCGTACCTTCGCCGAGGCACACCTCTATCTCGACCTGCACCCGTGCGTGTGCGGGTCTGCGCTCTTCCCCCGGGGCCAGCTCGACGTCGTCCGGAGCGACGACGAGGAACTACTGGTCCGCTACGCGGGACCGTGTGACGGATGTGGCCGGCACCGCGAGTTCGCTCTGCGGTTGCCCCAGCGGCCGGGTGTGCCGCCGGAGTCGCCGTACCAGTTCAGCTACCCGGAAGACGGGCCGTCCGAGGCGATCGACGCCGGACAGTGGCTGGGCGTCGCCGAGGGCTACCAGATGCTGCTGGACAGCCTCGGCATCCCAGCCGGCTCGGACGAGCCGGGCGAACGGGACGAGCGAGGCGAGCGGGACGAGCCGGGCGCGGACTGGTCCGGTCCTGGCTCCGGTGCCGGCGACGAGGCCGATCCATCGTGGCCGGTGGACCAGGAGGAGATCGTACGGCTGCTCGTCGGCGCCGCGAGCGCGATCGACGAGGCGTTGAGGTTTCTCCCGCCCGGCGGCGCCGCCGTCCCGGCCAGCGCGATCTGGACGGCGGGCGGGCGGGAGCACCACCAGCGCCGGCCGGACCAGTTCGTCCGGGACCGGCTGACCGCCGACCGCGACCGGCACCGGCGGCGGCTGGCCGGCTTCCTGGCCCGTTATGGTCGTTGACATGCCGCCGCTCGCGCACAGCGCGCCCGCCGACGACGAGCCGCGATTCGCCGCCGTCCGGTTCGACCGGGACCGGGCGGGCCGGCCGGTGCCGCCGGCGCGGCGACTGGAGTACGCCGAACGGGCGGCGGTGGTCGCGTACCTCCGGGAGTCGCCCGTCGTGGTCGCGAACTGGGGCTACGATCCGGACCCGCTCGATCCGGAGCACACCGAGGTGGTGCCGGCGCACCTGCACACCGACGGCCGCTGGGTGTGGCCGGAGTCGCTGGCCTACTTCGCCGAGCGGTACGGCGTGCCGCCCGAGCCCGAACTCCTCGCGCACATCGAGGAACGGCGCTACGAGTGGCCAGCCGAGGTGGACGACGAGATCCTGGACCGGATCGGCCGGCTGCTGCGCGAGGGCCGTACGCCCCGGTCTGGCTGAACCCGCGCGGAGTCGGCGGCGGCCGGGTCAGGCCGCCTGGATGACCAGGGCGAGGTCTTCCAGGGTGATGAGTTGCAGTTCCTCGGCGTTCGGTACCCGCCGCAACTGGCGCAGCCGCTGGGCCTGCGCCTTGCGCATGCCCTCGAAGAGCTTGCGCGCGTCCCGGGCGTTGCCGAAGTCCTTGTCCTTGCGGACCGTCTGGAAGTGCGACCGGGCCGCGACCACGACCTCCGGGGCCAGCGCGTACTCGTGGTTCTCGGCCATCCTGGTGAGGATTTCGGCGAGCTCGACGGCGGTGTAGTTCTCGAACTCGATCGTCCGGCTGAACCGCGAGGCGAGCCCGGGATTGGCGGCCAGGAAGCCGAGCATCTCGTCGGTGTAGCCGGCGACGATCACCACGATCTCGTGGCGGTGGTCCTCCATCAGTTTGACCAGCGTGTCGATCGCTTCTTGCCCGAAGTCACCGCCGGAACCGAAGGAGCGGGAGAGCGTGTACGCCTCGTCGATGAAGAGTACGCCGCCCAGCGCCGCCTCGAACGCGGCCGAGGTCTTCTCGGCGGTGTGGCCCAGGTACTGGCCGACCAGGTCCCGGCGGCTGACCTCGCGGAACCCGCCCTTCGGCAGTACGCCGAGCGCGGCGAGGAGCTGGCCGTAGATGCGGGCGACGGTGGTCTTGCCGGTGCCGGGCGCACCGGCGAAGATCAGGTGGTTGCTGCTCGGCGTGACGGAGAGCCCGCCACTGCGCCGCCACTCGTTGACCTGGATCTCGTCGATGATCGCCCGCACCTCGGCCTTGACCCCGGGCAGTCCCACCAGCCGATCCAGTTCACCGGTGAGTTCCTCGATCCGCCGGGGATCGCTTCGGGTCGTCGGGGCCTCGCCCGCGCCGACCGAGCGGGGCAGGCCGCGTTCGCTGGTGGTCACCTGGGCGGTCGCGCCCGGACTGAGCTGGATGCCGGGGGCGGCGGTCCGTTCGGTGTGGCAGTCTTCGATCAGTCCACCGCAGCCGGGACCGACCGTGATGCCCAGGCCCCGCACATCGTGTACCCGGCAGCGCCGCAGCGTCGGTGAACTCTCCTGGGCGACCGCGATGCCCAGCCCGGAACTGGCCACCTCGCAGTTCTCCAGCAGCGGGCGGGAGTAGTCGTAGACGTAGATGCCGCGGTAGCCGCACTCGGCGACCGTACAGTTGCGGATGGTCGGGTCGGCGGAGCGGATGAGCAGGCCGTCCTCCACCACGTTGGTGATCTCGCAGCCGACCGCCGTGCCGGCGCAGGTGTCCCAGAGGATGCCCCGTTGCGCGCCGGTGACGCGTACCCGGGTGAACTCGAACTCGCTGCGCGGACCCACCTGGATCGCGACCGCCCGACCGGCGGAGACCTCGGTGTCGACCACCCGGACCATACCGCCGAAGACTGCCAGGGCGGGGGCGTCTGCCGAGGCGAGGACGAGTTCGCGCAGTTCGACGGTGGCGTCCCGGCACTCCACGACGGGTTCGTCGGCCCGGCGGGCGCGGATGGTCACCGACCCGGGCTCACCGGTGACGCCGATGACCACGTTCGCCCGCTCGATGCGCAGGTGCTCCAGATATTCCCCGGGGGTCACCAGGATCGTGGCGCCGTCCGGCGCCCCGTCGAGTGCGTCCGCGATGGTGGGGTACGCGTCAGACTGGGTGGCCGAGACGAGCAGGGTGTGCGTCATCGCTCCGTGGGGGGATCAGGAACCGGACGGGGGCAGGGGACCGGCGGCGGGTCGATGCAGCCGATGCTGACCTTATCGCACCGGAACCCGGTCCAGACCACGCTGGCGGCCGGGCCGGAGCCCAGCGCGGCGGCGATGGGGGTGACGTGGTCCTAATCAGGTTCAGCGCGGCGGGGCATTCACGTTAGGGTCGGAAGGTCATCCACTCGTTACACCCGCGACCCGAGGGGGTTCACGCCTGTGACCGCGCTGCGTCAGTACCTCGGAGTGTGGCGAATTCCGGGTGCGCCGATGCTGTTGATCGCCGGCATCGTCGGCCGGCTCGGCATCGGCATGACCCCGCTGGCGCTGCTGATGGTCGTCGAGCAGGTCACCGACCGGTACGCGCTGGCCGCCGTGGCCGGCGGGGTGTACGCGCTCGCCGGTGCCGCGCTCAGCCCGGTCGCCGGCCGGATCGCCGACCGGGTCGGGCCGAGCCCGGTGCTGCTGGTCACCGCTGTGGCGCACCCGGTGGCCCTGGTCGGGCTGCTGCTCGCCAGCCGCGCCGGCTCGGACGCGCTGGCCCTGATCTTCACCGCCTCGGCGGTGGCCGGCGCGACGTACCCACCGTTGAGCGCCGCCATCCGGGGCGCCTGGAACGACCTCACCGACCCCGCCTCCGGCCGGTACGCCCTGCGCAACACCGCGCTCGCCGCCGAGACCACACTCTTCGAGGTGGTATTCGTAGTCGGCCCGCTGCTGGTCGCGGCCTTCGTGCTGCTGGCCGACGCGGCCGCCGCGCTGCTCGGAGCCGCCGTGGTGACCCTGGTCGGCACCGGCATCGTGGCGCTCGGCCGGGTGATGCGCGGCTGGCGGCCCCACCCCCGGGGCAGTCACGCCAAGGGTCTCGGCCCGCTCCGGGTCGGTGGCTTCCCGGCGCTGCTGTTCTGCGTGGCCGGCCTCGGGATCGCGTTCGGTGCCGCCGGGGTGGCCGTGCCGGCGTACGCCTCCGCGCACGACCCGGTCAACGCGGAGAGCGTGGCCGGGGTACTGCTGGCGACGTGGGGGACGGGAAGCGCGCTCGGCGGCCTCTGGTTCGGCACCCGCAAGCCGGCCCGGAACGCCGCGCGCCAGTTCGGGCAGCTCCTCGGCCTGCTCGCGGCGACCTTCGTGGTCTTCGCGGTGATGCCCGGCCCGATCGCGCTCGGTGTCGCACTGGTGGTCGGCGGGGCCACCATCGCCCCCGCGCTGACCCTGGAGAACACCATGGTCGGCCGGATCTCCCCGGCGAGCATGCTGAACGAGTCGTACACCTGGGTGGTGACCGTGGCGGTGGGCGCCAGCGCGGCCGGCGGCGCGGTGGCCGGGGTACTGGCCGACCAGGTCGGCGTACCGTGGGCCTTCATCTTCGCCGGTGCGGCGGTGGCGGCCGCCGCGGTGGTCGCGGCGCTACCCACCGGCTCGATCGCCCGCGCCGAAGCCCAAGCCGAGGTACGCCTGGAGCAGGCGCTCGCCACCGAAGGCTGAGGAGGCCCCGCGCTGCGAGGCAGCCGGGTTCGCCGCGCGTGTCGCCGACCGGGCCTTGGGCGGCCTCCAGTCAGCGGCTGCCGCCCCGGACGTCCGGCAGGAGGTCGTCGGCGACGATGCGTACCGGATTCGGTCCGGATCCTCCGGCCCTCCGCCGTCCCGAAAGATGCCGCCCTACGCCGGATCGCCGGCATGGCCCCGGGCCAGCACTCCCGGGCCATGATCACGGCTGGCCTGCCAAGGACGGCGCCGGGCGGCCGATGCGGGCGGCGGCGGTGGGTGGCTTGCCGACACGAGTTGGTCCCGATCCGTGCCCGCGATCTTGGCGAGGTGCTTCGCCCTGGTCACTGGCACAGATCGGGCAGGTGTCACCGGTAGTTGGTGAACTGGAGGGCGACGCCGAAGTCCTCGCTCTTGAGCAGGGAGATCACCGTCTGGAGGTCGTCCTTCTTCTTGCCGGTCACCCGGAGTTGGTCACCCTGGATCTGCGCCTGTACGCCCTTCGGCCCCTCGTCGCGGATCTTCTTGCTGATCGCCTTGGCCTTGTCCGAGTCGATGCCCTGAATGATCTTGCAGTCGATCTTGTGGACCTTGCCCGACGGGCGCGCCTCACCGGCGTCCAGGGACTTCAGCGAGATGTTCCGCTTGACCAGCTTCTCCTTGAAGACCTCCAGGGCCGCCTTGACCCGCTCCTCTGTCTCGGCCTGGAGGCTGACCCCCTCCTCGCCAGACCACGAGATGTCGGCGCCGGTACCCCGGAAGTCGAAGCGGGTGGAGAGCTCCTTCTCGGTCTGCCGGAGGGCGTTGTCGATCTCCTGCCGGTCGACCTTGCTGACGATGTCGAACGACGGGTTGGCTGCCATGATTCCGCTCCTGCTGTGGACGACGTGAAGATGTACGGGCCCGCCGGGCGGCGGTACGACATGCCGACGGTACCCGCTTGCACGGTTGCCCGATGCAACCGCTATCCTTGCTTCCGCTGCCGCGTTACGCGTGGCGGCACGCCCTGGCGGGTTGCCCGAGCGGCCAATGGGAGCGGACTGTAAATCCGTCGCGAAAGCTACAGAGGTTCGAATCCTCTACCCGCCACCAGGTGCAAAAACGGCCCTTGACCAGCCAAAACGCCGGTCAAGGGCCGCTCTCGTCTGTCCAGGCATCAACGGCACTGTCTGGGCGTCAGCGGACACCCACGGAGAATGCGTGGAGAAAGTTAGGCCGTTGAACGCGGCGGCCTCCCTCTGGCTGAACGCTGGCGTCCCGCCGACCGAGGTCGCTCGGCGCCGGGCACGGCGTCGCCGTCCTGCTACGCGTCTCGTGAACTGCATCGACGGGGGAGAGGACACCGTCAACGACAAAGAAGCCGCTCGCCGCCCAGGGCCGTCCGCGACTGGCAGACAGGGGCGTGCCGCGTCACGTCGTTCCTTCAGGGCCGAAGAGCAGGATCAGGACGAGGGCGAGGATGTTGCATAGCCCGAAACAGATCAACATTCCGCCGACCCAGCCGCCGCGCATCGACGTACCTTCGATATAGGCAAGGGTGGGCTTTTTGGGGTCGTACAGAACTGTGACCGGGCTTCCCTCACGCAGGCGCCGCCGCCCGATGTCGCCGCCCTTGGTCGTGATCTCGCGCCCGCTTTGGGTGATGAACTCGACGGTCGCGTCCCGGATGTGGTTCCCGTTCTCTGCAAAGATGACGTTGAGCTTGGTGATCCGCCCGGAGACGCGCACCACGCGGGCACGGAACAGCCAGGATCTGACCAGCAGAACGATCCCGGCCAAGATGAGGCAGACCCCGAGGACCACCAAGAATGACAGCTCGTCCACAGAACCTCCCGGTCGCCAGCACGGCCCATCGACCGGACCGTTCGCGGCAGGCTACAGGGACCCTGCGAACTCCGGGATGCCGAGATCGTCTCCTGAACTCGCCTGACAGGTCCCGATCAGGGCACTCCGCAGTCGGCAAACCTTCCCGAACCGCACGGCCTTCTACCCACCCATCAACGCAGCGTGACCGTTGGTGGCCAGGCAACTCCCTCACCACGTGGCCGTCAGTGGGGGTCCCAACTGGCCGCTAACATCTGTCGGCGGATCGTGGGCGGCACGATGTCAGGTGAGCAGCAGGATAGATGAAACAGCAGATCAGCCTGTGATCGGCGCAAGATCGTTGGCTCTCTGCAAATCCGTCGCGAGAGCTACAGAGGTTCGAATCCTCTACCCGCCACACGGTGCGATAAAGCCCCTGAGCAGCACAAACGCTGTCAGGGCCTCCTTCGTCCTGTCTCTCGGTGTCTCGCCGGATTGCGCTGGCACTCGGCGTTCGGGGGCATGTCGGGGGAAGATCAACGAGGGTCGGCGGCGGGTCCTGGGGGAGTCGAGAGCAGGTTTCCGAGGCGTCTTGGGAGTGGCCCGTGAGCGAGTCGGACGAGTTGACGTTGAAGATCATGCGTCACCTGGAGATCGACTGGCAGTACATCGCGCATGCGGAGCCGCGGGATACCGAGCGGATCGCGCTGGTCCGGTCTGCGGGTCGCAAGGCAGGACGTCAGCTTGGCTGGAAGATCGCCACGATGCAGACGAACCCTGCCAGGCGCGAAGACGGGCGCGTCGTGGTGGCCGTCACCGTACGCGAGACTCCGAACGCCGAGGATGATGCCCGAATGAGTGAGCGGTCGAGGCTATTGATCGACCAGGCACTGAACCTTTTCAACCTCCCCTTGCGGTCCGTCGGAGGGCGAGGTCCGACGCGGTGTGTGAGCGCCGCGCGGTTCAGGTTGAAAAGGTTCACTGAAGGGGATCGGCTGAGCTGACTCGTGCCGTCAGTTTGAAGGTCGTGTCCGGCTGCCCGGGTCTGTCCGTTGTGCCTGGTCGGCGGGGAGGGGGTAGCGGTGCCCGGTCCTGCCCGCTGGTGACCACTTCAGGACCATGTGATGTCACCGTTGCGGTCGACGAAACGCCCGGATCCGTGTCCCGGCCCTTCGGTGGCAAGGGCGACGATGGCGTTGGTGCCTTCGGTGACAGTCTGAGGGCCGGTGTGCCCGTTGAGATCGGTCGCTGTGTAACCGGGGTCCACCGCGTTGATCCGGAGGTCCGTCAGCGCCTTGGCGTACTGGGTCGTCAGCATGGTGAGCGCCGCTTTGGAGGACGTGTAGGCGGGGGCGATCACCCGGGACTCGGGTCGCGACGGATCGTGCGTGGCGGCGAGAGATCCCATAGAGCTGCTGACGTTGATGATGACCGGGTCGGCCGAGCGTCGTAGGAGCGGGAGGAACGCGGTAGTGGTTCGCACCACGCCGACGAGATTGATGTCCAGAACGTTCAGGACGTCGGCGCCGGTCAAACCGCTTGGGTCGCCGTGCGGGCCGTGAACGCCAGCGTTGTTGACCAACACGTCGATCAACCCTTCGTGTTGCTCGACGTCAGCGGCCGCCGCCGCGACCGACTCGTCGTCGGTGACGTCGATCCGGACGAAGCGGGCGCCAAGTTCGTCGGCTGCCGCAGCGCCGGCTTGCGCATTGCGGGCGCCCAATAGCACGGTGTGGCCCTGTTCGATGAGGCGACGGGCGGTCTCGTAGCCAAGGCCCTTGTTGGCCCCGGTGATAAACGTGATCGTCATGCGCCCATCGTTCGGCCGCGCCGCGGAGTCTGCCAGGGAGGGCGCGACAGTGGGAACAGTGCTACCACCCTCGGCAACCGGCCGCGCGAGACAATCGTCGTATGGCTGCTCACGCCACAGAGCTTGGTGCGACTCTGCGCGCTTGGCGCGACCGCGTCTCCCCAGCAGCCGTAGGGCTGCCCAGTGGGCGCGCGCGCCGAGTGACGGGGCTGCGCCGGGAGGAGCTTGCCGAGCTCGCCGGGATCTCGGTCGACTACGTCGTACGCCTGGAGCAGGGACGGTTCACCACCCCCTCAGCACAGGTGGTCGCCGCACTCGCTCGTGCCCTGCAACTCCGCGACGCGGAACGCGATCATCTGTTTCGGCTGGCCCGGCTTGTCACTCCCACCGAAGCGGAGATCTCAGACCACATCCCGCCCGGCATCCACCGTGTACTCAAGCGACTCGGCGACGTCGCCGTCGCGGTCTTTGCCGGGGATTGGCAGCTTATCTGGTGGAATCGCGGCTGGGCGGCGCTTCTCGGCGACCCGTCAGCAACGCCGGCCGGGCTTCGCAACTTCGCTCGGGACAGCTTCCCGATCGACGGGGATGGCCCACGACTGTCACAGTGGCCGGTCACCTCGCTTGCGAGCGAAACGGTTGAAGCCGCCATCGTGGCTGATTTGCGCCGCGCCACCGGACGCTTCCCGAACAACAGCCGCCTGACCAACCTGATCCGGGTACTCACCACGGGCAACCAACGCTTCGCCGAGCTGTGGGCCTCTGGCTCCGTCGGTGCACACCGCGAAGACCACAAGATCGTCGAGCACCCCACGGTCGGGCCGATCGCGGTCGATTGCGATGTCCTGACCGACGGCGACGCAGAACTCAAAATCGTGATCCTTAGCGCCGCCAGCGATACCGAGGACGAGACCAAACTACGACTGGCTCTCCTGTCCGGTATCCCCGATCCCGTACCCAGCTGACGCGAACGCGTCAGCCATACCCGCGAAGCGCCAGCCGCAGCTCACCGCGACTCCGCAGGGTGGCGTCCAGATCCTCGGGCGTGTCGTACTCGTACGGCTGGTAGTCGAGGTTCTGCTGGCGTTCCTCGACGGGGTGCCGGCCGGGAGGTAGACCGTGCTGCCGAGGAGCACGGCGTCCAGTTCGGCGACGGCGAACAGCAGCGGGTGACCGTCCGACGGGAGGGGCAGGTCGGTCGTGCCTTCCGGGATGGCGGCCAGGTCGATAGTCGCGATGAGCTGATGGTCGAAGCGATACTGCCGCCCCATCGACTCGAACGAGGATTCGGGTACGGGCATGTCGAGCGGGAGCAGCAGGGGGCCGCCGAACCGGCCGGCGACCGGGCCGTCCGCGTCCGGGGACAACATCGCGGTGCGGCGGGCGGTGCGCAGCCACCGCGCCACGTCCTCAGCCGGTAGACCGCGCGCGGCCGCCGCCGCGCGAAAGCGGTCGAGCTTGTCGCGCAGGTCTTCAGGCAGCGTGTCCTCGGATTGGGCGACCAGCGCGCGGGCGGCCATCCGCACGGCGTGGTCCGGACTGTTCGTGAGTGCCGCCACGAGCTGGCCGTGCGTGTCCAGGTTTCGCGCGGCGCGCTCGAGGAAGAACTGCTTGCCCGGTGGAGTGAGCCGCTTGAACACCGCGAGGAGCAGGTCGGCGTGCTCAGCGAGGTAGGCATCGCCGTCGGGGGTGGTGATCATCCTGTTCAGGGCCGTACGCATCGGCTGACCGGCCACGGCGCTGCACGCGAGGCCGGTCAAGATCATAATCCGACCCCTCGGTCTGCGGCGATCTGCGGGAAGCGTCGCAAGCGCGCCGGCCGGTGACCGGCCCGGATCGCAGAACGTCACCCGTCGTGACCCGTCTATGGAATGATCGCTGGCCGTGCGCCCCACCCGTGTCCTGCTGACGCTCTTCGCTGCCGCCGGCACCATGTCGGTCCTGTCGGCACTGATCTCCGTCGACCGCGCCGCCGCACAGTGCGGTCTCGTCGCATCGGCCGCCCTGATCGGGTACGTCCTGGTCGCCGGCCCGGCAGCCCCGCGCGTACGACCGGCCCTCGCCACCGGAATCGCCCTGCTGGCGCTCCCCACGGCGGTGGAACTGTGGCGGGGCTCCGCACGACCGGCCACCCGCCAGTGGCTCATCCCGGACTACACCCCGCTGGACGGTAGTGCCGCATCGACGGGACGGACGGCGCTCCCACAGCCGATTCTCGACCAGTGGCGGCAGGCGCTCGACGCGGATCGGCTTGCCGGCGTAGCACTGTTGCTCGGAGTGCTCTGCCTTGCCGTGGCAGTACTCTCCCTGCCGGCTCGGCATCGACCGAAGGCCACCGTACTGGCGGGAGTCGTCGCCGTACTCCTGCTCGTGATCGTCGGTGCGGATGCCTGGTCCCGGGTCGACGGCGACCCGCTGCTCGGCCTGCTCGGTACCGCCTGGCCGGCGCTGCTGGCTACCCTCGCGGCGGCGGGTGTGCTGGCGCTGTCGGCGTCGCGTGCCGAGCGGGCCGCCCTCGTGCCGCTCGGGGCGCTGCTGGTCGCCCTCTCGACGGCCGTTGCCTTCCACGATCTCACCCGCAGGTGGTCGGCCTGGTGGACGTTCTCGAACCCGGATGACGGCGTCTTCCTCTCGGCCGGCGTCGCCGTGTCGCTGGCCAACGTGGTGGACGTGCCAGCGGCGCTGCTGGCCGCAGTGACGCTCGCCGGGCCGGCGCTGCTCGCGGTCGGCGCCCTGCTCGCCTCCCGCGCCGCCGACCCGACCTAGCCGGCACCTCGCGCCGCGCACCAACCGGAGACCTGCTCCGACGCCAGCTCAGGGATGCGCGTGGATGAGGCGGAGTTCGTGGCCCAACCCCGCCGACAGGGTCACCAGATCGTCGCCGGTCAGCTCGCGCGCCGGATTCCACAACGTGATCCGGAACCGGGAGAACCCGGCCGGCCAGTCGTAGTCGAGGTCGGCGAGGGAGACCAGCCCACCGCAGCACGGCACCGTCGTGGTCAGGTCGTCGAACCCGTCGGGGTTGGGCGAGTTGAGATCCGTCAACCGGTCGAACCAGCCCACATCGATTACGCCACCGCACCGCGGGCACCCGATTCGCTCCAGGTTCTCGAACGGGTGGGCCACGGTGATCCGCGCGAAGAACTCCACCTCGACGCTGGGGTACACGTGCTCCGGAATGCCGGCGCGCCGCCGTGCCTCGGCGGCGGTGCGCTCGGCCGCGTCCCGGCTCGGCTGCCAGGTCAGGTCGGTCGGGATGAGGTACACGATGAAGTCGCCCACGCCGCGCATTGTGCACCCGGACCGCCGAGCGTCGAGCCTCCGGCGGCGACCGGCCTTGCCCTGCCCCATCCCCGCCGGCACGTACATTCCTCAGGTGGGAGATCTTGTCGGAACGCTGGTCGCCGCGGTCGGGGTGTTCGCCGGTACGAACGTCGACGACATCATCGTGCTGACCGTGCTCTTCCTCTCCGCCCGGGCGGCCGGCACGCCCCGGCCGTGGCAGATCTGGGCCGGTCAGTACGCCGGCATCGCGGCCCTCGTCGCCATCTCCGCCGCGACCGCGCTCGGCCTGACGATCGTCCCCGACCAGTGGGTCGGGCTGCTGGGCCTGGTCCCGTTCGGCCTCGGGGTGAGAGGACTCGTGGCGGCGATCCGCGCCCGTGGCGACGCCGAGCAACCGGCGCCCGCCGTCGCCACCGGGCTGTTCTCGGTGGCCGGGGTGACGGTGGCGAACGGGGCGGACAACATCTCCGTCTACACGCCGTTGTTCCGCACCATCGGGGTCACGGACAGCCTGGTCACGGTGGCGGTCTTCGCCGTCGGGGTCGCGGTCTGGTGTCTGGCCGGGTCATGGCTCGGCTCGCACCAGAAGGTCGTCGAGGTCGTTCGGCGCTTCGGGCACTGGATCGTGCCCGTCGTCTTCATGTCGATCGGCGTGGTGATCGTGGCCGAGTCCGGCGTACTCGGTCGGCTCGCCGGTTGAGCACCCGCCTCGCTGTCCGAGCATCCTCGCCGGTACGCCGGTCGGCCGCCCGCCGACGCGGACGAGCGGGGACCCGGGAAGGAAACCGGTTCCCCGAGCTGGTGTTCGTCCTGACGGTGTACGTCGCCCTGTCGGCTGTCATGCGCGCACTGCTCTACTGGGTCGTCCGCCTGGCGGTACGCCACGCGATCGAGGACGCCGACCGCCGCCGCCAGGTGAGCCAGCGGCGCTGGGTCACCTGCGGGTTCGCGGGCGACGAGTACAGCGACCTCGTAATCGCCCGACGGGCAGCCGGCCCGGTTCCCGGCCGGTGGGGGCCGTCCGAGCAGCCGGAGGAGTAGGCAAGACCCACACAACTCTGTTCAGCACGCCATCCGGGCCACCGCACCGATCTCCAGAGCGACCCACACCACCCCGTCTGGACCGACGGTGATCCCGTGCGGCTCTGACCCCGGGGTCGGCAGCTCGTACTCCCGGATCGTGCCGTCCGGGCCGAGCCGCCCGACCCGGTTGGCGCCCCACTCGGTGAACCAGTAGCTTCCGTCCGGCCCGGCGGCGATCGCGTGCGGCCGGGCGGTCCGGTCCGGCAGCGGGATCTCGGTGATCCGCCCGTCCGGGGTGATCCGGCCGAGTTGGCCGGCGGCGATCTCGACGAACCAGACCGCGCCGTCCGCGCCGGACGCGATGCCGACCGGTCCGGCGCCGGCCGTCGGCAGCGGGTGCAGCGTGATCTCGCCGTCGAGATCGATCCGGCCGACCGCGTTCGCCTGGTTGAGCGTGAACCAGAGCGCCCCATCGACACCGGCGGTGATCATCGAGGGGAAGCCCCCAGCCTGCGGCAGCGCGAACTCCTCGACCTCGCCATCCGGGTCGATCCGGCCGATCCGGTCACTGTTCATCTCGGTGAACCAGAGTGCGCCGTCCGGCCCGGCGGTGATCCCGTATGGGCCGCCGGTCGGCGACGGGACCGGATAGGAGCTGACCTGGCCGGAGAGCGACAGCCGGCCGATCCGGTGGTCCCGGAACCGGGTGAACCAGAGTGCGCCGTCCGGTCCCGCCGCGATGACGGAGGGTCCGCTCGCCGATTCGTCGAGTTGGTAACGCTGAACCTCGCCGTCGGCGGTCATTCGGATGATTTCCCCGGCATGCACCAGGGTGACCCATATTGCGCCGTCCGGTCCGATAGTGACGCCGTACGGGCCGGCGGTGGAATCGGCTATCCGGAACTCCCGGACCGACGGAGGACGCGGGGTTGTCATTCAGTTTCCTTTCTTTAGTATTTCGAGCGGTTGGCGACCTGTCCGAATCGCAAACCGGCGTCTGGCGCTTCGTAATCAGTTCGTGACGGAGACCGGTTCGGGGTCGAGTACCCCGGCGGTCATCACCCGGTGCTCGCCGTGCCACCGCTCGCGTAGCCGCCGGTCGTGGCTGACCACCACCACCGCGCCCGGATATTCCGCGAGGGCGGCCTCCAACTCCTCGACCAGGCCCGGCGAGAGGTGATTGGTCGGTTCGTCGAGCAGCAGCAGGTCAGCCGGGTCGCTGACCAGGCGGGCCAGCGCGAGCCGCCGCCGCTGGCCGGTGGAGAGCTCCCCGACGGGTACGCCGAGCCGCTCCCGGTAGAACAGCCCCAGTGAGAGCAATTCGTCGAGGTGCTCGGTCGGCGCTCCGGGCCGGCCCCGCCCGAAGGCGCTGAGCAGCGGCTCCTGCGGCCGTTCCCGCCCGACCTCCTGCGGCAGGTAGCCGATCCGTCCGCGCCGGACCACCCGGCCGGCGTCCGGAACCAGCTCACCGGCGAGTACCCGCAGCAGGGTGCTCTTCCCTGCCCCGTTCGCCCCGCTGATCAGCAGCCGCTCTCCGCTACCCAGCGTCAACCGGGTCGCCGCCAGCCGCCCGTCGACCGCCACACCATGGGCGTCGAGCAGCACGCCGAGGCGGCCACCGCCACCGGCCAGCGTCGGGGTGAACCGGAGTGGCTGCGGTGGCGGCGGCACGGGCCGCCCGGTCAGCCGACGGAGTCGTTGTTCGGCGTTGCGTACCCGGCTGGCGACGGACTGCTGCACCCGGCCGGCGTTCCGGTCGTACGCCATCTTGTTGCGGTCCTTCATCTCCCGGCCCGGTGCGACCTGCCGGGCCGTGGTTGCCACCGCCTCCCGCAGCCGGCCTACCTCGGTCTGCCAGTCGAGGTGAGCCTGGGCCCAGCGCCGTCGGGCCGCCGCCTTCGTAGTGAGAAATCCGGCATATCCGTCGCCGTACCGCTCCAGGGTGTGCCGGTCACCGTCCACTTCGATCAGTGTGCCGGCGACCCGGTCGAGGAAGACCCGGTCGTGTGAGACCACCACCGTGCTGCCCCGCCGGCTGCGCAGGTCTTCCTCCAGCCAGCTCAGCGAGTGGTCGTCGAGATGGTTGGTCGGCTCGTCGAGCAGCAGCACCTCGGAGCCGGTCGACAGCACCGCGGCCAGGTGCAGCCGGGCCTGCTCGCCGCCGGAGAGCGCGCCGAGCCGCCGGCTCCGGTCGACCCCGGCCAGGCCGAGCGCGTGCAGCGTCCGTTCCACCCGGGCGTCGGCGTCGTACCCGCCGCGCAGCTCGAAGATGGTGGCCAGTTCGCCGTACTCGGCCAGCAGCCGCTGGTCGCCGTCGCCGAGCAGCGGCTCCAACTCCCGCAGCCGCGCCTCGGTCCGGCGCAGCTCGGCCAGCGCGTCGTCGATCGCCTGCCGCACCGTCAGGTACCCCGGCAGCGGCGCGTCCTGGCCCAGGTAGCCGAGGCCGCCGGTGGTGACGACCGTCACCCGCCCCTCGTCGGGCTGCTCCCGCCCGGCGAGCAGCCGGAGCAGGGTGGATTTGCCGGAGCCGTTCTCGCCGATGATCGCGGTGCGTTCGTCGGCGGCGATGGCGCAGCTGACCCCGTCGAGCACGGTCCGGTCGGCGTAACGCTTCGTGACGTTGTGCAGGCTGAGTTGGGTAGGCATCGGAGCGACTCCGGTCGTCGGCGGATCAGCCACCGGTCGTGCGGCGGCTCGGGACGCGGGGTGACGCTCACCTGACCATCGGACGGGTACCTACCTTAAGTCTACAGATGTAGCACTAAGATCGTGCCATGTCGCCGCCCCGACCGCCAACCGATTCCGCCGCCGGGCCGGTCCGCCGGCCGGGGGGCCGCAGCGCCGAGGTCCGCCGCCGGGTCCTCGACGCGGTCCGGGCCCACCTCGTCGAGTACGGCTACGACGCGCTGTGCGTCGACGCCGTGGCGGACCGGTCGGGGGTGCACCGCACCACGGTCTACCGGCGCTGGCGCGACGTCGGTGGGCTGCTCGCGGACGTACTCGCCGAGGCGACCGACGGCGACTGGCGGGCACCCGACACCGGCTCGCTGGCGGGCGACCTGCACGCCGTCAACTCCGAGGTGTACGCCGCGCTGACCGCCGAACCCCCGCTCACGATGGCGCTGATCGCCGCGTCGTTCCGGTCGGCGCACGCCGCGGACGCCCTCCGCTCCTTCTGGGCCGACCGGTACGACCGCTGCGCCGTCATCGTGCACCGGGCCGTACGGCGCGGCGAGATCCCGGCGGGCTGCGATCCGCGCCGGCTGCTTGTCGCGGCGACCGCGCCGCTCTACCACGAGCTGGTGCTGCTGCGGTCCTCGCCCGACCGGGAGTTCGCGGTTCGGGCGGCCCGGGATGCCGTGGCGGCCGCCCGGGCCGGATCCTTCACGGAGGGTGCCGTCACGGACTGTGATCCTGCCGACGTCGGGGTGCCGGCCGCACGCCCTCCGGCCGGTGCTCGCTGAGTCTGCTGTGGACACCGGTCCGAGGTATCCCTAGTGTCCCGATGTCGACCTATTCTGTGGCGACACTGCGTCCGTGATGGGTGGAGTTACGCGGTTGCAGTGGTTTAGCCGAAATCCGTCGACAACGGTATTTGGTACGGCTGATCGCGTACGGGTGGTGAGTCTTATTAAGCGGGGAGTGAATCATGTCGGGCATTTGCCGGCAGGTGGGGTTGCGGCCGGCCGGCGGACTTGTCCCTACCGAACGGTTAGACTTTGCCGATCCCCGGATGGTCGCTCTTCCGATGGCTTTGCGGGTTCCTCGGACTGTGGCACCATCATGGAACATCTACCTTCCACGACGCTACCTCGACGGGAGCAACCGATGCCTGCATGGAGGTTGGGCCGCCTCATAGGCTCCCTACTTCTGCTCGCGGCGCTCGCCGTCAGTGGCTTCGCCGCGGCGACCGCGGTGACCGATCTGGCTGTGCGGGACCGAAGCGGCCACACCTGGATCGCTGACTCGACCGACCCTCCAACCGAGGGTGACGCAACCGAGGGTGACGCGACCGAGCCGGAGGCCGGGCTCCAGGCCCTCGGCTGGGACTGGGTCTAGCGACCACCCGCGTCGAGGGACGGACTCTCTTCCATCGGGAGTGGTATGGCTGGGCGCCCACCGTCACCACGTCGATCCTCTGAGCACGCCTGGCTGATCACCGGCCCGCTGGCCATCTTCGCGGTCGTCCTGGCGGTGGTGCTCGGTGTCCTCGACGGTCCGCCCGACGAGTGGGCGTTGGCGGCCCTGGTGCTCGGCCTTGCGCTGCTGGGTGACACGCCGTTGCTGTTCTACGTCGTCCGGCGACAGACCACGGCCACCACGTTCAGCGAGATTCCCCTGCTCTTCGGGCTCTACCTGCTGCCACCGCTCACCGTCGTACTCGTCTTCACGCTCGGTTCGCTGATCACCCAGATCTACCGCCGGTTCCCGCCGGCGAAGCTGTGGTTCAACGTCGCCAAGTCCGCCGCGGCCGTGTCGCTGGCGAGTCTGGTCGTGCTGGCGCTGCCGGAGATGCACGGCTTCGGGCCGAGCACCTGGGGGGTGCTCGCCGCCGCCGTGGCGACCCACGCGCTGGTGACGCTGGGCGCGGTCGCCGGAGTCTTCGCGATCATGCACGGAGCGCAGGCGGGTTGGGAGGTGTTCCGCACCTCCGGTCCCGGCCTGCTCACGGTGATGCTCAACGTGGCCCTGGGCCTGGTCATCGTGATCTGCCTCCGGGTCACCCCGTGGTCCGCCCTGCTCCTGCTCGCGCTCGCCGCCGCGCTGGTCCTGCTCTACCGCTCGTACGCACAGTTCTTCCGGCAGCACCGGACCCTGGCGGACGTCTACGAACTGACCAAGGCGATGAGCGAGCGCGGCCAGGACGGCACCCTGGCCGACTCGCTGCTGGGTCGGGTACGGGCGCTGATGCAGGCCGAGTACGCCACCCTCTGGCTCCCCGCCCAGGGCCGGCACCCGGAGGTTCTGCTCACCGCCCGGGTCGACGACTCGGGGCTGCTCGACCTCTCCCGGACCCCGCTGGTCGCCCGGGAGCGCGCCACCCAGGAGAGCCGGACCGTCGCCGCCGGCAGCCGGATGGATGGTCATCCGGACGTACGGGAGGCGTTGCGGGAAGCGGGCCTCAAGGACGTGATCGTCACTCCGCTGCGCTCCGGCCAGGCGGTGATCGGCTCGATCGAGGTGGTGAACCGGCTCGCCGACATCGGCCACTTCACCCCCGCCGACGTGCCGATCTTCGAGACCATCGCCGCGCACGTCGCGGTCGCCCTGGAGAACTCCCGCCTGGTCGACCGGCTGCGGCACGACGCGTACCACGACGGACTGACCAACCTGCCCAACCGGCGGCGGGTGACCGGGGCGCTGGAAGAGGCGGTCCGGGTACGCGCGCCGAACGAGGTCGTCGCGCTGCTCCTCTTCGACGTGGCCGGGCTTCGCCAGGTCAACGAGTCCGTCGGGCACGCGGCCGGTGACCGGGTACTCGTCGAGGTGGCGACCCGGCTGCGCGCCTCGGCTCCCTCCGCCGCACTGGTGGGTCGGGTCGGTAGCGACGAGTTCGTGGTGACGCTGCGGATGGAGAGCATCGACGCGGCACTCGACCTCGCCGCCGAGCTGCGCGAGCAGATCCGCGACCGGATGGTCTTCGACGTGCTGGTCCTCGACATCGACACCGTGGTCGGGGTGGCGGTGCATCCGGACCACGGCGACGACCCGGCGACCCTGCTCCAGCGCGCCGACCTCGCGGTGACCAGGGCCAAGTCGGCGCCGGACGGCATCCAGCTGTTCAGCCCCGGGCTGGAATCCCGCTCGTCGCGCCGGCTCGGCCTTGCCGGCGACCTGCGCCGCGCGCTCGACCACGCCGAGGTGGAGGTCTACTACCAGCCGAAGGTCGCCCTGACCGACCGGCGGCTGGTCGGGGTGGAGTGCCTGGCCCGGTGGGTGCACCCGGCCCACGGGACGGTGGCCCCGGAGGACTTCGTGGCGGTGGCGGAGCACACCGGCCAGCTTCCCGAGCTGACCAAGCTGGTGCTCGGCGAGGCGCTGCGGCGCAGCCGCGACTGGACCAGCGGCGGCGACACCCTCGCCGTCTCGGTGAACATCTCTCCGCGTACGCTCGCCGACCAGCAGTTTCCGGCCCTGGTGCAGGGGATGCTCGCGGAGTACGGCGTCGCCCCGGAACTGCTCACGCTGGAGATCAAGGAGGCCGGCGTACTGGACGGCACCGAGCGCGCGGTGCCGGGGCTGCGCCGGCTGCGCGACATCGGGGTACGCCTCGCCGTCGACGACTTCGGCACCGGCCACTCGTCGCTCTCCTACCTGCGCCGGCTGCCGGTCAACGAGGTCAAGGTCGACCGCTCGTTCGTGCAGGGGATGGCGACCGATCCGGTGGATCTGGCGATCGTCAACGCGGTGGTGACGCTCTCCCAGCAGTTCGGCCTGGCGGTGGTGGCCGAGGGGGTGGAGAGCGAACTCACCCTGGAACTGCTCCAGGACATCGGGTGCCAGATCGGGCAGGGCTTCCTGTTCAGCCGTCCGCTGCCGTACGAGCGCCTGGAGGCCTGGTTCGCGGCCCAGACGGAGTCCGACACCCAGTCCGGCCCGGCCGACGTACGGCGGCTGCGGGCGGTGCCCTGAGCTGCGCCGGCGACCCGGGGTCGATGCCCCGGTATGGCCACCGGGGATCTGATTTCACCTCGTGCCCGACGACGTGTACTCTTACCTCTGCGCGCTACCGGGAAAGATCGCGTGCGCGCCCCCTTAGCTCAGTCGGCAGAGCGTCTCCATGGTAAGGAGAAGGTCTACGGTTCGATTCCGTAAGGGGGCTCAGAGGGTTCAGCTGGACCCGCCTCGGCGGTGTAGCTCAGATGGCAGAGCAAGCGGCTCATAATCGCTGTGTCGCCGGTTCAAGTCCGGCCACCGCTACTCTCGGGCGCCGGGGCCGACCCGGAGACCGAAACGAGAGGGCGCCGTTGGCGCCCACTTTGCGTGTCCGCGTGGCAGGCGTCTACGCTGGTACGTCGTAGTTCAGTCCGCTAACGAGGAAGGCGCCCCGCCGTGGCCAAGGCGACCGATGTCCGTCCCAAGATCACTTTGGCGTGTGTGGAGTGCAAGGAGCGCAACTACATCACGCGTAAGAACCGCCGTAACGACCCGGACCGCATCGAGCTGAAGAAGTTCTGCCCCCGGGACGGCAAGCACACCCTTCACCGCGAGACCCGCTGATCCGCCGCCGACGCGAGTCGGCCGGTCAGAGACCTCCAGCATCGCCGTTCCAGCCTCTGGCGAGCGCGCCTGCGAGCCCGCTCCCGCCCGAGGCCCCGGGGCGGCGATTCTGCTGTCCGCAGCCGGCCCGGCGTCGGCGTGCGGCGGGACCGCTCCGGGCGTCCCACGGGCGGGTTCCGGCCGCTGGGCGGCGACCCCGGCGGCTCGCCCCGGCCGTGTAGGTTCGGCGGCATGTCCCTGGACCCGTCCTTCGCCGGCCGCAGCTATCCGCCGACCCCGCCCTACCAGGTGGGGCGCGAGAAGATCCGAGAGTTCGCCACCGCGATCGGCGCCGCCGACCCGGCGCACCATGATCCGGATGCCGCCCGGGCGCTCGGGCACGCCGACGTGGTGGCCCCGCCGACGTACCCGTTCACGATCACCATGGCGGCCAACCGGCAGATCGTCGATGACCCGGAACTCGGGGTCGACTACAGCCGGGTGGTCCACGGCGACCAGCGGTTCCGGTACACCCGGCCGGTGGTGGCCGGCGACGAGCTGGTCTGCGTCAACACGATCGAGGAGATCGTCAACCGGGGCGCGCACGCCTTCATGACCACCCGCACCGAGGTGAACACGACCGCCGGGGAGCCGGTGGTCACCGTCTGGACCAAGCTCGTCGTACGCGGAGAGGGCTGAGATGGATCTGTCTCCCCGGACCTTCCGGATCACCCGCGCGGACCTGATCCGGTACGCGGGCGCCTCGGGCGACTTCAATCCCATCCACTGGAGCGACCGGTTCGCCACCAAGGTGGGGCTGCCCGGGGTGATCGCGCACGGCATGTTCACCATGGCGCTGGTCGGACGGGCGGTCACCGACTGGGCCGGCTCGCCGGACGCGGTGGTGGAATACAGCGTCCGGTTCACCCGGCCGGTGGTGGTCCCGGACGACGACGAGGGCACCGAGATCGAGGTGAGCGCCGCCGTGCGGGGCGAGCCCGAGGACGGACTCACCCGGCTCGACCTGACCGCCACCTGCCAGGGGGAGAAGGTGCTGGCCCAGGCCCGGGCGGTGATCCGCACCCCGGCCTAGTCCGGGCTGGACCAGGTGCGGCGGGCTCGCTGGGGCACACCGGTTGGGAAACTCGTGCCTCTACCCGTACACTGGTCCGCCGTGGGGCAAGTGGCCTCTACTCAGGCGTGCGTGCCTGAGTGGGTCCAGCTGCCCGCACAGGGGTGTAGCTCAATTGGCAGAGCAGCGGTCTCCAAAACCGCAGGCTGCAGGTTCAAGTCCTGTCACCCCTGCGCCTACGGCCTGACCGGTCCCGGGATCGGCGTCGCCACCACCTGTGGCGACCGGCTCGTGTTGGTGGCACCGGCGGGGTCGAGCCGGGGCGGTCAGTCCGCCCGGTCCGTTCCCTGACGGATCCGCCGGCCGCGGGCCGTTCCGGGGACGGTCGTCCGGAGGGTTCGGTCGAGGGCGGTCGGCGCCCGCGGCGGAGACTCCGGGTTCCGGCCGGCGTGAAAAGCGCAGCGTGCGCCCACCGGCGCGCGTACCAACCACCCGGCGACGGAGGGCGAAGTGGCCGAGAAGAATCGGCGCGACGAGGACGACAACGACCGTCTCGACGACGAGATGATCGACGACGTTGTCGACGATGACGCCGACGACGAGGCGGACGAGCCGGTCGGGCGTGGTGGCACCGCCACCCGGGAGCGCACCAAGGCCGAATCGGCGGACAGCACGCCCAAGACCAAGACCGAGGGTCGGGTCGGAATATTCGGCCGGCTTGCCCGGTTCTTCCGCGAGGTCGTGGCGGAGCTGCGTAAGGTCATCTGGCCGACCCGTAAGGAGCTGCTGACCTACACCGCCGTGGTGGTCGTGTTCGTCGCCGTGGTGCTGACGATCGTGGCCGGGCTGGACTTCGCCTTCGCCCGCGGCGTGCTGTGGGTCTTCGGCGGCTCTAGCTGACCACCTGCCCCACCTGATAGTGACGGAAGTGAGCGAGCGTGCCTGAGTACGACGAGACCGCCGAGACCCCGGACGAGCAGTCCGCGGTGGCGACGGCGAGCGGTACCGAGTCGGTCGAGGCCGCCAACGAGCCGGAGTTCGCCGCCGAGCAGGCGCCGGACGAGGACTACGACCCGGTCGCCGAGCTGCGGCAGAAGCTGCGCTACGCGCCCGGTGACTGGTTTGTGGTCCACTCGTACGCCGGTTACGAGAACAAGGTCAAGACGAACCTGGAGACCCGGATCACCAGCCTCGACATGGAAGAGTTCATCTACCAGGTCGAGGTGCCGACCCGGGAAGAGGTCGAGGTCAAGAACGGCAAGCGCCTCCAGGTCCAGAACAAGGTCTTTCCGGGTTACATCCTGGTCCGGATGGAGCTGACCCCGGAGTCGTACTCCTGCGTGCGCAACACCCCGGGGGTGACCGGCTTCGTCGGCGCGACCGACCGGGCCGACCGGCCGGCGCCGCTCTCGCTCGACGAGGTGCTCAAGTGGCTCGCCCCGGCGGTGGAGACCGAGACCAAGAAGGCGAAGCCGGAGGTCAAGGTGCTCGACTTCGAGGTCGGTGACTCGGTCACCGTGACCGACGGCGCCTTCGCGTCGCTGCCGGCCACGATCAGCGAGATCAACGCCGACCAGCAGAAGCTCAAGGTCCTGGTGTCGATCTTCGGTCGGGAGACTCCGGTCGAGCTCAACTTCAACCAGGTCGCCAAGATCTGATTGACGGGACGCCCGGCGGTCCGGGTACCCCCGGATCCGGCCCTGGCCAGCCTCATCCGGCCCCGGCCGACCTCGGCGCGGCGCCCGCGAGGGTGCTGCGCTACTCTTGAACGTCGCCCGCCACGCAGGCGCGCTTGACCGTGCGCGCCGACGGGTGACCTCAGGTGCACGTTCCCCAGTTTCAAGCCCAGGAAGAGACATGCCTCCGAAGAAGAAGCTCGTCAAGACGTTCACGCTTCAGCTCCCGGCGGGCCAGGCCACCCCGGCGCCGCCGGTCGGTCCGGCGCTGGGTCAGCACGGCGTCAACATCATGGAGTTCTGCAAGTCCTACAACTCACAGACCGAGTCGCAGCGCGGTGACATCGTGCCGGCCGAGATCAGCGTGTACGAGGACCGGACCTTCACCTTCGTGCTGAAGACCCCGCCCGCCGCCCGACTGCTGATCAAGGCTGCCGGCGTGCAGAAGGGCTCCGGCGTCCCGCAGAGCCAGAAGGTCGGCTCGGTCACCCGCGCCCAGCTGCGCGAGATCGCCGAGAAGAAGATGGCCGACCTGAACGCCAACGACCTCGACCAGGCCGAGAAGATCATCGCCGGCACCGCCCGGTCGATGGGCATCACGGTCAAGGAATAGGTCCCTCTTTACCACCCCTGACCGGCACGACCAGTTCGTGGGAGGGCCGCGGCACTCCGCAGCCCGCCAGACACCACAGGAGTAATCAGAGATGCAGCGCAGCAAGAGCTACCGCAAGGCCGCCGAGGCCATCGATCGGGACAAGCTCTACACCCCGATCGAGGCCGTCAAGCTGGCCAAGGGGAGCAGCACCGTCAAGTTCGACGCCACGGTCGAGGTCGCTATGCGCCTCGGCGTCGACCCCCGCAAGGCCGACCAGATGGTCCGGGGCACGGTCAACCTTCCGCACGGCACCGGCAAGACCGCCCGCGTGATCGTCTTCGCGGCCGGCGCCAAGGCCGAGGAGGCGACCGCCGCCGGAGCGGACGTGGTCGGCACCGACGAGCTGGTCGCCCGGATCCAGGAGGGCTGGCTGGACTTCGACGCCGCGATCGCCACGCCGGACCAGATGGCCAAGATCGGCCGGATCGCGCGGATCCTGGGCCCGCGCGGTCTCATGCCGAACCCGAAGACCGGCACGGTGACCATGGACGTCACCAAGGCCGTCTCGGACATCAAGGGCGGCAAGATCACCTTCCGGGTGGACAAGCACTCCAACCTGCACCTGATCATCGGCAAGGCCTCGTTCTCCGAGGCCCAGTTGGTCGACAACTACGCCGCGGTGCTCGACGAGGTGCTCCGGTCCAAGCCGTCCGCGGCCAAGGGCAAGTACCTCCGGAAGGTCACCCTCACCACCACCATGGGCCCGGGCGTTCCGGTCGACCCGAACGTGGTGAAGAACCTGCGGGAGTCGGCCGAGGCCTGAGCCTCGACCGGAACCGGTCAGTCCCGTCCGACGCGGGGCGCCCAGCGACGTTTCGCGGGCGTCCCGCGTCGGTGTTTCCGGTGCGCCGGAGGGCTTGGGACCGGTGCCACCACCATCCTGAGCGCTGCGGCCCCGCGTTCCGGGCAGCGCTGTGGCACGCTGCTATCCGTGCGACTGGATCAGGTCTGGCTGCGGTACGGCGCCCGCGACCCGTGGGTGCTGCGCGCGGTCGAGGTGGAGATCGGCCCCGGGCAGAGCGCCGTGGTGCTCGGTCGCAACGGGGTGGGCAAGTCGACGCTGCTCCAGGTGGCGGTGGGCGTACTGGACCCGACCCGGGGTGTGGTCCGGGATCGGCCCCGGACGGTCGGCTGGGTGCCGGAGCGCTTTCCGGCGGACCAGCCGTATACCGTCGGCCAGTACCTCACCGGGATGGGCCGGATCCGGGGGCTCTCGGCCACGGCGGCAGCCCGTACCGTGACCGGCTGGATCGAGCGCCTCGGGCTGGCGGCGTACCGCGACGTCCGGCTGCCGGCGCTCTCCAAGGGCACCGCCCAGAAGGTCGGGCTGGCCCAGGCCCTGCTCCGCCCGCCCGGTCTGCTCGTCCTCGACGAACCGTGGGAGGGGCTGGACGCGGCCACCCGCGAACTGGTCCCCGAGCTGATCGCGGAGGTACTCGACGGCGGCGGTGCCGTACTGGTCAGCGACCACCGTGGCGAGACGGTCCGGTTGCCGCACGCCGCGCAGTGGAGCGTGACCGACGGGACCGTGCGCGTCATGTCTCCGGGCTCCGCCGACCAGCGGCCCGCCGGGGGCGGGACCCCGGCCGAGGGCCGCACCGCAGTGTCTCCGGTTTCTTCCGGGAGCGTCACCGCCGTGCCTCAGGCCGCCGCCGACCAGGGGACCGCCGGAGTCGGGACTTCCGTGGTGGAGATCGCGGTGCCGACCGCCCGGGCACTGGAGACCGTCGCCGCGCTGCGCCGCGCCGGCCACCAGGTGCTCGGGGTACGCCCCGCCGGACACGGTGAACCTCCGGCCGAGCTGGCCGCTCCCGCGCGCACCCCGGCGGCCTCGGGCACCCGGGCCGTTTCCGGTGCCGAGGCCGCTCCGGCCGTTTCCGGCGTTCCGGCTGTTTCGGGCGGTCCCGGTGATCCGGCCGGGGCGGTCGACGGGGGCGGCGAGCAGCCGGCGAAACCCGTCGCGGCCACCGGGGAGGCGTCGTGATCGCGCTGGCTCGGATGCGGTTGGCGGGATTCGTCCGGACCGCTCGGGCGCTGCCGCCGCTGATCGCCGGGCTGGTCGCGCTCACCGTGCTGTATGGGGGCGGTGCCGCACAGGCAGCCGAGGCGTACGGCGTCTCCGCCGTGCTGCTCTTCCCGGTCCTGGCCTGGCAGACCAAGCTGCTGCTGGACACCGAGCCGGACACCCAGCGCCGGCTCGCCGTGGTCGCCGCCGGCCGCCGGGCGGAACTGGCCGGCGGGATCCTCGCCGCCGGGCTGGCCGGGCTGGCCCTGGTCCCGGTCGCGCTGCTGCTGCCCTGGCTGGTGGGCGGGGTGACCGGCCCCCAACGGGACGGCGACCTGCCGCTCGCGCTGGGCATGACGGTCGGGCTCTGGGCACACCTGCTGGTCCTGCCGGCGGCCGTCGCCCTGGGCGCGCTGGCCAGCCGGGCGGCGACCAACAGCCCGCTGTACGGGCTGGCCGCCCTGGTTGGCGGGGTGGTCGGGGTGTACGTCTTCGGGCTGAAGGACTCGGTGCTGCCCTGGATCGCGCCCCCGGTACTCGCCACCGCCCGGGTCGGCACCGCCGGGCCGACCGGCTGGTCGGTGGCCCTGTTGACCGGGCACGCCCTGCTCTGGAGCGCTGCGGCGCTGGCGGGGTACGCCTGGCTCCGCCGCCACCGGACGTGAGCCCGGGACGTGGCGCCTGAGCGGGATGGGCCGGACGTGAGCCGGACCACCTCGGGTGATTTGGTCGTTACGGCGGGCATCCCGTACTCTGATAAGTCGGTCAAGGTAACTTGGCCGAGAAGTTTCACCCAGAGACCGCTGGTCACCGTGCCCCGGCACGGTCGAAGGTCCCGCTCGACGGGCGGCCCGCGCAGGGGGAGACGGTAGCGTCAGGTCGTGTCCGCATGACCTTCCCGCCCCGTGCGCCCTGCGCCGGGGCTTCTCTCGTTGCGGCGGAACTTCCGACCCGCACCCGGGCTCCGACCGCGCCCAGACGGCCGGTCGGGCCGTGATCAGCCTGGAGCAACGAGAGAGGAGGGACATGGCGGACAAGCCGGTTCGGGCCGACAAGGCCACCGCCGTCGCCGAGCTCACCGAATACTTCCGCAACTCGGGAGCCACCGTGCTCACCGAGTACCGCGGCCTGACGGTTTCCCAGCTCACCCAGCTACGCCGCTCGCTCGGTCGGGACACGACCTACGAGGTGGCGAAGAACACGCTGGCCAAGCGCGCCGCGACGGACGCTGGCATTGCCGGCCTCGACGAGCTGTTCACCGGTCCTACCGCGCTGACCTTCGTCTCCGGCGACGTGGTCGAGGCGGCGAAGGGTCTGCGGGAGTTCGCGAAGGCCAACCCGAAGCTCGTCATCAAGGGTGGCGTCTTCGAGGGCCGGGCGATCACCGCGGACGAGGTCAACAAGCTCGCCGACCTCGAGTCCCGTGAGGTGCTGCTGGCCAAGATGGCCGGCGCGATGAAGGGCAGCCTGAGCAAGGCCGCTGCCCTGTTCCAGGCGCCGCTGGCGCAGACCGCCCGCCTGGCGGCTGCCCTGCAGGACAAGCGTGAGAAGGAGGGGCAGGCCTGAGCGGCCAGCCCTCCGGTACCCCCGATATTCGTGTAAGAGATTAGGAAAGGACGCCAGACACCATGGCGAAGCTCAGCACCGAAGAGCTGCTCGACGCGTTCAAGGAGATGACGCTGATCGAGCTCTCGGAGTTCGTGAAGCAGTTCGAGACCACCTTCGACGTGACCGCCGCCGCGCCGGTGGCCATCGCCGCCGGTGGCCCGGCGGCCCCGGCCGCCGAGGCCGAGCCGGAGCAGGACGAGTTCGACGTCATCCTGGAGGCCGACGGCGGCAAGAAGATCCAGGTCATCAAGGTCGTGCGCGAGCTGACCGGCCTGGGCCTGAAGGAGGCCAAGGACCTCGTCGAGGGCGCGCCGAAGCCGGTCCTGGAGAAGGCCAACAAGGAGGCCGCCGACAAGGCCAAGGCCAAGCTCGAGGCCGAGGGCGCGAAGGTCACCCTCAAGTAGTTCCGCACCACGTCGCCCCGGGCGGCCCGTACCGACCAGCTCTCCGTTCCGCCGAGCGGGGGCCGCGGAGGTACGGGCCACCGGAGGCGGCTCGCGTCGGCTAGTGAGCTGACGCACAGCGATGTCGCCGACGGGCGGCGATCCGGCGCCGGATCGCCGCCCGTCTCCGTTCGTTGACAGGCTGCGACCGTCGATGATCAGGGCTTTGGCGCCTCGGACGGCCGTCGTCGGCCCGTCCGGCCGGTCAGGCTCGGATGGCGACCCGGGCAAAGACGTCGCCCGACCCGGGCATCAGCCCTTGACGCGGCAGGAACCGGCAGGCACGCTGACATCAGCAAGACCTTCCGCGCTTGCGACGGCCGACACCTGGGTAAGGGCCACGGAGCACCACGAGCCGCTGGTCCCTACGAGGCCTAGCGGGATGCGTGCGGGACGTGTGAGCGCGCTCGGCGCGCGCCAGCCGGCGGCTGGCGACACGTTCTGCAACGCCCTGCCGTGGTGGGCTGGACAGCGGTTAGCCGCTCGGCTACACTGCTAGTTTGCGCTGCCTTCCGACTTGACCCCTGCTCGGAATGTCCAGTTTTGGGCGTTTGGAGTGGGGCCATTGGAGTGCACGCGTGACAGCCGCATCTAGCAGCACCGGTCCTCGGAAGGACGCATCTTGGCAGCTTCCCGCCCTGCGAAGACCAGTCGTACGTCGAGCGCTTTCGCGCCCCGCCGAATCTCCTTCGGCAGGATTACCGAACACCTCGAGGTCCCCAACCTCCTCGCCATCCAGAACGAGTCGTTTGACTGGCTGGTCGGCAACGAGGCTTGGCAGGGCCGGTCGGCCGACGACCCGCACGCTCGATCGGGTCTCGCCGAGATCCTCGACGAGATCAGTCCCATTGAGGACTTTTCTGGCACTATGTCGCTTTCTTTCTCCGCGCCGCGCTTCGACGAGGTCAAGGCCTCGATCGAGGAGTGCAAGGAGAAGGACCTGACCTACTGCGCCCCGCTGTTCGTGACCGCGGAGTTCACCAACAACACCACCGGCGAGATCAAGAGCCAGACGGTGTTCATGGGTGACTTCCCGATGATGACGCCGAAGGGCACCTTCATCATCAACGGCACCGAGCGCGTGGTGGTCAGCCAGCTCGTCCGGTCCCCGGGCGTCTACTTCGACAAGCAGCCGGACAAGACCTCCGACCGCGATCTCTCCAGCGTCAAGGTCATCCCGAGTCGGGGTGCCTGGCTGGAGTTCGACATCGACAAGCGCGACACCGTGGGTGTCCGCATCGACCGTAAGCGCCGGCAGGCCGTCACCGTCCTGCTCAAGGCGATCGGCTGGACCAACGAGCAGATCCGCGAGCGGTTCGGCTGGTCCGAGCTGATGATGACCACCCTGGAGAAGGACCACATCGCCGGGGTGGACGAGGCGCTGCTCGACATCTACCGCAAGCTCCGGCCGGGCGAGCCTCCCACCCGGGAGAACGCCCAGACCCTGCTCGACAACCTCTTCTTCAACCCGAAGCGGTACGACGTCGCCAAGGTCGGCCGATACAAGTTCAACAAGAAGCTCGAGGTCGACGTCCCGATCAACAAGGGCACGCTGACCGAGGACGACATCGTCGCCACCGTGGAGTACCTCTGCCGGCTGCACGCCGGTGAGGAGGGCTACGAGGCCGACGACATCGACCACTTCGGCAACCGCCGGCTCCGTACCGTGGGCGAGCTGATCCAGAACCAGGTTCGGGTCGGCCTCTCCCGGATGGAGCGGGTGGTCCGCGAGCGGATGACCACCCAGGACGTCGAGGCGATCACCCCGCAGACCCTGATCAACATCCGCCCGGTGGTGGCGGCGATCAAGGAGTTCTTCGGTACGTCGCAGCTGTCCCAGTTCATGGACCAGACCAACCCGCTGGCGGGCCTGACCCACCGGCGCCGGCTGAGCGCGCTCGGCCCGGGTGGTCTGTCCCGGGAGCGGGCCGGCTTCGAGGTCCGGGACGTGCACCCGTCGCACTACGGCCGGATGTGCCCGATCGAGACGCCGGAAGGCCCGAACATCGGCCTGATCGGCGCCCTGTCGACCTTCGGCCGGGTCAACCCGTTCGGCTTCATCGAGACGCCGTACCGGAAGGTGGTCGAGGGTCGGGTCACCGACCAGATCGACTACCTGACCGCCGACGAGGAGGACCGGTTCGTCAAGGCGCAGGCCAACACCGCGCTGCGGGCGGACGGCACCTTCGCCGAGGACCGGGTCCTGGTCCGCCGGAAGGGCGGTGAGGTCGACTACGTCGCCCCCACCGCGGTCGACTACATGGACGTGTCGCCGCGCCAGATGGTGTCGGTCGCCACCGCCATGATCCCGTTCCTTGAGCACGACGACGCCAACCGGGCACTGATGGGCGCGAACATGCAGCGCCAGGCGGTGCCGCTGGTCAAGGCCGAGGCGCCGCTGGTCGGTACCGGTATGGAATACCGGGCCGCGGTGGACGCCGGTGACGTGGTCGTCGCCGAGGTCGGCGGCGTGGTCGAGGACCTGTGTGCCGACTACGTGACGGTGCACCAGGACGACGGCCACCGGCGTACCTACCTGCTGCACAAGTTCCGCCGTTCCAACGCGGGCTCCTGCGTCAACCAGAAGCCGATCGTCTTCGAGGGCGACCGGGTGGAGGCGGGCCAGGTCATCGCGGACGGTCCGTGCACCGACGACGGCGAGATGGCGCTCGGCCGCAACCTGCTGGTCGCGTTCATGCCGTGGGAGGGCCACAACTACGAGGACGCGATCATCCTGTCGCAGCGCCTCGTCCAGCAGGACGCCCTCACCTCGATCCACATCGAGGAGCACGAGGTCGACGCCCGGGACACCAAGCTCGGTCCGGAGGAGATCACCCGCGACATCCCGAACGTCAGCGAGGAGATGCTCGCCGACCTCGACGAGCGCGGAATCATCCGGATCGGCGCCGAGGTCGTCACCGGCGACATCCTGGTCGGCAAGGTCACGCCCAAGGGCGAGACCGAGCTGACCCCGGAGGAGCGGCTGCTCCGCGCGATCTTCGGCGAGAAGGCGCGCGAGGTCCGGGACACCTCGCTGAAGGTGCCGCACGGCGAGACCGGCACGGTCATCGGCGTACGGACCTTCTCCCGGGAGGACGGCGACGAGCTGCCGCCGGGCGTCAACGAGCTGGTCCGGGTCTACGTGGCGCAGAAGCGGAAGATCCAGGACGGTGACAAGCTCGCCGGCCGGCACGGCAACAAGGGCGTCATCTCCAAGATCCTGCCGGTCGAGGACATGCCGTTCCTGGAGGACGGCACCCCGGTCGACATCGTGCTCAACCCGCTCGGCGTGCCGAGCCGGATGAACATCGGCCAGGTGCTGGAGACCCACCTCGGGTGGGTCGCCAAGACCGGCTGGCAGGTACAGGGTGAGGACGCGGACTGGAAGCGTGCGCTGCGGTCGATCGACGCGCACGAGTCCGAGCCGGACACCAACGTGGCGACGCCGGTCTTCGACGGCGCCAAGGAGGAGGAGATCTCCGGTCTGCTCTCGTCGACCCTGCCCAACCGGGACGGCAAGCAGCTGATCGGCGCGAGCGGCAAGGCGCAGCTCTTCGACGGACGTTCCGGCGAGCCGCTGCCCGACCCGATCGCGGTCGGCTACATCTACATCCTCAAGCTGAACCACCTGGTCGACGACAAGATCCACGCTCGGTCGACCGGTCCGTACTCGATGATCACGCAGCAGCCGCTGGGTGGTAAGGCGCAGTTCGGTGGCCAGCGGTTCGGCGAGATGGAGTGCTGGGCGATGCAGGCGTACGGCGCCGCGTACGCCCTGCAGGAGCTGCTGACGATCAAGTCCGACGACGTCCTCGGCCGGGTCAAGGTGTACGAGGCGATCGTCAAGGGCGAGAACATTCCCGAACCGGGCATCCCGGAGTCCTTCAAGGTGCTGCTCAAGGAGCTGCAGTCGCTGTGCCTCAACGTAGAGGTGCTCTCCAGCGACGGTGTGGCCCTGGAGATGCGCGAGACCGACGACGAGGTCTTCCGGGCCGCGGAGGAACTCGGCATCGACCTGTCCCGGCGTGAGCCGAGCTCGGTCGAAGAGGTGTGAGGTTGTGTGGGGTCGGGGGCGGATGACCCGCTCCGGGCGGTCAGGCTTGATCCCTCCGCGGGTCACCCGCCCCCGACCCCCGCATGAGAGCTAGCGGTAAAACGACACGACACGAGGGACATATAACGTGCTCGACGTCAACTTCTTCGACGAGTTGCGGATTGGCCTGGCCACCGCTGACGACATCCGTCAGTGGTCGCACGGCGAGGTTAAGAAGCCTGAGACGATCAACTACCGCACCCTGAAGCCGGAAAAGGACGGGCTCTTCTGCGAGAAGATCTTCGGCCCGCAGCGGGACTGGGAGTGCTACTGCGGTAAGTACAAGCGGGTCCGGTTCAAGGGCATCATCTGTGAGCGCTGCGGTGTCGAGGTGACCCGTTCCAAGGTGCGGCGTGAGCGGATGGGCCACATCGAGCTGGCCGCGTCGGTCACGCACATCTGGTACTTCAAGGGTGTGCCGAGCCGGCTTGGCTACCTGCTCGACCTGGCGCCGAAGGACCTCGAAAAGATCATCTACTTCGCGTCGTACGTGGTGACCAGCGTCGACACGGAGGCGCGACACCGTGACCTCGCCACGGTGGAGAACGAGATCCTGGCCGAGAAGCGGCAGGCCGAGAACAGCCGTGACTCGGAGATCGAGAAGCGGGCCGCCAAGCTTGAGGCCGACCTGGCCGAGCTGGAGGCCGAGGGTGCCAAGGCCGACGTGCGGCGCAAGGTCAAGGAGGGCGGAGAGCGCGAGATGCGCCAGATCCGCGACCGGGCGCAGCGCGAGATCGACCGCCTCGACGAGGTGCTGGACACCTTCCGCAAGCTGGAGCCGAAGCAGCTGGTCACCGACGAGCTGCTCTACCGCGAGCTGCGGGACCGGTTCGGCGAGTACTTCACCGGTGGGATGGGTGCCGAGGCGATCAAGGCGCTGGTCCAGAACATGGACCTGGACGCCGAGGCGGAGAACCTCCGCGAGATCATCCGTACCGGTAAGGGCCAGCGGAAGATCCGGGCGCTCAAGCGGCTCAAGGTCGTGGCGGCGTTCCTGAACACCCGCAACTCGCCGCTCGGCATGGTGCTGGACTGCGTACCGGTGATCCCGCCGGACCTGCGCCCGATGGTGCAGCTCGACGGTGGCCGGTTCGCGACCTCGGACCTGAACGACCTCTACCGCCGCGTGATCAACCGGAACAACCGGCTCAAGCGACTGATCGACCTCGGCGCGCCCGAGATCATCGTCAACAACGAGAAGCGGATGCTCCAGGAGGCCGTGGACGCGCTGTTCGACAACGGACGGCGTGGTCGGCCGGTCACCGGCCCGGGTAACCGGCCGCTGAAGTCGCTGTCGGACATGCTCAAGGGCAAGCAGGGCCGGTTCCGGCAGAACCTGCTGGGCAAGCGGGTCGACTACTCCGGTCGTTCCGTGATCGTGGTCGGTCCGCAGCTCAAGCTGCACCAGTGCGGCCTGCCCAAGCAGATGGCGCTGGAGCTGTTCAAGCCGTTCGTGATGAAGCGGCTGGTCGACCTCAACCACGCACAGAACATCAAGTCCGCGAAGCGGATGGTCGAGCGGCAGCGGCCGGTCGTCTGGGACGTGCTGGAAGAGGTCATCGGCGAGCACCCGGTGCTGCTGAACCGGGCGCCGACCCTGCACCGGCTGGGCATCCAGGCGTTCGAGCCGCAGCTCGTCGAGGGCAAGGCGATCCAGATCCACCCGCTGGTCTGCACCGCGTTCAACGCGGACTTCGACGGCGACCAGATGGCGGTGCACGTACCGCTCTCCGCCGAGGCGCAGGCCGAGGCTCGGATCCTGATGCTCTCGTCCAACAACATCCTCAAGCCGGCGGACGGCAAGCCGGTCACCATGCCCACCCAGGACATGGTCATCGGCCTCTACCACCTGACCCACCTCACCCCGGGTGAGGTCGGCGAGGGCCGGGTGTTCAGCTCGGACGCCGAGGCGCGGATGGCCTTCGACAACGGTGAGCTGCACCTGCAGACCCCGGTGAAGATCCGGCTGCGCGGTGTGGTCGAGGTGGACAACGGCCCCGGTGCCTCCCGGTGGACCGCGCCGGAGGGCTGGGTCCCGGGTGAGCCGCTCACCGTGGAGACCACGCTGGGGCGGGTGCTCTTCAACGAGACCCTGCCGCAGGGCTACCGGTTCGTGAACTACGAGATCCGCAAGGGGCAGCTCTCCGCGATCGTCAACGATCTCGCCGAGCGGTTCCCGAAGGTGGCCCTGGCCGCGACGCTCGACGGGCTCAAGGAGGCCGGCTTCCACTGGGCCACCTGGTCCGGCGTGACGATCGGCATGGAGGACGTCATCGCGCCGCCGCGCAAGCGGGAGATCCTGGAGCGGTACGAGAAGGAAGCCGAGCGGATCGACAAGCAGTACCAGCGGGGTCTGATGACCGCCGAGGAACGTCGCGGCGAGCTCATCGAGATCTGGACCAAGGCGACCAACGAGGTCGCCAAGGAGATGGAGACCGCGCTGCCGCAGGAGAACCCGCTGTGGAAGATGATCAACTCGGGTGCCCGCGGTAACCTGCTCCAGCTCCGCCAGATCGCCGCGATCCGTGGTCTGGTGGCCAACCCGAAGGGCGAGATCATCCCGCGGCCGATCAAGGCCAGCTACCGGGAGGGTCTCTCCGTGCTGGAGTACTTCATCTCCACGCACGGTGCCCGGAAGGGTCTCGCCGACACGGCGCTGCGTACCGCCGACTCGGGTTACCTGACCCGTCGTCTGGTGGACGTCTCGCAGGACGTGATCATCCGCGAGGAGGACTGCGGCACCGACCGCGCCATCCCGATGCAGATCGCGACCCAGCTCGACGGCAGGCTGGTGGCGCACGAGCACGTGGAGACCAGCGTGCACGCCCGTACCCTGGCCGACGACATCAAGGGGCCCGACGGCAACCTGGTCGCCGAGCGGGGTGCGGACATCAACACCATCCTGGTCGACAGGATCGTGGCGGCCGGGGTGGACACCGTACGGGTCCGCAGCGTGCTCACCTGCGAGTCCAAGCTCGGCGTCTGCGGGGCGTGCTACGGCCGCTCGCTGCCGACGGGCAAGACCGTGGACGTCGGCGAGGCGGTCGGCATCATCGCCGCCCAGTCGATCGGTGAGCCGGGTACCCAGCTCACGATGCGTACCTTCCACACCGGTGGTGTCGCGGGTGAGGACATCACCCAGGGTCTGCCCCGGGTCCAGGAGATCTTCGAGGCCCGGGTCCCGAAGGGCAAGGCGCCGATCGCCGACACCCCGGGCCGGATCCGGATCGAGGACGGCGAGCGGTCGCGCAAGATCATCGTGGTGCCGGACGACGGCAGCGACGAGATCGTGTACGACAAGATCTCCAAGCGGGTGCCGCTCCAGGCGCACGACGGGGATCACGTCGACGTCGGCCAGAAGCTCACCAAGGGCACCATCGACCCGCACGAGCTGCTGCGGATCCTCGGCCCGCGGGCGGTCCAGGTCCACCTGACCCAGGAGGTCCAGGAGGTCTACCGGTCGCAGGGTGTGCTCATCCACGACAAGCACATCGAGATCATCATCCGCCAGATGCTCAAGCGGGTGACGGTGATCGACTCCGGCGCGACCGAGTTCCTGCCGGGTGTGCTGGTCGACCGGGCGCTGTTCGAGTCGGAGAACCGCCGGCTCGTCTCCGAGGGCGGCGAGCCCGCGGCGGGCCGGCCGGTGCTGATGGGTATCACCAAGGCGTCGCTGGCCACCGACTCGTGGCTGTCGGCGGCGTCCTTCCAGGAGACCACCCGGGTGCTCACGGACGCGGCGATCCACGCCCGGAGCGACTCGCTGATCGGTCTCAAGGAGAACGTCATCATCGGTAAGCTCATCCCGGCCGGTACGGGCATCAGCAAGTACCGCAATATCCGGGTCGAGCCGACCGAGGAGGCGAAGGCCAAGGTCTACTCGATGACCGGCTACCCCGAGACCGACTACGGGTTCGGGCCGGCCAGCGGCCAGGCGGTGCCGCTGGACGACTTCGACTTCGGGTCGTACCGCTAAGGCGACACCTGAGGCGCCCCGCTCGTCGGTTGACGGGCGGGGCGCCTCGCTTTTCCGGCCGTGCACGCCGGGTTGGGTAGGCTGGCGTGGTGACCACGATGCCGGCCGCCGGTCCGGCCACGCGCCATCCGCTCGACCCGGATCCGGTGCGCTCCACCAAGTCCCGGGCGGTCTTCGCCCTCGGCCTGGTGGCGCTGCTGACCGGCCCACTGGTCGGGGGCATCGTCCCGGCGACGCTGGCGATGCTGCTGGCCCGGCAGGCCCGCCGGGAGGCGTACGCGTCGGGGGGCTATCTGACGGGTGCCGCCTGGCTGCGTCGCGGTGAGCGGCTGGCCTGGGCCGGCGTCGCCCTCGCCGCGACCGCGCTGGTGGCGGCGACCGTGATCGGTGTGGTGAATCTGGCCGACGGCTCGGTCGGCCAGGACTTCGCGCCCGGGGTCGACTGACCAGGCCGCCAGCGGAGGGTGGTTCGGCGGCAGGGCTACCGGACGTAACCGGGCCGGTGGCGGCTGGCCGCACGGCGGTAACCTGACCTTGGCACGACGTGTCGGGCCCGGTCGACGGATTCTCCTCGGCCGGTCGGTTCCGCCGTGGTTGGCGGCTCGGTGGTGTGCAGGGGAGTTTTCGTGACGGAGGAGGCGCAGCCACCCGGGGTGGAGCGCGTGGCGGACGAGACGCCGGGGCAGCCCGCCGGGCACGAGCCTCGTTACCCCGAGCCCTCGTACACGCTGCCGCCGATTGCCGCGGCGTCGCCGACGAGCGCGCCGGGGGAGCCGGGCGGGCCGGCCAGCGAATGGTCCCGCCCCGCGCCGGCCGGGTCCGAGGCCGGGCCGGGGGTCTCCGGCGCGGGCTGGGCAGGCGCCTCCACCGCCCCGCTCCCGGCGAACCCGACCTGGGCGCCGAGCCCCGCCACACCGCCGGCCCCGGCGACCTCCGCCTGGGGACCCGGCCAGGGCTCCGGCCCTGTGCCGGCGGTTCCGACCTCCGGCCCGGCCTCGGCGGGCGCGCCGGGGGCGGCCGGCGTCGCCGGGTACCCGGTGGCGGAGCCGCTCCGGGCCGCGACGCCGGGCGGTGCGCCGACGGCGTACCCCGGCATGCCCGGGCTGGCCGGTGGAGCGGGCCCGGCCGGCGGTGCTGGACCGGCCGCGGTGCCGGCGCCGCCCCGTGAGTCGCTGCGGGCGCCCAGCCGGGTGGACGCGGTCCCGGGTACGCCGTTCGGCCTGGTGCATCTCGAGGTGGCTCCGGTCACCTCGGGGCCGGCGGTGGCCTCGCTGGTGACCGGGGTCGGATCCGTGCTGGTCGCCTTCACCGCCGGCTGCCTGGGCCTCGCCGGCAGCAGCCCGGAGGACTGGGGCGGCTGGGTCGCAGGCGCCTTCGCGGTGCTCGCCGGGCTGCTCGGCCTGGCCGGCGTGCTGCTGGGCGAGCTGGGCCGCCGGCAGACCTCGCCCACCGGTCGGGCGCGCTGGCCTGGTCGCCGCCGCATGACGCCCGCGGCCGCGCCGGGCTCCACGGCGCCGCCGGTCCGGTTCACCGGCCGGGGTCTGGCGATCGCCGGCATCAGCTGTGCCGGTGTGGGCCTCGCGCTGACGGTGCTCGCGCTGGCCGTGGCGGTGCTGCTGCAACTGGCCTGAGCGCCGTCGGCGGCCGGCCGGCCGGGGCGGGCGGCTGTCGGGTTACCGGGCCGACGGGCCGATCGCGGGATCAGCCGGTACACTTGAAAATCGGCAGTGCTTTTCGGGAGCGACGCGGAGATCCGGGCCTGGCCGGGGGTGCTCGACAACCTCCCGGAGTCCTGTTTTGACGTGCCCACTCACGGTAGGTACTCTTTCCTCTCGTGCCCGGGCATGCCCGGGCAACTCGTGCGTGTGCCCGAGTCCACGTGGTGGCAATCGAGCAACCCACGACAAAGTCGAAACGAGTCGGCTACGCCCCAGCGTGCCGACGAGCTGGAATCCGGCGTCGACAAACGACGGCGGAAACCGCGAGCGGGCGACACGCCCGACCGCGGGTGCCGGGACCGTCCCGAGACGGCCCTGGTTGGAAGGTAAGAGAGCCACCCGGACGGGTGGCTAAGACACACGGCGCGGTCGCAGAGGGCGGCCGAAGGGAGCGGAAAACCCGGTGCCCACGATCCAGCAGTTGGTCCGCAAGGGCCGCCAGGCGAAGACGAGTAAGACCAAGACGCCGGCGCTGAAGGGGAGTCCTCAGCGGCGCGGCGTGTGCACGCGCGTGTACACCACCACCCCCAAGAAGCCGAACTCCGCGCTGCGCAAGGTCGCTCGGGTGAAGCTCAGCAGCCAGATCGAGGTGACCGCCTACATTCCGGGCGTCGGGCACAACCTCCAGGAGCACTCCCTCGTGCTGGTCCGTGGCGGCCGTGTGAAGGACCTTCCGGGCGTGCGTTACAAGATCGTCCGCGGTTCGCTGGACACCCAGGGCGTCCGCAACCGCAAGCAGGCCCGTAGCCGCTACGGCGCGAAGAAGGAGAAGAGCTGACATGCCGCGTAAGGGCCCTGCTCCGCGCCGGCCGCTGGTCGCGGACCCGGTGTACAACTCCCCGCTGGTCACCCAGCTGGTGAACAAGATCCTGCTCCGTGGCAAGCGTCAGCTCGCCGAGCGCATCGTCTACGAGGCCCTGGAGGGCTGCCGGGAGAAGTCCGGCACCGACCCCGTGGTCACGCTCAAGCGGGCGATGGACAACGTGAAGCCGACCCTGGAGGTGCGCAGCCGCCGGGTCGGTGGCGCGACCTACCAGGTGCCGGTCGAGGTCAAGCCGCAGCGTGCCACCACGCTCGGCCTGCGCTGGCTGGTCACCTACTCCCGCGCCCGCCGGGAGAAGACGATGGTCGAGCGGCTGATGAACGAGCTGCTGGACGCGAGCAACGGTCTTGGCGCCGCCGTGAAGCGGCGTGAGGACACCCACAAGATGGCCGAGTCCAACAAGGCCTTCGCGCACTACCGCTGGTAACGGCCAGCCGGGTTCCGGCGCGGTCCGCCGCGCCGGAGCCCGGGCAACGGTCGCGATCACACCGACGAGACGACGAGACGATAAGTAGGGATTGAAGTGGCCGCCGCAGACGCGCTCGCCAACGTACGCAACATCGGCATCATGGCGCACATCGATGCCGGTAAGACCACTACCACCGAGCGGATCCTGTTCTACACCGGCATCACCTACAAGATCGGTGAGGTCCACGAAGGCGCCGCCGTCATGGACTGGATGGAGCAGGAGCAGGAGCGGGGGATCACCATCACCTCCGCCGCCACCAAGTGTGAGTGGAAGGGCCACACGATCCAGATCATCGACACGCCCGGCCACGTCGACTTCACGGTCGAGGTCGAGCGGTCGCTGCGGGTGCTCGACGGTGCGGTGGCCGTCTACGACGGTGTCGCGGGTGTGGAGCCGCAGACGGAGAACGTCTGGCGTCAGGCCGACAAGTACAACGTCCCCCGGATGTGCTTCGTCAACAAGCTCGACCGGACCGGGGCGGACTTCTTCCGCTGCGTGCAGATGATGATCGACCGGCTCAACGCCACCCCGCTGGTGCTGCAGGTGCCGATCGGCCTGGAGGGCGACCACATCGGCGTCGTCGACCTGATCGGGATGCGGGCGCTGACCTGGCGCGGTGAGACCCAGAAGGGCGAGGACTACGCGGTCGAGGAGATCCCGGCCGACCTCGCGGACCTGGCCGCCGAGTGGCGCGAGAAGCTCATCGAGACCCTCGCCGACGTCGACGACTCGGTGATGGAGAAGTACCTCGAGGGCGAGGAACTCTCCGTCGACGCGATCAAGGCCGCCATCCGGCGGGCCACCATCGGTGGTAAGGCGAATCCGGTGCTCTGCGGTTCGGCCTTCAAGAACAAGGGCGTCCAGCCGATGCTCGACGCGGTGGTCGACTACCTGCCGTCGCCGCTGGACGTCCCGGCGATCGAGGGCACCGCCCCCGACGGCGAGACCCCGATGCTGCGCAAGCCGGACAAGAACGAGCCGTTCTCCGGGCTGGCCTTCAAGATCCAGACCGACAAGCACCTGGGCAAGCTGACCTACGTCCGCGTCTACTCGGGCACGGTGGAGTCCGGATCGCAGGTGATCAACTCCACCAAGGACCGCAAGGAGCGGATCGGCAAGATCTACCAGATGCACGCCAACAAGCGGGAAGAGCGCAGCTCGGCCCAGGCTGGCGACATCATCGCGGTGCAGGGTCTGAAGCAGACCACCACCGGCGACACCCTCTGCGACCCGGCCAACCCGGTCATCCTGGAGTCGATGACCTTCCCGGAGCCGGTCATCGAGGTCGCGATCGAGCCGAAGACAAAGGCCGACCAGGAGAAGCTGAGCACCGCCATCCAGCGGCTCGCCGAGGAGGACCCGACGTTCCGGGTCAAGCTCGACGAGGAGACCGGCCAGACCGTCATCTCCGGCATGGGCGAACTGCACCTGGACATCCTGGTGGACCGGATGCGCCGCGAGTTCAACGTCGAGGCGAACATCGGCAAGCCGCAGGTGGCGTACCGGGAGACCATCCGCCGCAAGGTGGAGAAGGTCGAGTACACCCACAAGAAGCAGACCGGTGGTTCGGGGCAGTACGCCCGGGTCATCGTCAGCCTCGAACCGCTGCCGCTGGACAACGACTCGCCGACGTACGAGTTCGCGAACGCGGTCACCGGTGGGCGGATCCCGCGGGAGTTCATCCCCTCGGTGGACGCCGGTGCCCAGGACGCCATGCAGTACGGCATCCTCGCCGGCTTCCCGCTGGTCGGTCTGAAGCTGACCCTGCTCGACGGCCAGTACCACGAGGTCGACTCGTCGGAAATGGCCTTCAAGATCGCCGGTTCGATGGTGCTGAAGGAGGCGGCCCGCAAGGCCGACCCGGCACTGCTCGAACCGATGATGTCCGTCGAGGTCACCACGCCCGAGGAGAACATGGGCGACGTGATCGGCGACCTCAACTCCCGCCGAGGCATCATCCAGGCGATGGAGGAGCGCAGCGGCGCTCGCATCGTCCGGGCTCTGGTGCCGCTGTCGGAGATGTTCGGCTATGTCGGCGACCTGCGGTCGAAGACCCAGGGCCGGGCTAGCTACAGCATGCAGTTCGACTCCTACGCCGAGGTTCCCGCGAGCGTGGCGAAGGAGATCATCGCGAAGGCGACGGGTGAGTGAGCGGAAACGCGCACTGACCCGGTGCCGGGCCGGTGATACCGCGAGTGCGGCGGGCGAGTAATCTCGCCCGCGGCGCCCACGGGCCGGGCTGCTAGACCGGGCCTGAAGGTTTCACCGCCGCAAGACCCACATGACTTCCCGGCCGGGAACCTCGGTCGGAAAGGCTGTCGACAGAGTCCTGAGCGCCGAATGGCGTGCCGGGCGTACGAACCAAGAAGTCCACAGGAGGACACCAGTGGCGAAGGCGAAGTTCGAGCGGACTAAGCCGCACGTCAACATCGGCACCATTGGTCACATCGACCACGGTAAGACGACGCTGACGGCGGCCATCACGAAGGTCCTGCACGACAAGATGCCGGACCTGAACCCGTACACGCCGTTCGACGAGATCGACAAGGCGCCGGAGGAGAAGGCCCGGGGCATCACGATCTCGATCGCACACGTCGAGTACCAGACCGAGGCGCGGCACTACGCACACGTCGACTGCCCCGGTCACGCCGACTACATCAAGAACATGATCACCGGTGCCGCGCAGATGGACGGCGCGATCCTGGTGGTCGCGGCGACCGACGGCCCGATGCCGCAGACCCGCGAGCACGTGCTGCTGGCCCGCCAGGTCGGCGTTCCCTACATCGTCGTGGCGCTGAACAAGAGCGACATGGTCGACGACGAGGAGCTGCTCGAGCTGGTCGAGCTCGAGGTCCGCGAGCTGCTGTCGGCGCAGGAGTACCCGGGTGACGACCTGCCGGTCGTCCGGGTGTCGGCGCTGAAGGCGCTCGAGGGCGACCCGGAGTGGACCGACAAGCTCATGGACCTGATGAGCGCCGTCGACACCGCCATTCCGCAGCCCGAGCGGGAGACCGAGAAGCCGTTCCTGATGCCGATCGAGGACGTCTTCACGATCACCGGTCGGGGCACCGTGGTCACCGGTCGCGCCGAGCGCGGCATCCTCAAGCCGAACGAGGAGGTGGAGCTCGTCGGTATCCGCGAGAAGTCGCAGAAGACGGTCTGCACCGGTATCGAGATGTTCCGCAAGCTGCTCGACGAGGCCCGCGCGGGTGAGAACGTCGGTCTGCTGCTCCGGGGCATCAAGCGCGAGGACGTCGAGCGCGGCATGGTGGTCGTCAAGCCTGGCACCACCACCCCGCACACGGAGTTCGAGGCGACCGTCTACATCCTCTCCAAGGAGGAGGGTGGCCGGCACACCCCGTTCTTCCAGAACTACCGTCCGCAGTTCTACTTCCGGACCACGGACGTTACCGGCGTCGTCACGCTGCCCGAGGGCACCGAGATGGTCATGCCGGGTGACAACACCACGATGTCGGTCAAGCTGATCCAGCCGATCGCGATGGAGGAAAACCTCAAGTTCGCGATCCGCGAGGGCGGCCGGACCGTCGGCGCCGGGTTCGTCACGAAGATCGTTAAGTAATCAAAGTAATTCAGGTAACCCCGATTAGCGTTGCCGTGCGGTAGTACGGCATACTGGTCAGGTTGCGTACCGGCGGGGTGGCTGGCTGCCCAGCAGTCAGCCACCCTTGCTGGGCGTCCGGGGATAGTTGATCTATCTCCGGCGCCCCGATACTTCCCGCACGGGCGGGACCGTCTCGGACTTTCCGGGGTGGAGTCCGGCCCCGGGGTGCGACACGCCCGACCGCGGGGGTCGGACAGCACGGGAACTGGGCAGCGCCCGAGCCCGGCATGGAACATCCCGCTCCCCTCCGGGAGAGCGGCTCCGCTGGAGCGGGCGGGCGGGACGGACAAGGCGAGAGAAGGAACAGAGGCCACCATGGCGGGACAGAAGATCCGCATCCGGCTCAAGGCGTACGACCACGAGGTGGTCGACTCCTCGGCGCGCAAGATCGTTGAGACGGTGACGCGTACCGGGGCTCAGGTCGCGGGCCCGGTGCCGCTGCCCACGGAGATCAACCGTTTCTGCGTGATCCGTTCGCCGCACAAGTACAAGGACTCGCGTGAGCACTTCGAGATGCGCACGCACAAGCGTCTGATCGACATCATCGACCCGACCCCCAAGACGGTCGACTCGCTCATGCGCCTCGACCTGCCGGCTGGCGTCGACATCGAGATCAAGCTGTAGGGACCGGACTAATGGACAGGCAAGTGAAGGGCATCCTGGGCGCCAAGCTCGGCATGACCCAGGTCTGGGACAACAACAAGGTTGTCCCGGTGACCGTGGTGCAGGCCGGACCGTGTGTCGTGACCCAGGTCCGCACCGCTGAGAAGGACGGCTACTCCGCGGTCCAGCTGGCGTACGGCGCGGTCGACCCGCGGAAGGTCAAGAAGCCGATCACCGGCCACTACGCCAAGGCCAACGTGGCGCCGCGCCGGCACATCGTCGAGCTGCGCACCACCGACGCCGCGGACTACGAGCTGGGGCAGGAGGTCAGCGTCGAGGCGTTCGCCGTCGGCACGCCGATCGACGTGACCGGCCGGACCAAGGGCAAGGGCTTCGCCGGTCCCATGAAGCGGCACGGCTTCCACGGTCTGCGCGCCAGCCACGGTGTCGAGCGCAAGCACCGCTCGCCCGGTTCGATCGGCGCCTGCGCCACCCCGGGCCGGGTCTTCAAGGGCACCCGGATGGCCGGCCGGATGGGTGGGGCGCGCTACACCGTGCAGAACCTCACCATCCAGGCGGTGGACCCGGAGAACAACCTGCTGCTGGTCCGCGGCGCCATCCCCGGCCCCAAGGGCGCGCTGGTGCTGGTCCGGTCGGCCGCCAAGGCCGTCGCGAAGAAGGGCGGTGCGGCGTGACCACCGTTGACGTGCTGACCGCCGAGGGCACCGCGAGCGGCTCCGTCGAGCTGCCCGCCGAGGTCTTCGACGTGCAGGCGAACATCGCGCTGATGCACCAGGTCGTGGTCGCCCAGCTCGCCGCCGCGCGGCAGGGCACGCACAAGACCAAGACCCGTGGCGAGGTCGCCGGTGGCGGCAAGAAGCCGTACAAGCAGAAGGGCACCGGTCGGGCCCGGCAGGGTTCGATCCGCGCGCCGCAGTTCGCCGGCGGTGGCGTCGTGCACGGGCCGGTCCCGCGCGACTACAGCCAGCGGACCCCGAAGAAGATGAAGGCGGCCGCACTGCGGGGCGCCCTCTCGGACCGGGCCCGCGGCGGCCAGGTGCACGTGGTCGAGACCTTCGTCACCGGCGACAAGCCGTCGACCAAGGGTGCCCTCGCCACGCTGCGCAAGGCGACCGAGGCCAAGCGGGTGCTGGTGGTGCTCAGCAGCACCGACGAGCTGAACTGGCTCTCGCTGCGCAACGAGCCCCGGGTGCACCTGCTGGAGGCCGGCCAGCTCAACACGTACGACGTGCTGGTGGCCGACGACGTGGTCTTCACCAAGGAGGCCCTGGACGAGTTCCTGGGTGTCCGCGGTGGGGCGCAGGGTGAGGAGAGCGACAAGTGAGCACCATCGCCGACCCGCGGGACATCATCTTCGCGCCGGTCGTCTCGGAGAAGAGCTACAGCGAGCTGAACAAGAACTGGTACACCTTCCTGGTGCACCCGGACGCCAACAAGACCGCCATCAAGATCGCGATTCAGCAGATCTTCGACGTGCGCGTCCTGACGGTGAACACGCTCAACCGCGAGGGCAAGCGCAAGCGCACCCGCACCGGGTACGGCAAGCGCAAGAACACCAAGCGGGCGATGGTGAAGCTGGCTGACGGTGACCGTATCGAGGCCTTCGGCGGCCCGGTCAGCTGAGGGGTATAGACAATGGCTATCCGTAAGTACAAGCCGACGACGCCGGGCCGGCGTGGCTCCAGCGTCGCCGACTTCGCCGAGATCACCCGGTCGACCCCGGAGAAGTCGCTGTTGGTTCCGCTGCCGAAGAAGGGCGGGCGTAACGCCCACGGCCGGATCACCACGCGGCACCACGGTGGTGGGCACAAGCGGCAGTACCGTCTGATCGACTTCAAGCGGGTCGACAAGGACGGCGTGCCGGCGAAGGTCGCGCACATCGAGTACGACCCGAACCGCACCGCGCGGATCGCGCTGCTGCACTACGCCGACGGCGAGAAGCGGTACATCATCGCGCCGAAGGACCTGAAGCAGGGCGACCGGGTCGAGTCCGGTCCGGGCGCCGACATCAAGCCGGGCAACAACCTGCCGCTGCGCAACATTCCGGTCGGTTCCACGATCCACGCGGTGGAGCTGCGTCCCGGCGGCGGCGCCAAGCTGGCCCGCTCGGCCGGCGTCGGCATCCAGCTGCTGGGCCGGGAGGGCGCGTACGCCACGCTGCGGATGCCCTCCGGCGAGATCCGGCGGGTGGACGTGCGCTGCCGGGCCACCGTCGGCGAGATCGGCAACGCCGACCAGTCAAACATCAACTGGGGCAAGGCCGGCCGGATGCGCTGGAAGGGCCGCCGCCCGACCGTCCGTGGTGTGGCGATGAACCCGGTCGACCACCCGCACGGTGGTGGTGAGGGTAAGACCTCCGGTGGTCGTCACCCGGTGAACCCGCAGGGTAAGCCCGAGGGTCGTACCCGGCAGAAGGGCAAGGCGAGCGACCGCCTCATCGTCCGCCGCCGCTACGCCACCCGTAAGCGCGGCTAAGGGAGATAGGTAGACATGCCTCGCAGCCTGAAGAAGGGCCCGTTCATCGACGACCACCTGCTCAAGAAGGTGGAGACGCAGAACGAGAAGGGCTCGAAGAACGTCATCAAGACCTGGTCGCGCCGCTCGACGATCATCCCGGACATGCTCGGGCACACGATCGCCGTGCACGACGGGCGCAAGCACGTCCCGGTGTTCATCACCGAGGCGATGGTCGGGCACAAGCTCGGTGAGTTTGCGCTGACCCGCACGTTCAAGGGTCACGAGAAGGACGACCGGAAGAGCCGCCGGCGCTGAGCGCCGACCACGGATAAAGGATCAAGGGGTTTCAGCGATGCCAGTAAAGGGCGACGCTCCGGTGCTTCCGGGCGCGCGGGCGGTTGCGCGACACGTGCGCATCTCGCCGACCAAGGCGCGCCGGGTGGTCAACCTCGTCCGCGGTCTGCCCGCGAAGGAGGCGCTCACGGTGCTGCAGTTCGCGCCGCAGGCGGCGAGTGAGCAGGTTTACAAGGTGCTCGCGAGCGCGATCGCCAACGCGGAGAACAACGAGCGGCTGGACCCCGACGCGCTGCTCGTCAGCGAGGCGTTCGTGGACGAGGGCCCGACGATGAAGCGCTTCCAGCCGCGGGCGCAGGGCCGGGCGTACCGGATCCGCAAGCGGACCTGCCACATCACCATCGTGGTGGAGGCCGTCGCGCCGGCGGCGCCGGGCGGCCGGGGCGCGGCGAAGAAGGCCGCTCCGGCCAAGGCGACCGCGCCGGCCGAGGCCGAGCCGACGACCGAGGCAGCGGAGACGCAGAGCAAGACGGAGGGTGCCGAGTAATGGGTCAGAAGGTTCACCCGCACGGGTTCCGGCTCGGCATCTCGACCGACTGGAAGTCCCGCTGGTACGCGGACAAGCTCTACAAGGACTACATCGCCGAGGACGTCAAGATCCGGCGGATGATGTCCAAGGGCCTGGAGCGGGCCGGCATCTCCAAGGTCGACATCGAGCGGACCCGGGACCGGGTCCGGGTCGACATCCACACCGCCCGGCCGGGCATCGTCATCGGCCGTAAGGGTGCGGAGGCCGACCGGATCCGTGGCGAGCTGGAGAAGCTGACCGGCAAGCAGGTGCAGCTCAACATCCTCGAGGTGAAGAGCCCGGAGTCGGATGCGCAGCTCGTCGCCCAGGGTGTGGCCGAGCAGCTCTCCAGCCGGGTCAGCTTCCGGCGGGCGATGCGTAAGGCCATGCAGTCCGCGATGAAGAACCCGATCGTGCGGGGCATCCGGGTGCAGGTCTCCGGCCGGCTCGGCGGCGCCGAGATGAGCCGTACCGAGTTCTACCGCGAGGGTCGGGTGCCGCTGCACACGCTGCGGGCCAACATCGAGTACGGCTTCTTCGAGGCCCGGACCACCTTCGGCCGGATCGGCGTGAAGGTCTGGATCTACAAGGGCGACGCCGTACCCGGTCGGGAGGCTCCGGCCGAGGCGGGTCCGGCACGTCCGCGCCGTGAGCGGGGCGACCGTCCCGAGCGGCCGCGTCGTGGCCGCTCCGGCTCCTCCGGCACCACCGCCGGCGGCACCGAGGCGGGCCGGGCGGCGGCCGCGGAGATCTCCGGTACGCCCGCCGAGGCGACGAACGACACCGCCGCGCCGGCTACCGCCGCGGCGACTCCGGCGGGTTCCGCCGGAACGGACAGCTCAGCGCAGGAGGGCTGACAGATGCTGATGCCGCGCAAGCCCCCGAAGGGCTTCCGCAAGCCGCACCACCCCGACCGCCACGGCGCGGCGAAGGGTGGCACCCGGGTGGTGTTCGGCGAGTTCGGAATCCAGGCGCTCGAGCCCGCGTACGTGACCAACCGGCAGATCGAGTCGGCGCGTATCGCGATGACCCGGCACATCAAGCGTGGCGGCAAGGTCTGGATCACGGTCTTCCCGGACCAGGCCCTGACCAAGAAGCCGGCCGAGACCCGGATGGGTTCCGGTAAGGGTTCGCCCGAGTGGTGGGTGGCCAACATCAAGCCGGGGCGGGTGCTCTTCGAGATGTCCTTCCCCAACGAGCAGATCGCGCGAGAGGCGATGCGTCGCGCGATCCACAAGCTCCCGATGAAGTGCCGCATTGTGACGCGCGAAGTGGGTGAAAGCTGATGGCCGCGGGCGTGAAGGCCAGCGAGCTGCGTGAGCTCTCCGAGGAGGAGCTGGTGAGCCGGCTCCGGGAGGCCAAGGCGGAGCTGTTCAACCTCCGCGTCCAGTCGGCGACCGGTCAGCTGGACAACAACCGCCGGCTCCAGGTCATCCGCCGGGAGATCGCCCGGATCTACACGATCATGCGTGAGCGTGAGCTTGGGCTTTCGGCCGCGCCGACTGAGGTGACTGCATCATGAGTGACGAGACCACCACCACTGCGAAGGCGCGGGCCCAGCGCAAGGTCCGCGAGGGCCTCGTGGTCAGCGACAAGATGGAAAAGACCGTGGTCGTCGAGGTCGAGGACCGGGTCAAGCACGCGCTGTACGGCAAGGTCATGCGCCGCACCAGCAAGCTGAAGGCGCACGACGAGCAGAACGCGTGCGGCGTGGGCGACCGGGTGCTGCTCATGGAGACCCGTCCGCTGTCCGCCACCAAGCGGTGGCGGGTCGTGGAGATCCTCGAGAAGGCCAAGTAAGAGCCGTACCGCAGGCTCAGGGTTCCGCCAAGCTCAGCCGGCACGGGACTTCGGTCGACGAAGGCAGGCCGGATCCACCGCCGGCTGAGAACTGGCAGACATAGGAGATAGACGTGATTCAGCAGGAGTCGCGACTGCGCGTCGCCGACAACACGGGTGCTCGGGAGATCCTGTGCATCCGGGTGCTCGGTGGCTCCGGTCGGCGCTACGCGAGCATCGGCGACGTCATCGTGGCCACGGTCAAGGACGCCATCCCCGGTGCCGGTGTGAAGAAGGGCGACGTCGTCAAGGCGGTCGTCGTCCGCACCGCGAAGGAGAAGCGGCGGCCGGACGGCTCGTACATCCGATTCGACGAGAACGCAGCCGTGATCATCAAGGATGGTGGCGACCCGCGGGGTACCCGTATCTTTGGCCCGGTAGGCCGTGAGCTGCGGGACAAGCGGTTCATGAAGATCATCTCGCTCGCGCCGGAGGTGTTGTGACCGTGACCGAGCGCAGCGAGGGAACCAGCAAGCTCAGGCGGTGTGACCTTCAGGCACGCGCCGACCGGAGGGAGGTGCGGGCATGAAGGTCAAGAAGGGCGACACGGTCATCGTCATCGCCGGCAAGGACAAGGGTGCCAAGGGCAAGGTCATCGCGGCCTACCCGCGGCAGGACAAGGTCCTGGTCGAGGGCGTGAACCGGGTCAAGAAGCACACCCGCATCCGCACCACCCAGCGCGGTGCGAAGACCGGCGGCATCGTCACGCAGGAGGCCGCGATCCACGTCTCGAACGTGATGGTCCTGGACTCCGACGGCAACCCGACGCGGGTCGGGTACCGGATCGACGAGGGTGGCCAGAAGGTCCGCATCGCGCGTAGCACCGGTAAGGACCTGTGATGACGGCAACCGAGACCAAGACGCTGCCCCGGCTCAAGCAGCGGTACCGCGAAGAGATCGTGGGCCAGCTCCGCGAGCAGTTCCAGTACGGCAACCCGATGCAGGTGCCCGGCCTGGTCAAGATCGTCGTCAACATGGGCGTCGGCGAGGCTGCCCGGGACGCGAAGCTGATCGACGGCGCCGTACGCGACCTGGCCACCATCTCCGGCCAGAAGCCGCAGGTCCGCCGGGCCCGCAAGTCCATCGCGCAGTTCAAGCTTCGCGAGGGCATGCCGATCGGCGCCAAGGTGACCCTGCGCGGCGACCGGATGTGGGAGTTCCTGGACCGGCTGCTCTCGATCGCGCTGCCCCGGATCCGGGACTTCCGTGGTCTGGACGGGCGCAAGCTCGACGGGCACGGCAACTACACGTTCGGCCTGACCGAGCAGTCGGTGTTCCACGAGATCGACCAGGACCGGATCGACCGCGTACGGGGCATGGACATCACGGTGGTGACCACCGCCAAGACCGACGACGAGGGCCGGGCGCTGCTCAAGCTCCTGGGCTTCCCGTTCAAGGAGAACTGAGATGGCGAAGAAGGCGCTGATCCTCAAGGCCGCCGCGAAGCCGAAGTTCTCGGTTCGCGCGTACACCCGCTGCCAGCGTTGCGGGCGGCCGAAGGCGGTCTACCGCAAGTTCGGCCTCTGCCGGGTCTGCATCCGGGAGATGGCCCACCGCGGTGAGCTGCCCGGCGTGTCGAAGGCTTCCTGGTGACACTGCGCCCCATCCGTGGGTGGCGGAGCGAGCACCGCAACGCCACCCGCTTTGGGCCCAGCCACGTCCCGACCGATATCCGGGGCGAGGATCGCAACGCCGTAGGCCCGGGTCAATGCCCCGGGAACCCCGGCGAGAAAGGCTGACGAGATCCATGACGATGACCGACCCGATCGCAGACATGCTGACGCGTCTGCGTAACGCCAACCAGGCGTACCACGACCGGGTGACGATGCCCTACTCGAAGATCAAGGCGAACATCGCCGAGGTCCTCAAGTCCGAGGGCTACATCGCGACCTGGGCGGTCGAGGAGCCCGAGGAGGGCGCCGTCGGCAAGCGACTGGTCGTCGAGCTTAAGTACGGCCAGAACCGCGAGCGGAGCCTGGCCGGCATCAAGCGCGTGTCCAAGCCCGGCCTCCGGGTGTACGCCAAGTCGGACGGGCTCCCGCGGGTGCTCGGTGGACTGGGCGTGGCGATCATTTCGACGTCCCAGGGGCTGCTGACCGACCGGCAGGCCCGCAAGCGGAGCGTTGGCGGGGAAGTCCTCGCCTTCGTCTGGTAACGGGAGACAGAGAGAAATGTCGCGTATTGGACGTAAGTCGATCCCGGTGCCGTCCGGCGTCGAGGTGACCATCGACGGCTCGACCGTCAAGGTCAAGGGGCCGAAGGGCGAGCTGTCGCACACCCTGGCCGAGCCGATCACGGCCGAGCGGGGCGAGGACGGCCAGCTGCACGTCAGCCGGCCGAACGACGAGCGCAAGGCCAAGGAGTTGCACGGCCTGAGCCGTACGCTGGTGGCGAACATGATCACCGGGGTGACCGAGGGCTACCGCAAGACCCTGGAGATCGCCGGCACCGGTTACCGGGTCACCGCCAAGGGCAGCGACCTGGAGTTCGCGCTCGGGTTCTCGCACCCGGTGCAGGTGAAGGCCCCGGCCGGGATCACCTTCACGGTCGAGCGGCCCACCCTGTTCCACGTGGCCGGCATCGACAAGCAGCAGGTCGGCGAGGTCGCCGCCAACATCCGCAAGATCCGCCCGCCGGAGCCGTACAAGGGCAAGGGCGTGAAGTACCAGGGCGAGGTCATTCGGCGCAAGGCCGGAAAGGCGGGCAAGAAGTGACCGCCAACGGCAGGGCGAGGTCATCCGTCGGCCGCAAGGCTGAGAGAAAGGCAGGTAAGAAGTGACCGCCACACTGCTCAAGCGCCGCCGCGGGGTTGCCGCCAAGCGCGCCATCGGGCGGGCGCGTCGGCACTTCCGGGTCCGCAAGACCGTCGTCGGCACCGCCGAGCGGCCGCGTCTCGTGGTCACCCGCTCGCTGCGGCACATCACCGCGCAGATCGTGGACGACGGCAAGGGCCACACGCTGGTCTACGCCTCGACCATGGACGACTCGATCCGGGGCGCCGAGGGCGACAAGAGCGCCCTGGCCGGCAAGGTCGGCGCGCTCGTCGCCGAGCGGGCCAAGGCGGCCGGGATCTCCAAGGTCGTCTTCGACCGCGGTGGCAACCAGTACGCGGGGCGGATCGCCGCGCTGGCCGACGCGGCCCGCGAAGCCGGGCTCGAGTTCTAACCCCGTCACGAGAGAGAGGAAGGCTGCTGATGCCAGGTCAACAGCGCCGTGGCGGCGGGTCCGGTGGCAACGAGGGTGGTCGCCGCGACAACCGCCGTGAGGGCGGTCGCGGAAACGCGCCCGCCGAGAAGACGCCGCACCTTGAGCGGGTCGTCGCCATCAACCGGGTTGCCAAGGTCGTGAAGGGCGGTCGTCGCTTCAGCTTCACCGCCCTGGTGATCGTGGGCGACGGCGACGGCACGGTCGGTGTGGGCTACGGGAAGGCCAAGGAGGTGCCCGCGGCGATCGCCAAGGGCGTCGAGGAGGCCAAGAAGCACTTCTTCAAGGTGCCCCGGATCGGTGCCTCGATCCCGCACCCGGTGACGGGCGAGGACGCCGCTGGTGTGGTGCTGCTCAAGCCGGCCAGCGCCGGTACGGGCGTCATCGCCGGTGGTCCGGTCCGGGCCGTGCTGGAGTGCGCGGGCATCCACGATGTGCTCTCCAAGAGCCTCGGCTCGTCCAACCCGATCAACATCGTGCACGCCACGGTGGCGGCCCTGAAGGGGCTGGAGTCGCCGGAGGCGGTCGCGAAGCGTCGGGGCCTGCCGGTCGAGGACGTCGCCCCGGCCGCCATGCTGGCGGCCCAGGCGGGGGTGACGGCCTGATGGCACGCCTGAAGGTGACCCAGGTCCGGTCCGGCATCGGGACCAAGCACAACCAGCGCGAGTCGCTGCGGTCGCTCGGTCTCAAGCGGATCAACGACGTGGTGGTCAAGGAGGACCGTCCCGAGATTCGGGGCATGATCTTCACCGTGAGCCACCTCGTGAAGGTCGAGGAGGTCGAGTAATGACGATCAAGGTCCACCACCTGCGCCCGGCCCCCGGAGCCAAGACCGAGAAGACCCGGGTGGGTCGCGGTGAGGGTTCCAAGGGGAAGACCGCCGGTCGCGGTACCAAGGGTTCCAAGGCCCGGAAGAACATCTCGGCGGCCTTCGAGGGTGGGCAGATGCCCATCCACATGCGGCTGCCGAAGCTGAAGGGCTTCAAGAACAAGTTCAAGGTCGTGTTCCAGGTGGTCAACCTGGACCGGCTCGCCGAGTTGTTCCCGGAGGGCGGCCAGGTCGGTCCGCAGGAGCTGGTCCAGGCCGGCGCCGTCCGCAAGGGGCAGCCGGTGAAGGTTCTCGGTACCGGGGAGCTGGGCGGGGTCGCCCTCCAGGTGTCGGCGCACGCGTTCAGCGCGTCGGCCAAGGAGAAGATCACCGCTGCCGGCGGCTCGGTGACGGAGCTGTAGGACGTCGCGGTCGAGGCGCTCGCCCAGTTCACGGCAACTGGCGGGCGCCACGGCTACTAGCGGGCCAATCGTCCCGTTAATATCGGAAGCGGTGAATGCTCTCCGGGTGGATCTGCCCGGAAGCGCGCCGGACTGTTAGAGTCCGATCCCAGCTATGGGTATCGGGTCGATCGCCCGACAACCACCCCGTCCCGCCACGAACCACCGGCGGCCGCCTCGCGCAGGAGGAAGAAGTTGCTCTCCGCCTTTCTCAGTGCGTTCCGCACGCCTGACCTGCGCAAGAAGCTGCTGTTCACAGTAGGCATCATCGCGGTCTACCGGCTCGGTGCGACACTGCCCAGCCCCGGCGTCTCCTACGGCAACGTGCAGAAGTGCATCGAGACCATGGAGGACGGCGAGGGCAACGGCGTCTTCAACCTGCTCAACCTCTTCTCCGGCGGCGCGCTGCTCTCGCTGTCGGTCTTCGCGCTGGGCATCATGCCCTACATCACCGCCTCGATCATCCTGCAGCTGCTCACCGTGGTCATCCCGCGGTTGGAGCAGCTCCGCAAGGAGGGCCAGGCCGGTCAGGCGAAGATCACGCAGTACACCCGCTACCTCACCCTGGGCCTGGGCATCCTGCAGGCGTCGGCGTTCGTGGCGCTGGCCCGCTCCGGCCAGCTCTTCAACGGGATGTGCCAGGAGTTCCCGATCATCCCGGAGGGCACCGGCCTGCCGACCTGGCTGACCGTGACCGTTCTGGTGATCACGATGACCGCCGGTACCGGTGTGGTGATGTGGCTCGGCGAGCTGATCACCGACCGGGGCGTCGGCAACGGCATGTCGGTGCTGATCTTCACCTCGATCGCCGCCCGGCTGCCCAGCGAGGGCTGGACCATCAAGAACAACAAGGGCTGGGCGATGTTCGGCCTGGTGCTGGTGCTGGTCCTGGTGGTCATCACTGCGGTCGTCTTCATCGAGCAGGCGCAGCGCCGCATCCCGGTCCAGTACGCCAAGCGCATGATCGGCCGGCGGATGTACGGCGGCACCTCCACCTACATCCCGCTGAAGGTCAACCAGGCGGGTGTGATCCCGGTCATCTTCGGCTCGTCGCTGCTCTACCTGCCGTCGCTGCTGCTCCAGTTCTTCGACCAGAACAACCTCAACGGCTGGCAGACCTGGGTGCAGAACCACCTCGTGCAGCCGGACAGCCCCACCTACATCAGCGTGTACTTCCTGCTGATCATCTTCTTCACGTACTTCTACGTCTCGATCACGTTCAACCCGACCGAGGTCGCGGACAACATGAAGAAGTACGGCGGGTTCGTTCCGGGCATCCGGCCCGGCAAGCCGACCGCCGACTACCTCGACTTCATCCTGAGCCGGATCACCCTCCCCGGCGCGCTCTACCTGGGCCTGATCTCGATCCTGCCGAACTTCTTCTTCATCTGGCTGGACAACCAGCAGTTCCAGAACTTCCCGTTCGGTGGCACGGCCGTGCTGATCATGGTCGGCGTCGGGCTGGAGACGGTGAAGCAGATCGAGAGCCAGCTCATGCAGCGGAACTACGAAGGGTTCCTGCGGTAGATGCGACTCGTTCTGGTCGGTCCCCCCGGGGCGGGCAAGGGGACCCAGGCCGAGTTCATCGCCGCCCACCTCGCCGTGCCCAAGATCTCGACGGGGGACATCTTCCGGGCCAACGTGTCGCAGGGCACCCCCCTCGGTGTCGAGGCGAAGCGCTACATGGACGCCGGCAAGCTGGTGCCGGACGAGGTGACGATCAACATGGTCCGGGATCGGCTCGCCGAACCGGACGCGGCCGAGGGGTTCCTGCTCGACGGCTTCCCGCGGACCACTCCGCAGGCCGCCGCGCTGGACAAGCTGCTGGCCGATCTCGGCACCGCGCTCGACCTGGTGATGGAGCTGGTGGTCGACGACGACGAGGTCATCCGGCGGCTGTCCGGCCGGCGTACCTGCCGGGGCTGCGGCAAGGTCTGGCACATCGAGTTCGACCCCTCCTCGGTCGAGGGGCTCTGTGACCGCTGCGGCGGGGAGCTGTTCCAGCGCGACGACGACAAGGCCGAGACGATCGCCGAGCGGCTGCGCGAGTACGCCAGCAAGACCGCACCGTTGATCGACTACTACGGTGCGCAGGGCAAGCTCGTCGGCATCGACGCCACCGGGCCGGTGGAGGACGTCACCGTCCGGGCTATCGACGCCCTGCGGTCGTACGGCGGATAGGCTGGGCACCATGCGCCGTCCCCAGCTGGACATCCAGCTGAAGACCCCGGAGCAGATCGAGCTGATGCGCGCCGCCGGGCTCGTCGTCGCGGCGGCCCTGGAGCGGATGCGGGCGGCCGTGGCCCCCGGCGTCTCCACCGCCGACCTCGACGCGATCGCCGAGTCGGTGATCCGGGAGGCCGGCGGCACGCCCTCGTTCAAGGGCTACCACGGCTATCCGGCGTCGATCTGCTCCTCGGTCAACGAGCAGATCGTGCACGCCATCCCGGCACCGACCCAGGTGCTCCGGGACGGCGACCTGATCTCGATCGACTGCGGTGCCATCCTCGACGGCTGGCACGGCGACGCCGCGATCACGGTCGGGGTCGGCGAGGTCCGTCCCGAACTGCTCCGGATGGCCGAGGCCGCCGAGGACGCGATGTGGGCGGGGATCCGGGCCGCGGCGCGCGGCATGCTCAGCGGTCGCGGCCGGCTGACCGACATCTCGTACGCGGTCGAGCGCGCGGTCCGGGCCGCCGGCCGGTACGGCATCGTCGAGGGGTACGGCGGGCACGGCATCGGCACCGAGATGCACCAGGACCCGCACGTGTTGAACCACGGCCGGCCCGGGCGTGGCCCCCGGCTGGTGCCGGGGATGGCGCTGGCGATCGAGCCGATGGTGACGATGGGGTCCCCTCGCACGGTGGAGCTGGACGACGGCTGGACGGTGATCAGCCGCGACGGGTCGATCGCGGCCCACGTCGAGCACACGATGGCGCTGCTGGACGACGGTGTCTGGGTACTGACCGCGCCGGACGGCGGCCGGGCCCGGCTCGGCGACCTGGTCACCGCCCGGGAACCGGCCAGGTCCTCGGCCGGCTGACGGCCGCCGCCGGCCTGTGCGGGGTAGGCGGGGCTGGACCCGCAGTGGCATCCTCGTAGTCATGGACCGGCGGGACGAGATGCGTGCTGCGGACTCCGACCGAGCGGCCGTGGCCGACCAGCTCCTGCGGGCACTGAACGAGGGCCGCCTCGACCTGGGCGAGTACGACGACCGGCTGCAGCGGGCGTACGCCGCGAAGACGTACGGAGACCTCGACGGGCTCCTCACCGACCTGCCGGGGACGGTGCCGGTCGACCAGGCCCAGCTGGTGCCGACCGGCGACCCGAAGCGGCCGGTGCTCCGCCCCGGACCCGACGGCCGGTATCCGGGCGCCACCCGGGCCTGGCTGGCCGACACCTGGGACGGCTACTTCGGCCTGGTCGGCATCGTCGTCGCGATCTGGGCGGTAACCTCGGTGCTGGCGACCGACTTCCTCTACTTCTGGCCGGGCTGGGTAGCTGGGCCGCTCGGCGCGCTGCTGCTGGTCGGTACCGTCACGGGTCTGGCGAAGGGGGAGCCGCAGCGCTGGGCCGCCAAGCAGGCGGCGAAGCAGGCGGCTAAGGAACGGGCGAAGATCGAGAAGCGGGCCCGGGTGGAGGAGCGGAAACGCCGGCGGGACGAGCAGGCCGGCCAGGAGGAACCCGCCTGATATAGTCGCGTTCGTCCGATCCGGCGACCCCCGGGGTCCCGGGTTGGCGCTGGCGTGCGGGCGCGCGTACACTGGCTGATCGGCGCACAGCGTCCACTCCGGCATGCCCACCCGCGCTTCGGTGGGGCCGGAGCCGCGGCTGGCTCGGATGTTCTCCGTCCGGGAAAGGCGTTGTGAGCCGTCCGGAGTAACCGACGTCAGGACAGCGGAGGACATGCCGAAAAAAGACGGAGCCATCGAGATCGAGGGCCGAGTGATCGAGCCACTCCCGAACGCCATGTTCCGGGTGGAACTCGCCAACGGCCACAAGGTGCTGGCTCACATCAGCGGCAAGATGCGGCAGCACTACATCCGCATCCTGCCCGAGGACCGGGTCGTCGTCGAACTTTCGCCGTACGACCTGACCCGAGGGCGCATCGTCTACCGCTACAAGTGAACGTCGCCGGGCCGGCTGCCGGTCCGGGCTTCGTGAACTGCCTGACGACGGCCGGGTGTCCGTGTCCGTCCTCAAGACTCGACGGCGTCAGCGCGCTGCCGGGCACAGATGGGAAAGTAAGGCAACCGTGAAGGTCAAGCCGAGCGTCAAGAGGATCTGCAACAAGTGCCGGGTGATCCGCCGGCACGGCCGGGTCATGGTCATCTGCACCGACCCGCGCCACAAGCAGCGCCAGGGCTGATCCGCGACCGCCGGCCGGTGACGAGCCGGCGGCATCGACGGTGGGTCCGGGCCGCAGATCCCGTACAACAACACAAGCTCGTCCCAGCCGCGAGCCGCGAGATCGCCCAGCGAGAACGCAGTCGTGGCCGACCCCCGGTCGGAGGCCGGGGCCCGCAGGTTTGGGCAGGCGGGGTGGGGCGGGTACAGACCTCCGCGAAGAAATCCGAGGAGTACGCCCGCACATGGCACGGCTAGTCGGCGTCGATCTCCCCCGCGAGAAGCGGCTGGAGATCGCGCTCACCTACATTTTCGGGGTCGGTCGGACCCGCGCGGTCGAGACGCTCGCCGCCACCGGCATCTCCCCCGACAAGCGCGCCAAGGACCTCACGGACGAGGAGCTGGTCCAGCTCCGGAACCACATCGAGGCCAACTACAAGGTAGAAGGCGACCTGCGCCGCGAGGTCGCCGCTGACATCCGCCGCAAGGTCGAGATCGGCTGCTACGCGGGCATCCGGCACCGCCGGGGTCTGCCCGTCCGTGGTCAGCGGACCCGTACCAACGCCCGGACCCGGAAGGGCCCGAAGCGGACCGTCGCCGGCAAGAAGAAGCCCGGCAAGAAGTAGAACTGAACCGGAATCCGGGTCGGCATCCGCCGAGGTGGGCCGGACTCCAACCCGCACCGGAAAGTTCTCCGGTGACCGGCCGGCTCTCCCTCCGGAGAGCCGCGACCTGTTCCGGAAAGTCAACTAGGAGCGCACAGACTTATGCCACCGAAGGCTCGCGCCGGGGCCGCCGTCAAGAAGGTCCGGCGCAAGGAACGCAAGAACGTCGCCCACGGGCAGGCGCACATCAAGAGCACGTTCAACAACACCATCGTCTCCATCACGGACCCGACCGGTGCCGTCATCTCCTGGGCCTCCGCCGGCCAGGTGGGCTTCAAGGGTTCCCGCAAGTCGACTCCGTTCGCCGCGCAGCTTGCCGCCGAGGCCGCCGCGCGTCGGGCCATGGAGCACGGCATGCGCAAGGTCGACGTGTTCGTCAAGGGCCCCGGCTCCGGCCGGGAGACCGCCATCCGTTCGCTGCAGGCCGTCGGGCTGGAGGTCGGCCAGATCGCCGACGTCACCCCGCAGCCGCACAACGGGTGCCGTCCGCCGAAGCGTCGTCGGGTCTGAGAGGTAGACGAAGAACATGGCTCGTTACACCGGTGCCGACTGCCGCCGTTGCCGTCGGGAGAAGATGAAGCTGTTCCTCAAGGGCAGCAAGTGCGATGGCCCGAAGTGCCCGTTCGAGTCCCGGCCGTTCCCGCCCGGGCAGCACGGCCGGGGCCGTACCAAGGAGACGGAATACCTGCTCCAGCTTCGTGAGAAGCAGAAGGCCCGCCGGGTCTACGGCGTGCTGGAGAAGCAGTTCCGGGGGTACTACGAGGAGGCCGTCGCCAAGAAGGGCAAGACCGGCGAGATCCTCCTGCAGATCCTGGAGTCGCGTCTCGACAACGTGGTCTACCGGGCCGGTCTGGCGAAGTCGCGCGACCACGCGCGGCAGCTCGTCAAGCACGGACACCTGACGGTGAACGGCCGCAAGGTCGACATCCCGTCGTACCGGGTGAAGGAGCACGACATCGTCGAGGTCCGGGCCAAGTCCAAGGAGCTGACGCCGTTCATCGTGGCGCAGGCCGAGGCGGGCTCGAAGACGGTGCCGGCCTGGCTGGAGGCGATCCCCAGCCAGATGAAGGTGCTGATCCACTCGCTTCCGGCCCGGGGCGTCATCGACACCCAGGTCCAGGAGCAGCTGATCGTCGAGCTCTACTCGAAGTAGCGGTTCCTGGCGTCTCCGCGCCCGGCTCCCGGCCTCGCCGCCGGGAGCCGGCGCGGAGCGCCGGACATGAGTTTGGGCATCAAATAGCGGGTGCCCCGAACGAAAAGGAAACAACATGCTCATCACCCAGCGGCCGACCCTCACCGAGGAGTCGATCAGCGAGACCCGGTCCCGGTTCACCATCGAGCCGCTCGAGCCGGGTTTCGGGTACACCCTGGGCAACTCGCTCCGCCGGACCCTGCTCTCCTCCATCCCGGGCGCGGCGGTCACCTCGATCAAGGTCGACGGTGTGCTGCACGAGTTCACCACCATCCCGGGCGTCAAGGAGGACGTGGTCGAGCTCGTCATGAACGTGAAGGAGCTCTGCGTCAGCTCCGACCACGACGAGCCGGTCAGCATGTACCTGCGCAAGCAGGGCCCCGGCGACGTCACCGCCGGTGACATCCAGCCCCCGGCCGGTGTCTCCGTGCACAACGCCGACCTCAAGCTCGCCACCCTGAACGGCAAGGGCCGGCTCGACATGGAGCTGACCGTCGAGCGGGGTCGTGGCTACGTCACCGCCGCGCAGAACAAGCAGGCCGGCGCCGAGATCGGCCGGATCCCGGTCGACTCGATCTACTCGCCGGTGCTGAAGGTGACGTACCGCGTCGAGGCGACCCGAGTCGAGCAGCGTACCGACTTCGACCGCCTGATCATCGACGTCGAGACCAAGGCCTCGATCGGGCCGCGGACCGCGCTGGCCTCGGCCGGCTCCACCCTGGTCGAGCTCTTCGGGCTGGCCCGGGAGCTGGACGAGAGCGCCGAGGGCATCGACATCGGCCCGTCGCCGCAGGACGCACAGCTCGCCGCCGACCTGGCGCTGCCGATCGAGGAGCTGGACCTCACCGTCCGGTCCTACAACTGCCTCAAGCGCGAGGGCATCAACACGGTTGGCGAGCTGATCGGGCGTACCGAGGCCGATCTGCTCGACATCCGGAACTTCGGCCAGAAGTCGATCGACGAGGTCAAGATGAAGCTCGCCGGCATGGGGCTGGGGCTGAAGGACTCCGCGCCCAACTTCGACCCGGCGCACGTCGTCGACTCCTTCGGCGAGACCGACTACGACACCGACGACTACCGCGAGACCGAGCAGCTTTAGTCCGGGGCTAGCCGGAGATCCGGCCACCCACTGGAGATCCGGCCACCCACTATTGAGGAGCACCAAGAATGCCCACGCCCACCAAGGGCCCCCGCCTCGGCGGTAGCCCCGCGCACGAGCGGATGATCCTGGCCAACCTGGCCACCGCGCTGTTCCAGCACGGCCGCATCACGACCACCCAGACGAAGGCCAAGCGGCTCCGTCCGCTCGCGGAGCAGCTCATCACCAAGGCCAAGCGGGGGGACCTGGCGTCCCGCCGGCGGGTGCTGACCGTCGTACGGGACAAGGACGTGGTCTTCACCCTGTTCGACCAGATCGCTCCCCGGTTCGCCAACCGCAACGGTGGCTACACCCGGATCGTGAAGACCGTCCCGCGCAAGGGTGACAACGCGCCGATGGCGATCATCGAGCTGGTCGAGGAGCTGGTCGAGGCTCCGGCGGCACCGGCGAAGAAGACCGCCGCCCGCAAGGCGGCGCAGCAGGACAAGGTCGAGGCGCTCGCCCCGGACGAGGAGACCCCGCGCTCCTCGTCGCCGGAGACCGACCAGGACGCCGAGGCACCGGAGTCGCGCTCCGGTGACACCGGGGCGGCCCGGGAGGACACCGACGAGGCGGACACCAAGTAACACCGACGAACAACGCCGGGCCCGGCATCCCCGCGGGGGTGTCGGGCTGCGGCATATCTGGAGCTGGTCGTGGAGCACGAGGTGGATGAGGAGCGGACCCGGGTACGCCTGGACGTCGCCTACGACGGCGGCGACTTCTCCGGCTGGGCGGCGCAGCCCGGTCGGCGTACCGTCGCCGGGGTGCTGGTCGAGGCACTGACCAGGATTATCGGGCCGGATCGGGTCAGTGGGCTGACCGTGGCGGGGCGGACCGACGCCGGTGTGCACGCCAGCGGGCAGGTCTGCCATCTCGACCTGCCCAGCGCGGTGTGGCGGCAGTGGGCGGAGACGCTGCTGCGCCGGCTCGCCGGAGTACTGCCGCTGGACGTCCGGGTCCGGGGCGTGACCCAGGTACCGGCCGAGTTCGACGCCCGGTTCTCGGCCACCTTCCGGCGTTACGAGTACCGGGTCACCGACGCCCCGTACGGCGCCGAGCCGCTGCGCCGGCACGAGGTGCTCGCCTGGCCGCGCCCGCTCGATCTGGCGGCGCTGAACCGGGCCGCCGCCGGGCTGGTCGGCGAGCACGACTTCGCGGCGTACTGCCGGCGCAAGGAGAACGCCACGACGGTGCGGGAACTGACCCGACTGGACTGGCGGCGGGATCCGGACGGACTGCTGGTGGCCACCGTGCAGGCCGACGCGTTCTGCCAGTCGATGGTGCGCAGTCTGGTTGGGGCGATGCTGGTGGCCGGGGACGGGCGCCGCCCCGTCGACTGGCCGGGTGGCCTGCTCGGGCGGCGGGAGCGGGCCAGCGAGGTGAGCGTGGCGCCGCCGCACGGGCTGACCCTGGTCGCGGTCGGCTACCCCGAGGACCCCGCCGAGTACGCCAGCCGCGCGCTGCGTACCCGTCGGCTCCGGCTCACCGCCTCGGCCTGAACCCGACCGGCGGGCCCGGCGGTGTCACGCTGCCGGGCCGGTCGGTGCCGCCGGCCGCTGCTCAGTCGGACCCCGCCGGGCTCGCCGGCCCGGACGGGGCGAGGATCCGCTGGTCGAGCACCTTGCCGCGCAGGTACACCTCGATCATGTCGGAGAGGATCTGCCGGGCGAACAGGTCCTCCTCGCCGATGGTCTTGCCGTCGCTCTTGGCGACGACGCAGTAGATCAGGAAGTGGCCGCGGACGTGCCAGCCGGCCTGGGCCGAGGCGGCCGTGACGGCCTCGGTGCCGCGCCCGGCGGCGAGGCCCAGGAAGCGCCCCTTTCGGCCGTCCACGATCGGCTTTATCTTCTCGCGCGCCGAGGTCGCCCCCGCCTCGTCCGCCAGGTTGACGATGCCGGCGGTCGCGACGTACAGGCCGGTGGGAGAGCGTACGGTGCCGCGGACGAACTGGCTGCACCCGGCGTCGGCCAGCACGGTGGCGATCTGGCCGTCGGCGGCGAGTTCGCAGTCCTCCGCCGCCTGGGTCTTCAGCAGCTCGTACGGCGACTGTTCAGGGTCGACCAGCACCTCCTTGCCGCCCGGGAAGACCTCCTTGACGGTCAGCGGAGCCGGATCGGCGGCGCGGGAGCTGATGTCCCGGGGTGCGGCGCCGGCACCGGTGCCGTCAGCCGCCCGGGAGTCCCGGCCGACGGGGTCGTCGACCATGAAGAAGTAGGAGCTGAGCCCACAGATACCGAGCAGGAGCAGTACGCCGAGGGAGCCGATGATCAACTGCCAGGTCCGTTTGGAACTGCGCAGCGGTGCGCCCGTGTTGCCGGAGGTCGACGAAACGGTGGCGAGGGCGGAGCCGGCGGCGGGTTTGCCCGAGGCGGTTGCCGGGGTGGGCGCGGGCGGCGCGGCAACCGCCGACTTGGGCGCCACCTCGGGGCCCGGCGCGCGGGCCGGGGAGGCACCACCGGCCGGCCCGGTACGCGCACCCTGTGCCGGCGGCCCCGACCGCCCGCCACCGGGCGGCCCGGATCGCGGGCCGGCGGGTGAGCCCGGAGCGCGGTCGTGCGGCGGACCGGTGCGCGGCCCGGCGGGCGATCGTGGTACGCCGTCCGGGGCGGAGCCGGGGCGTACGCCTGGGCCCCGGTCCAGCGGTGCGGCGCCGGATGGCCGGTTGCGCGGCCCGGCGGGTGATCGTGGTACGCCGTCCGGTGCGGAGCGTGGTCCGGCGGGTGAGCCTGGGCCACGGTCCAGCGGTGCCGCTCCCGGTGGTCCGGAGCGGGGACCCGCTGGTGAGCCCGGGCCCGGGGTCCGGTCGCGCCGCGGCCCGGCGGGTGAGCCCGGGGCCTGGTCGTGTGGCGGGCTGGTGCGCGGGCCGGCAGGTGAGCCTGGGGCCCGGTCGTGCGGCGGGCCGGCGGGTGAGCCCGGCGGGTTTCCGGCGGTCCGGGACCGGCGCGGGGGCGGTGGACCGGCTGGCGCTGGCCTACCCGGCTCGGAGCCGGGCCGGATGACACCATCCGCCCCAGGATCTCCCGGTCGGGGTCGTGGCGTCGCCATCGGCGCACCACCGGACGACGGACCGGAGCGGGGGGAGCCGCGGGTGCCGGACCGGCCTGCGGGGGGAGGTTCGGCGGGAGCCGGCCCGCCCGGCCGTCGTACGCCCGGGTTCTCCGGGCCTGGCCGGGGTGGCATGGCGCGGTCCAGCGGAGGTCGGGCCGGCGCGCCCCGGTCACCGCGATGCTCGGCCGGGCCGTCGCCCGGCCGGTCGGCGGACCTGCGCCGTGCGGCGGGCGGCCCGGCGGGGTCCGGAAAGCCGGGCCGGAGCGGCTCCTGGTCGGCCGAGGGAGGGCGCCGCTGTCGTGGCACCGGAGCAGACCGTGGCGCGGCGGGCGGACCCTCCCCGGGGCCTGGTCGGTACGGGCCGTCCGGCCCGGAGGCGTGCTCGGGGTGGGCCCGACGTCGACCACCGGCGGCACGCTCCCGCGAATCGGTGCTCCCGGGCGCGGCGGGGCCGGAGGCGGTGCGGGGCGGCCCGAACGACTCGGCGCCGGACGGAACCGGTCCGACGGGTACGCCGCGTCCACCCGCCCGCGGCGCTCGGCCGCCCGGACCCGGCCCACTCCCGGCGGCGGGCAACTCGTCGGCGGGCATCCGGGCGCCGGGAACCGGCCGGCCGCCGGGGGCCATCCGGTCACGAGGGCCGGGGCGGTCACCGGTGGCCGACCGCCCGCCTGGGACCGGCCGGCCACCACCGGGAGGTCCGTCGTCGGGGGCGGTCAGATGGCGTCCGCCACCGGCGCCGCGGATCGGGCTGCCCGGGGGCAGACGATCCTGGCCGGGACGATTCGAGGGCAACCGGTCGCGAGTCTGGCCGCCGGGGGGGCCGAGTGGGCCGGGGACCGGCTTGCCCGGCGGCGGATAGCCGGCACCCGGCCCGATGCCGTCGGGCTCGGGAGCGCCGTGCCGGGCACGGCGGGACCGACCGGGGGGCTCCACGGAGCGCCCCAAGGCGTCCGGCGCACGCCCGGGCGACGCCTCCGGGTACCGGCCGCCCGGCCCGTCGGCGTATCGGCTGGTTGATCCGTCCGCGTGCCGGCTGGTTGATCCATCCGCGTGCCGGCCCGGCCCTTCGGGGAATCGGCCGGAGGTGTCGATGGGGCGGCCCGGAGCCGTCACCGGCCGACCTGGACGGTCCGCCGGTCGACCCGGTCCGTCGCCCGGCCAGCCTTGGGCGGAGTCCGGTGCAGGAGGCTCCGGAGTGGACGGACCGAAGCGGGCCGCCGCCGGTAACCCGTCGGACCGCTCGGCTCCGGGCCGGCGCCGGCCGGCCCGGCCTGGGGGTGGACCGGCCGCCGAATCCGGATCGTCCGAAGGCTGATCGGCGGGATCTCGTCGAGACCGTGGCGGTCCACCGCCCGGTCGAGGTCCACGCCCATAAACCATGTCGCACAGGGTAACGGAAATGCGGATCGGCGCGCCGCCGTGGATGAGTCGCAGTTGGTGAGAGGGTGGTCATTTGCCCGGAAGCCGGGCAGGGCCCGGAGGAACGGCCACTGGCGAGAGCGCCCGCGCGGTAGGCGAGAATGCGTGGCGTGACCGGCGACCACTATTTCAGCACCGATCCCGCGACCAGCGCCGACCGGCGTACGGTGGCGTTCTCCGTCGAGGGGTACGACTACGAGCTGACGTCCTCGGCCGGGGTCTTCTCCGCCGACCGGCTGGATCCCGGCACCGCCGTACTGCTGCGCAAGGCTGAGCTGCCCGGGCCGGAGGCCGGCGGAGCGCTGCTCGACCTGGGCTGCGGTTACGGGCCGATCACCTGCGTACTCGCCACCCGGGCGAGCGCGGCCACCGTCTGGGCGGTCGACGTCAACGCCCGGGCCCGCGAACTCACCGGCGAGAACGCCGAGCGGCTCGGCCTGGCCGACCGGGTACGCGTCGCCGCGCCGGACGAGGTGCCGGAGGACCTCACCTTCGCGCAACTGTGGTCGAATCCGCCGATCCGGATCGGCAAGGAGGAGCTGCACGGCATGCTGCGGCACTGGCTGCCCAGGTTGGCGCCGGGCGGCGTGGCATGGCTGGTGGTGGCCCGGCATCTCGGCGGTGACTCCCTCCAGCGCTGGCTCGTCGAGGCCGGCTGGCAGGTCGAGCGTCATGCCAGCCAGAAGGGTTACCGGGTGCTCCGCGTCACCCGCTGACCGCCCCGCTCCGGGCAGGCCGGTTCGGCCCCGGCACCGTCCCAGCCCTGGTGTCGAGTGGCCGCCGGAATCCGGCCTCCCGCCCTCTGTCCGGCTGGCCCCGGAATCCGGCATCCCGCCCGGGACCCGGTGTCACGCCGCTGAAACCCGGTGTCGTCGGGAGGGGTGGTTGGGGCAGGATGCCGACGTGGGTTACGTGGACGTTGCCGGAGTCGGGCACATCCTGCCGGATGGCCGGCAGTTGTTCGCCGACGTCTCGTTCCGGGTCGGCGAGGGCGCCAAGGTCGCCCTGGTCGGGCCGAACGGCGCCGGCAAGACCACCCTGCTGAAGATGGTGGCCGGCGACCTGCCCACCCGGACCGGAGCCATCGCCCGCTCCGGCGGGCTGGGCGTGATGCGCCAGTTCATCGGCATGATCGGCGACGAGTCGACGCTACACGATCTCGTACTCTCGCTCTCGCCGCCGCGGCTGCGCGCGGCGGGGGAGCGGCTGGCGGCGGCCGAGGTGGCGTTACACGACGCCGAGGTGCGCGGCAAGTTCAGCAGCGCCGCCGGGAAGGCCCAACTGGCGTACGCGGAGGCGCTGACCGCCTGGGGCGAGGCCGGGGGCTACGACGCCGAGGTGCTCTTCGACACCGTCTCCACCATCGTGCTGGAGCTGCCCTGGGAGAAGACGCGCAGCCGACCGGTACGCACCCTCTCCGGCGGGCAGCAGAAGCGGTTCGCCCTGGAGTTGCTGCTGCGCGGCATCGACGAGGTGCTGCTGCTCGACGAGCCGGACAACTTCCTCGACGTGCCGGGCAAGCGCTGGCTGGAGGGGCGGCTGCGGGAGTCGGCGAAGTCGGTGCTCTACGTGTCGCACGACCGGGAGCTGCTGGCCCGCACCGCCGACCGGGTGGTCGCGGTGGAGGGCGGCAGCGCCTGGGTACACCCGGGCGGCTTCGGTAGCTGGCACGAGGCCCGCCTCGCCCGGCACGACCGGCTGGAGGAGCAGCGCCGCCGCTGGGACGAGGAGCATCAGAAGCTGCGCGAGCTGATGTTGATGTACAAGCAGAAGGCGGCGTACAACGACGGGATGGCCTCCCGCTACCAGGCGGCGCAGACCCGGCTGCGCAAGTTCGAGGAGGCCGGGCCACCACCCGTACCGCCGAAGGACCAGGACATCCGGATGCGGCTGACCGGCGGACGCACCGGCAAGCGGGCGATCGTATGCGAGCAGGTCGAGCTGGACGACCTCACGTTCCCGTTCGACCTGGAGGTCTGGTACGGCGACCGGGTGGCGGTGCTCGGCGCCAACGGTACGGGGAAGTCGCACTTCCTCCGCCTGCTCGCCCGGGGCGGCACCGATCCGGACCCGGCCAACGGCCCGGTCGACGGTGGCCTGGCGCTGGCCCCGGTCCGGCACGGCGGGGTGGCCCGGTTGGGTGCCCGGGTCCGGCCCGGCCACTTCTCCCAGACCCACGACCGTCCGGAGCTGCTCGACAAGACCCTGGTCGAGGTGCTGTGGCGGGGCGACGACCACCGGGCCGGGATGGACCGGCACACCGCGATGAAGGCGCTGAACCGGTACGAGCTGGCTGGCCAGGGCGACCAGCGGTTCGGCACGCTCTCCGGTGGACAGCAGGCCCGGTTCCTGGTGCTGCTGCTGGAACTCTCCGGCGCCACCCTGCTGCTGCTGGACGAGCCGACCGACAACCTGGATCTGGCCTCGGCCGAGGCGTTGGAGACCGGGTTGCGGGCGTTCGAGGGGACGGTGCTGGCGGTCACCCACGACCGCTGGTTCACCCGGTCGTTCGACCGGTTCCTGCTCTTCCGGGGCGACGGTGAGGTGGTCGAGACCCCGGAACCGGTCTGGGACGTGGGCTGAGCCGAGCCGGCCATGTCCGCCGGCCATCTCCGCCCGTGTCCATCGGCGGCGCTGCGCCGGAGGCGGTGAGGAGATCGGGCCGGCGGCGGAGGTGGTGACGAGCCCGGGCCGGTGACGAGGTCAGGCCGCCGGCAGAGCTGGTGGACAGGCCAGGTTGCGGCAGCCGCGTGGCTCTCCGGGTTGGTGGTGTCACGCGGAGTATCGTCCTCGTCGTGGTGCCGTGCGGAACCGGCAGGTGGCGCCTGGTGCGGAGAACCGCCCAGGTCGCGGTGACCGGGGCATTCCTCGGCCTTGTCGGCTGGTCTGTCGCGAGCCGGTGGGACGAGGTGCCGGCCGTGCTCGACGAACTTTCCGTGCCGGGCCTGCTGCTGGCCGGACTGGCCGCCGTCGCCGGGGGGCTCTGCGGCTGCCTGGCCTGGCGAGCCATCCTGGCGGACTTCGGCGCCGAACTTCCGCTGGGCGGCGCGGCGCGGATCTTCTTCGTCGGGCAGTTGGCGAAGTACCTGCCCGGCAAGGTCTGGCCGATCCTGGTGCAGGCCCGGCTCGGACGGGCGTACGGGGTGCCGGGGCGGGCGTCGGCGGTGGCGGCGCTACTGGCGATGATCGTCACGCTCGGCACCGGCCTGCTGCTCGCCGCCGTCGCCCTGCCGGTGTTGAGTGATCGGGCCGTGGCGGACTACTGGTGGATCCTGCTGGCCGTCCCGCCCGCGTTGCTGGTGCTCTGGCCGCCGCTGGTCAACCGGATCCTCGCCGCGCTGCTCCGGCTGGCCCGCCGCGAACCGATGCCCCGGCCGCTGTCCCTGCGCGGGATTCGCCGGGCCGTCGGGTGGTCGCTGGCGACCTGGCTCGGCTACGGTACGCACCTCTGGCTGCTCCTGGCCGACGTCGGTGCGGGCGGTCCGGACCTGCTGCTCCGCTCGATCGGCGCCTTTGCCGGTTCCTGGTCGGTCGGGTTTCTGCTGGCCGTGGCGCCGGCCGGGGTCGGCCCCCGGGAGGTGGCGCTGCCCCTGCTGCTCGGTCCGACCGTCGCCGGGCCGACCGCGCTGGTCGCCACCGTGCTGTCCCGGCTGCTGCTGACCCTGGTGGACCTGCTCCTGCCCGCCGTCGCGATCTCGGTCCAGTGGTCAGGGCGTCGACTCTCCGGCCGGCTATCCCGGCAGTCGCCACCTTCCGAATCCTCCTCGCCCGATCGGGTGCCGCCGGGCGAGGTGCCGTCGGCCGGGGTGCCACCGGGCGAGGTGCCGTCGGCCGGGGTGGCGTCGGCCGGGGCGGCGGGGATCCCGGAGGGGCGGCGGGCCGGGTCGACGGATTCCGCGACGCGCCAGCGGTGACGACGGAACGTGCTGGTGGGTGTACGGCACGTTACGCTGCTGCTCGTGCGCTGGCAGGTGTTCGGCAGCTACGACGTACGGCGGCATCCCCGGGTCGGCGTACTCCTCGAAGGGCTCCGGGCAGCCGGTGACGAGGTGACCGAGCTGAACGAGCCACTGACCCTGGACACCGCCGGCCGGATAGCCGTGCTCCGGCAGCCGTGGCGGCTCCCGCTGCTCGCCGGCAAGCTGGCCCGGTGCTGGGCCCTGCTGACACTGCGGACCCTGCGGCAGCGGCGCGCCACCGCCACCGGCCCGGTCGACGCCGTACTGGTCGGCTATCTCGGGCACTTCGACGTGCACCTGGCCCGGCTGCTGTTCCGGGGTACGCCGATCGTGCTCGACCATCTCGTCTCCGCCGCCGGCACGGCCCGGGACCGGGGACTCGCCGCCGCCGGGGGTGTGCGGGGACGGCTGATGCGGGCGATCGACGACGCCGCGCTGCGCCGGGCCGACGTCGTACTGGTGGACACCGCCGAGCACCTCGACGCGCTGCCGGCAGCGGCCCGGGACCGGGGGATCGTGGTACCCGTCGGAGCCGGCGCGGAGTGGTTCGCGGCCGGCGCCCGTACCGCCCGGCACCGCTGGCCCGGCGACCCGGCCGGCGGCGGCCGGCGGCGGCTGCGGGTGGTCTTCGTCGGGCTGTTCACCCCGTTGCACGGCACCCGGACCGTGGGCGCCGCGCTGGCCGCGCTGGCCGCCGAAGACTCGATCGAGGTGACCGTGGTCGGCACCGGGCAGGACCACCCGGCCTGCCGCCGGGCCGCCGCCGGCAACCCGCGAGTGACCTGGCACGACTGGATACCGGCGGGTGACCTGCCCGCGTTCGTCGCCGGGCACCACGTGTCGCTGGGCATCTTCGGCGAGACGGCGAAGGCCGGCCGGGTGGTGCCGACGAAGGTGTTCCAGGGCGCCGCCGCCGGCTGCGCCATCGTCACCTCCGACACCGTGCCGCAACGCCGTGCGCTCGGCGATGCGGCCGTCTTCGTGCCGGCCGGCGACCCGTCCGCGCTGGCCACCGCGCTCCGCGAACTGGCCGGGGACCCGGACCGGCTCGCCCGGCTGCGGCGGGCCGCACGGCGACGGGCAGTCGAACACTTCTGGCCGGCGTCCGTCGTGACACCGGTCCGGCACCGGATCGACCCCACCGTCCACCGGGACGATGCCACGCCGGTGTCGTCGGCGGGCGTGTCCGGCGCGCCGGCGGCGGCCGGCGGTGACCTGACCGCCGCTCCGGTCTGGTGGGTCGGATGACCGCGCTGGCGGCCGACCCGCCGCTGCCACCCCGGGCGGCGCTGCGCTGGAACGTGGTACGCCGGATCGTGGCGGAGTGCGGGCCGCGGACCATCCTGGAACTCGGCTGCGGGCTGGGCTCGGTCGGCACCCGGCTGGCCCGGCTGGCCAGTTACACCGCGGCCGAACCCGACCCACGCAGCTTCGCGACCGCGTACGCCCGGATCGCGCCGCTGGGCGGGACGGTGCTGAACGGGGATCACCGGCAGGTGCCGTCGGCCGCCGGCTACGACCTGGTCTGCGCGTTCGAGGTGCTGGAACACATCGCCGACGACCTACCGGTGCTGACGGAGTGGCTGACCCTGGTCAGGCCCGGCGGCCACCTGCTGCTGTCGGTACCCGCCGATCCGGAGCGGTTCGGCGCCTGGGACACCCTGGTCGGACACTATCGGCGGTACTCCGCCGGGCAGCTCCGGCAGCGGCTGCTCGACGCCGGTGCCACCGACGTACGGGTGGTGCACTACGGCTGGCCGCTCGGCTATCTGCTCGACTCCGTACGGGACCGCTGGGCGGGACGCCGCGCCGACCGCCCCAGCGGAGCCGGCGACCCCGATGCGGGGCCGACGGGCGGGACGGCGCAGGAGCGCACCTCGACCTCGGGGCGGATCCTGCAACCGCACGGGGCGCTGGCCGGCGAGGCGATCCGGCTGGCCGTCTCGCCGTTCGTCGTCCTCCAGCGGATGCGCCCGGACCGCGGGCCGGGCCTCGTGGCGCTGGCGACCCGACCGTAGCTCCCCTGCCTGGGACCACCGCCCGGCCCGGCCCGGGATCGGGAACGGGTGACGCGCGATCGGGAGCCCGGTGGTGCGGGATCAGGAATTGGCGGCGCTGGCGAGCACGGCGACCGGGAAGAGCGCGTACGGCCCGTCCCGCGCCACGGCCCGCGCCTCGGCCGACTCGGGCAACCAGTCCGGGCGGTTGCGGAGGTTGACCAGGACCAGGTCCTCGGGGCGGGTCGGTTCGGTGTGCAGCGTCGCGGCGGTGAGCAGCCGGGGCTTCAGCCGCCAGTAGTAGGCGAGCCACCGTGGACTGGTCGCGCCCGTGCCGGCGACCCAGGCGTACCGCTGCCCGGCCGGTGGTGGATGCCGGGCCACGAGCCGGCCGGCCTGGGCCGGTTCGTCCAGCAGCCGCTGTCGGTCCGGGCCGAGGACCAGCATCCCGAGGTACGCCCCGAGCGCCGTCCCGACCAGCGCCGCTGCGGTCACCCGGACCCGCCGCCCCGCCAGCCGCCGCCTGGTCCGGACGAACCGACGCACCGCCGCCGGCATCCCGGCGATCCGCTCATCCGCCGGCCGGAGGTCGCCACCGTCCTCCGGGCGGCCCCCGAACTCGTCCTTCCGGGTGTACCCGTCGAGTCCGTCCGCCCGGCCGGAGACGTCGAGCCCGTCTCCGGCCGTCCGGCCGGTGAGCCGGGCCGCGAGCCGGTCCAGCAGCACGCCCATCCCGACGAGCCCGACCACCAGCATCGGATAGGACCAGTACGAGTGCACGAAGGCACCGTTGCTCAGCCCGAGGATCCAGGCGCCGGTGAACGCGACCGCCATCGCCAGGTAGACCCGGGTACGCCGGTCCAGCAGCCCGACGACCGCACCGATCGGCAGCGCGCCGAGGTACCAGAGCGGCAGCAGGTCGTACGCGTACCGCCACTGCCGGCGGAGGAACTGCCGCACGGTGTAGCCGCCACCGGTACTGCGCAGCTCGGCCTGCCCGCCGAGCATGTGCATCCCGGTCACCCCGACCACGAAGGCGAGGCTGATCGCCACCCCGGCCAGCATGCTCGCGCCGACCAGGACCGTCACCCGGTCGACCCGGCGGGCCGCCAGCAGCCACAGCCCGAGTACGGCGGCGAACCCGACGCCGGGCCAGGAGACCAGGGTGGTGAGCAGTGCGGCGACGCAGGCCCCGGCGACGAGCCGGCGGGCCGGATCGGGGCGGGCGCGCAGCCGTACCACCAGGGCGGAGAGGGCCAGGATCGGCCCCAGGTCGAACATCAGCGGGCCGTAGATCCAGTAGAAGGGGGTGGCCACCATCAGGCCGAGCGCCAGCAGGGTTGCCGACCAGTGCAGGCCGAGCCCGCGCAGCAGTGCGGCGCCGGCCGGGATGATCAGCAGGGCCAGCAGGTACGCCGGCAGCCACACCTGGTATTCGCCGTCGCCCGGCAGCAGGCCGGTCAGCGCGGTGAGCAGGTTGAACAGCGGCGGGTGGTGCGCGTACGGCGTCGAGGCGTACGGGAGCCAGTCGGCACCGAAGTGCGAGCCGAGGATGCCCTGTTCGTGGAGGTTCCGTAGCTGCAGCGCGTACCGGCCGATGATCCGACCCGGGTGGTTGTCGCCGAACGGCATGCCGAGCAGCGGGATCCAGGTCACCGCGACGAGGCAGGTGATCGCGGCGACGCCGGCCCAGCCCCACCGCTCGACCCGGCGGAGGTCCGACCCGGACGGGTCGTCGGCCGGCACCTCCGGTTCCCCGACCAGCGCCGCCGGCCTGCTCTCGCGTACCCGGGCGACCGTGTCCCGGACCCGCAGGCCGATGCCCCGGACCCGGAGCAGCGCGGCGGCGGCCCCCACCGCCTCGTTCACGAGCGGTTTCCGGGCGGCCAGTCGATTCTGGACCGCACGATCAGGTCGGCGAGCAGCGCCACCGCGCCGACGATCAGGCCGGCACAGAGCAGCAGTACGGTGTTGGTCGCGATCCGCACCGGATGCGCCACCAGGTCGTAGACGACCTTCCCGGAGCCGACGGCGAGCAGCAGCAGCGACGGCGGCATCAGCACCTTGAGCGGGTTGAAGTACATCACCATCCGGAGCACCTGGAGGAAGTAGCGGTAGGCGTCCCGGACGAAGTGGAACTTCGACGAGCCCGACCGGCGGGCGTAGGAGATCGGCACGTAGTGCACGTCGTGCTGGTTGTGCAGGAAGGCCATCGTGATGGTGGTGACGCAGGAGAAGCCGGGCGGGAGCAGTCGGAGGTAGGGCAGCGACACGTCCCGGCGGAACGCCCGCAGCCCGGAGTTGAGGTCCGGGATGCGGGTGCCGGCCAGCCGCTCGGCGATCTTGCGGATGAACCACTTCGCCGGTACCCGGAGGAACTTGTGGCTGCCCTGCTCGCTCGTGCGGGCGCCGACGACCTGGTCGACGTGCGGGTCCCGGAGCAGCAGCCGGACGAACTCGGGGATCCGCTCGTTGGGATAGGTCATGTCCGCGTCGGTCCAGACCACGATGGCACCCCGGGCCTGTTCCGTGCCGATCCGGCGCGCGGTACCGGAACCGCCGTTGCGATGGAACGCCAGCAGCCGGAGCCGGGGGAATCGGCCGGTCGCCTCGCGCAGGATCTCCAACGTGTCGTCGGTGGAGGCGTCGTCGATCGCCAGCAATTCGTAATGCAGGCCGCTGGCGTCCATTGCCGCGCAGATGCGCTCGATTTCCGCCAGCACGTGCGCCTGCTCGTTGTAGCAGGGCAGCACGACGGTAACCTCGATCGGTGCGTTGCTCTCCCTGCTGACCTGGGCAGGGACGACGGACATCTCCGTGCCGGGCCGGTCGAATCGGCCGTTCACCGCCATGTGAACCCGCCTTTCGACGCCTCGCGCGGCGACCGTGAACGGCATGGGGTTATCGCAGAGGTCGCCGTATCCGTGCCCACGATATAGCAATTTCCGGCGTACGCACGCGACGCGCCAGTGCGCCAGTCGACTTCACGGATGTGAATCAACGCCGAATCATTTTCTAAAATGGTCGTCCTCTGCTCGGGGTGAGCGGAGTCCGGTGCGGATTCTCGGGCCGGCGCCGGCGGCATAGGGTTGATCTCGTGACTGAGATGACCTACCGCCGGTTGGGCGACTCCGGGCTCGTGGTGTCCGTCGTCGGGATCGGGTGCAACAACTTCGGCCGCAAGCTCGATGCCGCCGGCACCCGCTCCGTGGTCGACGCGGCCCTCGACGCCGGCATCAACTTCTTCGACACCGCCGACATCTACGGCCAGCCGCACGGTGGGTCGGAGGAGCAACTCGGTGCCGCGCTGCGCGGCCGGCGGGACGACGTCGTACTGGCGACCAAGTTCGGCATGAGCATGTCGGGGATGAATGGGCCGGACCACGGCGCCCGGGGCGCCCGGCGCTATGTCGCGCGGGCGGTCGAGGCGTCCCTGCGCCGGCTGGGCACCGACTACATAGATCTCTACCAGATGCACGAGCCGGACCCGGGTACGCCGATCGAGGAAACGTTGACCGCGCTCGACGACCTGGTCCGAGCCGGCAAGGTCCGCTACCTCGGCAACTCCAACTTCGCCGGCTGGCAGATCGCCGACGCGGCCTGGACGGCCCGTACCCGGGGCCGCACGCCCTTCATCAGCGCGCAGAACGAGTACAGCCTGCTGAACCGGGCCGTGGAGACCGAGGTCGTGCCGGCCGCCCAGCACTTCGGACTCGGCCTGCTGCCGTTCTTCCCGCTCGCCGACGGGCTGCTCACCGGCAAGTACAAGCGGGGCGCGCAGCCGCCGCCGGAGAGCAGGCTCGCCGGCCCGAACCCGAGGTACGCCGCCCGGCTCGCCTCCGCACCGTGGGACACCATCGAGGCGCTGGAGAAGTACGCGGCCGAGCGCGGCCGTTCCCTGCTGGACGTGGCGATCGGCGGCCTGGCCGCCCAGCCGGCGGTGACCTCGGTGATCGCCGGGGCCACCACCCCCGACCAGGTACGCGCCAACGCCAACGCCGGCTGTTGGCAGCCCACCCCCGACGACCTCACCGCGCTGCGCGCCCTCCTCTGACTCCGGACCCGGCCTGCCGGAGTTGACGCCGCCGACCTGGACACCAGAGGCGTTACCCCGAACGGTTAGCGCAGCTGGCGTCCAGGTGGGTGAGGCGGCGATCGAGTGCGGTCGACGCGCGCGGGGTCAGGGGCGGCGGCGGGCGCGTACCACAAGGGCGGTGAGGGTGGCGAGGGCGGCGAGCGCCACCGCGGCCCCGGCCACCCACCACAGCCAGGTGGTGGGGTCGGCCGGGTCCGGTGCGCCGGCCGCCCCCGGCGCGGGCGCCGGTGGAGCGGCCTGCGCGGCGCGGGCCTGCACGACCACGCGTACCTCGGCGGGGTTCGGCTTCGGCGCGCTGACCGTGACCTGCCAGGAGCCGGGGGTGAGGACCGGCCCGGTGCTGTAGAAGCCCTCGCCCTCGCCGGCCGGGTTGAGCTGGAGCGGGCCGACCGTCCGGCCGCCCTCGGCGGTGGCGGTCAACACCAGCCGTACGCCGTTGTCCACCGGATGGCCGTCCTGGTAGCTGGCCTGCACGGTCACCCCGGTCGCGCCGTCGCCGGCGACGGCAAGCTTGATCTTGCCGCCGTGCGCGGCGGCCGGTGCCGCCGGGAGCAGCCCGACGGCGAGGAAGAGGGCGCAGAGCAGTGGTACGAGTTGCCGGGGTGCTGTCGGGGGCCGACGTCGCATTCGGGGTACTCCTTCCCGGCGGATCGTCCGCCGGACGGGTACGGGGGCGGCCGCCGAATGGTGACCGCCCCCGCGCTTACCTGACGTGCCGAACTTCCCGGGTCAGAGCTTTCCGCCCCGCTTCACCCGGGTCGGGTCCTCGACCAGCCGGCCGGTGCCCTGCACCGACTTGCCGTCGTTGGCCCTGACTCCGGAGGCGCTCGGGCTGCCGCCCAGCCGGACGATCATCGCGTCGGCGTCCCGGATCAGCACGTCCCGGATCTCCGCCTCGGTGACCAGCCCGGCGTCCGCGGCGAGCGCCTTGAACTGACCGAGCTGCGTGATCGCCCGGTTGTCGTTGCCGTTCGCCTCCGCCTGGCGGACCGCGTCGAGCTTGCCCGACAACTGCTTGTGCGCCTTGGCTGACAGCCGACTCGTCGCCTTGAACCGGTCCAGCAGCATCTGCATGTCCCGGAACGAGGTGGTGACGAAGAACCGTACGGTCGAGGTCGTCACGTTCCCGGCCTTGTCCGTCGCGGTCACGGTCAGCTCGTGCAGGCCGAGCGGCAGCTCGTACATCGCCTGCAGGGTGTTCGGCTGGTACGGGCGGCCGTCCAGCGTGCCGACCGTCGCCTTGATGCCGGAGGTCGGGTCGACCGCCGACCAGTTCACCCGGACGTCCTGGCTGTCGCCGTAGAGCTGGCCGTCGGCCAGCCCGGAGACCAGCACGGTCGGCTTCGCGCCGTCGATCTTCAGGATCGCCGACTTGAGCGTCTCGGCGTTCCCGGCACCGTCGGTGGCCCGGTAGAGCAGCTCGTGCTGCCCGTCCCCGGCCACGTTCACCGGCTCGGTGTACGCCGCCCACGCACCGCCGTCGAGCGACCACTCCAGTTTGGCCACCCCGGCACCGGCGTCGGTCGAGGCCAGCGTCACCGGGATGGTGCCGCTGTGCCAGCCGTCGTCGGTCGGCGGGGCGAACGCGGCGGTGCTGACCGGCGCGGTGGCGTCGATCCTCACCTCGACCGACTTCGCCTCCTCGACGTTGCCCGCCTCGTCCACCGAACGGAACCGCACGGTGTGCGGGCCGTCCCCGGCGACCAGCACCGGCTCGGCGTACGCGCTCCAGGTCGTCGCGGTGTCGAGCTGGTATTCGGTGCGGGCCACCCCGCTGCCCCCGGCGTTGTCGGTGGCGGCGAGGGTCACCGTCACCGGGCCGGTGTGCCAGCCGCCGGTCGGGGTCCCCGACACGGTGGCGGTGGTCACCGGGGCGGCCTCGTCGACGGCTTCCGTGCTGAGCCGGAAGTAGTCGAACGAGACGGTCTTCGACGCGGTCTGCGCTCCACCGAGGCTGAACAGACCGATCCGCGGCGTGGCACCCACCGCGGCGTTGGTCAGCGGCTCGAACTCCGTCCAGGTCGTCCCGTCCGCCGAGTACGCCGCCGTGTAGGCGTTACCCGACCTTGCCAGTCGCAGGTGCCACACCGACTCGGTGAGGTTCGTCGCCTGCGGCTGCGGGTCCTGCACGGTACCGGCGATCTCGCTGCGGAACTCGATCCGCCGCGTCACCGGCTGGCCCACCTGGTTGTCGGCGATGAAGTCGAACTTCAGGTAGTTGTCGTCGTCGCCGTAGACCATCAGGCCGGCCTGCTGGTACTGCTCGTTCAGCCTGCTGCCGTCGACCTTCGTCTGGATCGTCCAGTCGCCCTCGGGGGCGGTCTGGAGCACGAAGTTCGTCGGCCCGGTGTTGTTGCCGGTGTAGATGTCGCCGTTCGGCACGTCGATGTGCAGCGCGCCGTCGGCGACCCGGTACTTCGCCGGGTCCTCCCGGACGATCCCGTCCCACCGGCACTTGTCCAGGGTGGTACCGGTGAACTCGTCGTTCGGGGTCACCTCGCCGGCCGGCTCGTCCGGGCTGATCTGGAACCAGTCGAAGCTGGCGTCCACCACCGGTGCGGTGCTGCCGCCGTTCAACGCGAACAGCCCGACCTTCGGGTTGTCGATGCCGGCCAGCGCCGCCGACCGGCCGACCGGGGTGAAGGTCTGCCCGTCGGCCGAGTACGCCGCGGTCAGGTTCACTCCGTCGCTGGTCAGCCGCAGGTAGATCGAGTCACCGGCCGGTGCGGCCGCCGAGTCGCCGCTCTCGTTGCGCGGGGTGCCGGCGGTCTCCCGGATGAACTCGATCCGCCGGCTGCCGCCGTACAGCAGGTCCAGCTTGGCGTAGTTGTCGTCGTCGCCGTACACGATCAGGCCGGCCTGCTGGTAGTCGGCGACCGCCGCCAGGCTCAGCTTGGTGGTGGCCTGCCAGCTACCGCTCGGCGCCGGTTGCAACACGACGTTGGTGGCGTCGTTGCGGGTGCCGTAGAGGTCGCCGACCGAGGTGGGCAGGACGAGCGCGCCGCCCCGCACACCGTAGAGCTGGTTCTCCCGGACCACCGTGGACCAGCGGGACTTGTCCAGCTCGCCGCCGTCGAAGTCGTCCGAGCGGGCCCCGAAGCACGAGGTGTTCGGCGCCTCCACCCGCACCGTCACCGTGGCGTACGCGGCCGCGCCGCGCGCGTCGGTCACGGTCAGGGTCGCGGTGAACGTCCCCGGGCCGGTGTACGTGTGCGTGGCGTCCAGGGTGGTCGCCGTGCCCCCGTCCCCGAAGTCCCAGGCGTACCTCAGCGGGTCGTCGCCCTCGGCGTCGCTGGCGGTGCCGTCGAAGCTCACCGCGACCGGCGCGGTGCCGGTGGTCGGGGTGGCGGTGGCGGTCACCGTCGGCGGCGCGTTGTCGGTGACGCCGCGACCGAGGAAGTCGACCCAGTTGACGTTGACGATCGCTCCCGTGCCGGTGGCTCCGACCGGGTTGCGCGCTACGAAGAACAGGGGGCCACTCGCCGTGCTCGGGGTGGCCAGCTCGGCCGTGGCGTTGGTGAAGGTCTGCCAGCCGCCGGTGTCCGGCACGGTGGCGGTGGCCAGCACCGGCCCGTCGGCCGCACCGGACCGTACCTCGATCCGGGCGCCGCCGCCGGCCGAGGAGGCCCGGAACCGGAACCCGGTGATGCCGGTCAGGTTGGTCGGGTCGAAGGTCCAGTAGTCGCCGTCCTCGACCCAGCCGATGTTCTCGAAGCCGCCCTCGACGTCGGTGGTGGCCTGGGTCTGCACGCCCGGGTCACCGCCGCCGACCGCGCCCGGTGCCCGGCCGGTCGCCGAGTAGTACTCGGCCTGCTTCCGCTTCGGCTGCAACTGCTCGATCGCCCGGCCGGTCAGCGGGTTGGAGTTGCCGGCCCCGCCGCCGTCGGTGTAGGTGGCCTCGAAGACCGCGAACACGTTGGCGTCGGCGCCGTGGCTGGCGGCGAGCGCGGTCTGCACCGAGCCCTCGCAGCCGAACTGCTCGCCCATCGGGTGGGCGTGCTCGTCGTGGCCGAGGAACGACTGGAGCTTCACCTTGGTGCAGTCGATCTCCCCGTCCTCCGGGTCGGTCACCTTGACCGTGTACTTCACCTGGTCGCCCCAGTCGAAGAAGCCGCCGTCCGGCGGGAACTCGATGGTCACCGTCGGGGCGGTGTTGCCGACCGTCACCGGTACGTTCGCCACCGCCGTCCGGCCGGTGTCGTTGGTGACGGTGAGCTGGGCGGTGTAGTTGCCGGCCGCGGCGTAGCTGTGCGTCGGGTTCGGCTCGGTCGAGGTGCCGCCGTCCCCGAACGTCCAGGCGTAGGTGATCGGGCCGCCGTCCGGGTCCCGGGAGCCCTCGCTGGAGAAGGCCACGGTCAGCGGGGCCGGCCCGGAGGTGGGTTCGGCGGTGGCGACCGCGATCGGCGCCCGGTCACCGGCGATGTACTCGATCCGGTACACCCCGGAGTTGTCGTTGTTGCCGCCGAAGCCGCTGCCCCATTCGATCAGGTACAGCGCGCCGTCCGGGCCGAACTCGAAGTCCATCGGCCGGATGAAGGTCATCCCGGTGAGCAACTGGTTGATGTCCACCAGGGACTTTCCGTCCTCGGCGACCTGGAAGGCGTACATCTTGTTCTGGTTCCACTCGCCGAACATCGCCTTGCCGTCGTAGTACGCCGGCCACTTGCGCTCGGACGGGTTCTCCGGGTCGTACCGGTAGACCGGCCCACCCATCGGGGCACCGCCGCCGCCGATCTCCGGGAAGAGCGGGTTGCCGCTGTAGTCGTAGTCGACGGTGGCCGGGATCGCCGGGGGCAGGTTGGTCAGCCCGGTGTTGTTCGGCGAGTTGTTCACCGGCGCGGCGCAGTCGAACTTCGCCCCGCTCGGCCCGGACGGGAACTGGTAGTCGTTGTATGCGTAGTTCGCCCCGTGGCAGTACGGCCAGCCGTAGTTGCCGGCCTGCCCGACCGCGTTCCACTCGACCGTCCCCTCCGGACCGCGGTCCGGGTTCGCCGCTCCGGCGTCCGGGCCGTAGTCGGCCACGTAGAGGGTGTTGGTCAACGGGTCGATGCCGATCCGGAACGGGTTCCGGAAGCCCATCGCGTAGATCTCCGGCCGGGTCTTCTCCGTGCCCGGCGCGAAGAGGTTGCCCTGCGGGACGGTGTACGTCCCGTCGTCCTCCGGGTGGATCCGCAGCACCTTGCCGCGCAGGTCGTTGGTGTTGCCGGAGCTGCGCTGCGCGTCGAAGTCCTGCCGGCCCGGCCGCTCGTCGATCGGGGTGAACGAGTTCGACTCGAACGGGTTGGTGTTGTCCCCGGTGGCCAGATAGAGGTTGCCGGCGCTGTCGAACGTCATGCTGCCGCCCGCGTGGCAGCAGGTGTTCCGCTGCGTCGTCACCTGGAGCACGACCTTCTCGCTGGCCAGGTCGAGGGTGTCACCGACGACGGTGAACCGGGACAGGTAGTTGCGGGCCGCGCCGCCGTTCGGGGCGTAGTAGAGGTACACCCACTTGTTGGTGGCGAAGTCCGGGTCGAGCCGGATGCCGATCAGCCCGTCCTCGTTGCCGGTGAAGACGTCGAGGTCGGCGGCGGTGACCGTGGTGCCGGTGTCCGGCTTGATGATCTGGACCCGGCCGTCCCGCTCGATGTAGAAGACCCGCCCGTCGGCGGCGACGTCCAACTCCATCGGGTTGTTGGTGTTGCTGTCCAGGGTGATCTTCTCGAAGCTGCTGGTCAGCGAGGCGGAGCAGTCGGCCTCCACGGCACCGGCCGCGGTCTGGATGCCGCCGAGCAGGTGGTCCAGGAACTCCGGCTCGGCGTACGACTGCTGGGTGTGGCCGCCGGCCGTGTACCAGGCCCGGCCACCGTCGTAGTCCTGGCACCAGGCGAACGGGTGGTCGGCCCCCATCGCCCCGGCGCCGGGGGCGTAGCTGGTCTCGTCCAGCGAGGCGAGTACGTGCACGTCGCCGCGCGGGTTGTCGCGGAAGTTGTACCACTCGTCGTACCGGGACCACTGTGCCGGCAGGTCGTTCGTGGACTCGTGCGCGTGGTCCTCGACCTTGATGGTGGCCTGCTGGTTGGCCGGGTGCGAGGCGAAGTACGCCCCGACCAGCTCGCCGTACCAGGGCCAGTCGTACTCGGTGTCCGAGGCGGCGTGCACCCCGACGTATCCGCCACCGGCCTGGACGTAGCGCTCGAAGGCGGCCTGCTGCTCCGCGTTCAGCACGTCGCCGGTGGTGGAGAGCCAGATCACCGCCTGGTACCTGCCGAGGTTGGCGTCGGTGAACGCCGCCCCGTCCTCGGTCGCGTCGACGGTGAACCCGTGCTCCGCGCCGAGTTGCTGGATGGCGGCGATGCCGGCCGGAATGGAGTCGTGCCGGAAGCCGGCCGTCTTCGAGAAGACCAGCACGCTGAACGGCTCGGCCTGGGGGGCCAGGTTGAGTGCCGGTGCCTCCTTGACCGGTGCCAGGGCCTGTGGCAGGACCGCCGGGGCGGCCGAGGCCGGGGTGGCGGTCAGCGCGGTCGTGCCGAGGAGCACGGCCGTGGCGGCGCCGACCAGCCCGCGAACGAGTCTGCGACGGGGTTGCGGGGGGTGCGATGTGCCGCCGGAGCGGCCGGGACTGGACACGGAGGATCTCCTTGGTCCGGTGAGGACAGGGGGATCCCGGGTCGGTACGCCGAAGACCGCCACGGGGGGTGGAGGTACGCCCGGAGCTCGCCGAAGCACCGGCCGTCGAATTTTGCCTTGTGATTGAACAAATTAGGGCCGCCTGCTGGCCGCTCGGAATACGGCGGTGAGGTTAATTCGGGTAACGGTTGTGTAACGAGCGCGAATGATCCGGATAGGACAGACATATCCACCGGGCCCCGGTCGCGGCTCTGGAACGGCAGTACGTGGTCGAGTGCTGACACTGTGCGATTTGTCACGGCCCTTTACGGATCCGTGACCAGGCGCGTACGCTCGCCGACAAGTAACCCACGGGAGCCCGGTGGACCGGGCTGAGAGGGGGGCTGTCGAGCCCCCGACCGTCGAACCTGATCCGGGTAATGCCGGCGCAGGGAGGAGCGTTGCCGTGCTACACATCGGACGACTTCACCTCATCACCGACACCCGGCCGGGGCGGGATCCGCTCGCGGTGGTCGACGCGGCACTCTCGGTCGCCGGCCCCGAACTGGTCGTACAGGTCCGGGTCGAGGACGACATCGACGACCGGACGGCGTACGAGCTGGCCGCCGAGGTCGCCCGCCGGTGTGCCGCCGCCGGGGCATCTTGCCTGGTCAACGACCGGCTGCACCTCGCACTGGCGATCGGGGCGGCGGGCGGGCACGTCGGTGCGCGGGACCTGCCGGTCGACGCCGCCCGCCGGGTGCTCGGCCCGACCGCCGTGCTCGGCGCGACCGCCCGGGACCCGCGCACGGGTGCGGCGGCGGTCGCGGCCGGCGCCAGCTACCTCGGCGTCGGCCCCTGTCACGCCACCTCCACCAAGGACGGACTGCCCGCGCCGATCGGCCCGGAGGGAATCCGCCGGGTCGCCTCGGCGGTGCCGGTACCGGTGATCGCGATCGGCGGGATCACCGCCGAGCGGGTACCCGCACTGCGGGCCGCCGGGGCGTACGGGGTGGCCGTGGTGGGGGCCGTCTCCGGCGCCGCCGACCCGGCCCGGGCCACCGCCGCCCTCCTCACCGCCCTGCACACCGACCCGCCCCCACCCGATCCGGAACGGGGAGCATCGCCGGGGTGGAACCCCCGGCGCGGTTCCCCGCTCTCGGCTCGGGGTGCGGGGGCCCAGGAATGAACCTTTTTCCACCTGGACCGCGCGGCGCCCACGCACCGCGTCCGACCTTGCGGTCCGCCGGACCGCAAGGGGAGCTGGAAAAAGGTTCAACGGTAGGGGGCGGCCGGGCGGACGTGGCGGTGGTGGGCGGCGGCCCGATCGGGCTCGCCGTCGCCTGGCGCTGCGCCGCCCGGGGCATGCGGGTCAGCGTGTACGACGCCACGCCCGGCTCGGGCGCCTCCGACGTGGCGGCCGGAATGCTCGCCCCGGTCGCCGAGACCTACTTCGGCGAGCGGGTGCTGACCGGACTGCTCGTCGAGTCCGCGGCCCGCTGGCCGGGCTTCGCCGCCGAACTCGCCGAGTACACCGGGCTGGACCTGGGCTACCGGACCGAGGGGACGCTGACCGTAGCGCTCACCTCCGACGACCTGGCCGAGGCGGAACGGCTCTGGACGTACCAGCGGGAGTCGGGGCTGCCGGTGACCCCGTTGCGGCCGGCGGAGCTGCGGGGCCGCGAACCGCTGCTGGCCACCCGGCTGCGCGGCGGCGCGCTCGCCCCCGGCGACCACCAGGTCGACCCGCGCCGGCTGGTCACCGCGCTGCGGGTCGCCGTCGAACGCGCCGGGGTGACCCTGCTGCCCCGGCCGGTCCGGGACCTCACGGAGCTGGACGCGGCGGCGACAGTCGTCGCGGCCGGCTGCGGCACGGCGGCGCTGACCGGCCTGCCGATCCGGCCGGTGAAGGGACAGATCCTGCGGCTGCGCGCGCCCGGCGGTGCGGCGCCCGGCTTCCGGCACGTGATCCGGGGCCACGCCGACGGCCGGCACGTCTATCTGGTGCCCCGGACCGACGGCGAGGTGGTGGTCGGGGCCACCGTCGAGGAGCGCGCCGACCTCGACGTCACCGCCGGAGCGGTACTCGACCTGCTCCGGGCCGCCACCGACGTGATCCCGGAACTGACCGAGTACGAGCTGGTCGAGGCGCGCTCCGGGCTGCGCCCCGGTACGCCGGACAACGCACCGCTGCTCGGTCCGCTGCCGGATCGGCCCGAGGTGCTGGTGGCGGCCGGGCACTTCCGGCACGGCATCGTGCTCACCCCGCTCACCGCCGACCTGATCGCCGATCTGCTCGCCACCGGAGTGCCGGATCCGGCGCTCGCGCCGCTGTCGCCGGCCCGGTTCGGCACTCCGGCGGCGCTCGGTGGCCGGGCCGGCACCGGCGGCGCCAGCGGTGTCGGCGGCCCGGCGCGTACCGGTAGTGCCGGCCGGCCGGACGGCGCTGGCGGTGTCGGCGGGCTGGGCGGTGGCAGTGGGCTGGGCGGTGGCAGTGGGCCGGCGGTCGGCGGGAGGCCGGGACCGGACGACGGAACGACCAGGTAGGGAGGGCGCGGTGGAGCTGACCGTGAACGGAGTCGAACAGCGGCTGCCCGGCGAGTTGACCGTGGCGGACCTGGTGGAGCGGATCACCAGCGCACACCGGGGCGTGGCGGTCGCGGTGAACGGCGAGGTGGTGCCGCGCGGCGGCTGGCCGGCCCGGCTGCTCCGGGACGGCGACCGGGTCGAGGTGCTGACCGCGGCCCAGGGCGGGTGACCCCAGCATGTCGTCCGTACTTCCCGATCCCGAACCACTTTCCGATCCCGAACCGGGGTTCGTGCTCGCGGGTGAGAAGTTCAGCTCCCGGCTGATCCTCGGCACCGGCGGGGCGACCAGCCCGTACGTACTGGAACAGGCGATCCGGGCCAGCGGTACCGAGCTGGTCACCGTCGCGCTGCGCCGGATCGACAGCGGCGCCACCATGGGCGGCGGCCTGCTGGAGGTACTCGGCCGATGCGGCGTACGGCTGCTGCCGAACACCGCCGGATGCCGTACCGCCGCCGAGGCGGTCACCGTGGCGCAGCTCGCCCGGGAGGCGTTCGAGACGTCGTGGGTCAAGCTGGAGGTGATCGGCGACGAGCGGACCCTGCTGCCCGACGCGGTCGAGCTGGCCACCGCCGCCGAGCGGCTGGTCGCCGACGGGTTCACGGTGCTGCCGTACGTCACCGACGACCCGGTGCTGGCCCGCCGGATGCAGGACCTCGGCTGTGCCGCGGTGATGCCGGCGGGTGCGCCGATCGGCTCCGGGCTGGGCATCACCAACCCGCACAACCTGCGGCTGCTGCGGCAGAACGTGGACGTACCGGTGATCCTGGACGCGGGCGTCGGCACCGCCTCGGACGCGGCCCTGGCGATGGAGCTCGGCTGCGATGCGGTGATGCTGGCCAGCGCGGTGACCCGGGCGGCCGATCCGGTACGGATGGCCACCGCCATGCGGTTCGCCGTCGAGGCGGGCCGGCTGGCCGCCGGTGCGGGACGGATTCCCCGGCGCTTCCACGCGCTGGCATCCACTCCGGACGAGGGGCGGCCCGAGCTGTGACCGGGCCACGGGGAATCGTGCTGGTCACCGACCGGTGGCAGCCGCACCGGCCGCTCGACGAGGTGGTGCGGGCCGCGGTCGACGGCGGGGCCCGGTGGGTGTTGCTGCGGGAGCGGGACCTGCCCCGGCCGGAGCGGCTCGAACTGGCCCGGCGGCTGCGGGCGATCCTCGCCCCGGTGCAGGGCACCCTGCTGGTCGCCGGGCCGGACCCGCTCGACGGCGACGCGGTGCACCTGGCGGCCGCCGGCCCGTACCCGCCGCCGGCGCTGCCGCTGGTCGGCCGTTCCTGCCACGACCTGGTCGAGCTGGGCCGGGTCTCCACCGAGGACTATGTGACACTCTCGCCGGTCTATCCGAGCCCGTCCAAGCCTGGATACGGCCCACCGCTCGGTCCGGACGGCCTGGCCGGGTTGGTCGCGCGCAGTCCGGTGCCGGTGGTCGCGCTCGGCGGCGTCGGCACCCCCGAGCAGGTCGACGCCTGCCTGGCGGCTGGTGCGGTCGGGGTGGCGGTGATGGGTGCGGTGATGCGCTCGGGCGACCCGGCCGGGCTGGTCCGCGACCTCTGCGCCGCCGCCGCGCGGGCCGACGCCGTCGAGGTGCGGAGTGACACTGTCGAGGCGCGGGCCGGCGTCGTCGAGGTGCGGAGCGGCGTCGTCGAGGCGCGGGCCGGCGGCTGTGCACTGCCGGCCAGCTCGGGGTGGGCGCGGTGACGCCGCCGGTGGTGCTGACCGTGGCCGGCTCGGACTCCGGGGCGGGCGCCGGCATCCAGGCCGACCTGAAGGTCTTCGCCGCGCTCGGGGCCTACGGCACCTCGGTGCTGACCGCGGTCACGGCGCAGAACACCCATCAGGTACGGGCGGTCTTCCCGGTCTCCGCCGAGATGGTGACCGCACAGTTGCACGCGGTGGTCGAGGACATGCCTCCGCTGGCGGTGAAGACGGGGATGCTCGGCGACCCGGAGGTCGCCGCTGCGGTGGCCGGGGCGGCCCGGGACGGCCTGCTGCCCAACCTGGTGGTCGACCCGGTGCTCGTCTCGACCAGCGGAGCCCGGCTCGGCGTGGTCGGGGCGATCGAGCGGCTGCTGCCGTACGCCCTGGTGGCGACGCCGAACCGGGCGGAGGCGGCGGCGATCCTCGGCCGTGCGGTCTCCGGGCCGGACGAGATGGCGGAGGCGGCCCGGCAGCTCGCCGCGGGCGGCCCCCGGTACGTGGTGGTGACCGGCGGTGACGTCGACGACTCGGGGCTGGCGGCCGGCGGTGCCGAGGCGTTCGGCGGCGCGGTCGACGCGTTCTGCACCGGTACCGAGGTGCGGCTGTTGCGCCGGCCGTGGGTGCCGACCCGGAACACCCACGGCACCGGCTGTTCGTTCTCCGCCGCGATCGCCGCCCGGCTGGCGCTCGGTGACCAGGTGCCGGACGCGGTGGCCTTTGCCAAGGAGTACGTCACCCGCGCGCTGCTCGGCGCCCGCACCTGGTCGTTGGGGAGCGGTCACGGGCCGCTGGACCACTTCGGCTGGTCCGGTGCGGCGGCGGCCGGCGGCGGGTCCGGTCCATCCAGCGGGTCCGGTCCATCCAGCACGAGGAGGTAGTCATGAAGGCTCGTCGCAAGGTGTACGTGACAGGGGCGCGTCCGGACGTCCGGGTGCCGTTCGCGGAGGTCGAGCTGACCGGCGACGAACCGCCGGTCCGGCTCTACGACACGTCCGGTCCCGGGTCGGACCCGGCCGAGGGGCTGCCGCCGCTGCGCGGGGCGTGGATCGCGGAACGGGGCGACGTGGCCCCGGTACGCGGCGCCGGGACTCCACTCGCCGGTCGGGACGGTGCCCGACCCACCCAACTGGGCTACGCCCGGGCCGGGATCGTCACCCCGGAGATGGAGTTCGTGGCGGTCCGCGAGGGCATGCCGGCCGAGGTGGTCCGGGAGGAGATCGCCACCGGCCGGGCGGTGCTGCCGCTCAACGTGAACCACCCGGAGTGCGAGCCGGCGATCATCGGCAAGCGCTTCCTGGTGAAGGTCAACGCCAACATCGGCACCTCGGCGGTGACCTCCTCGATCGCCGAGGAGGTGGAGAAGCTCACCTGGGCGACCCGGTGGGGCGCGGACACCGTGATGGACCTCTCCACCGGCAAGCGGATCCACGAGACCCGGGAAGCGATCATCCGCAACTCCCCGGTGCCGATCGGCACCGTCCCGATCTACCAGGCGCTGGAGAAGGTCGGCGGCGACCCGGTGAAGCTCTCCTGGGAGATCTTCCGGGAGACCGTGATCGAGCAGGCCGAGCAGGGCGTCGACTACATGACGGTGCACGCCGGGGTACGCCTCGGCTACGTGCCGCTGGCGGTCAACCGGGTCACCGGAATCGTCTCCCGGGGCGGCTCGATCATGGCGGCCTGGTGCCTGGCGCACCACGAGGAGAACTTCCTCTACACCAACTTCGCCGAACTCTGCGAGATCCTCGCCCGGTACGACGTCACGTTCTCGCTCGGCGACGGCCTGCGGCCCGGCTCGATCGCGGACGCGAACGACGAGGCGCAGTTCGCCGAGCTGCGTACCCTCGGGGAACTGACCTCGGTGGCCTGGGAGCACGACGTACAGGTGATGATCGAGGGGCCGGGGCACGTGCCGATGCACAAGATCAAGGAGAACGTGGACCTCCAGCAGGAGCTGTGCCACGAGGCGCCGTTCTACACCCTCGGTCCACTGACCACGGACATCGCCCCGGCGTACGACCACATCACCTCGGCGATCGGTGCCGCGATGATCGGCATGTTCGGCACCGCCATGCTCTGCTACGTCACCCCCAAGGAACACCTGGGACTGCCGGACCGGGACGACGTCAAGGCGGGGGTCATCGCGTACAAGATCGCGGCGCACGCCGCAGACCTGGCCAAGGGGCACCCCGGGGCGCAGGCCTGGGACGACGCGCTGTCGAAGGCGCGGTTCGAGTTCCGCTGGGAGGACCAGTTCAACCTGTCGCTGGACCCGGAGACGGCACGGGCGTACCACGACGCCACCCTGCCGGCGACGCCCGCCAAGACGGCGCACTTCTGCTCCATGTGCGGTCCGAAGTTCTGCTCCATGAAGATCACCCAGGAACTGAAGGAGTACGCGGCGCAGGGCATGCAGGAGAAGTCGACCGAGTTCCTGGCCTCGGGCGGCAAGGTGTACCTGCCCCTGGCCTGACGGCCGCTGCCCGCCCGGTGCCCCTTCCGGCCCTCCGTCTGCCCGCGCCACCGGTAGCCCGGACCCCCGAAGGCGCACCACCTGGGCGTTGAAGAAGCTCGACCTGGACGCCGGAGGCGCTCGACCTGGACGCCGGAGACGACCGGGGCGGGGATACGCCTCGGTAGTCCAGGTCGAGCCGGGGTCGCGCCCGTCCGGAGGCGACAGCGGTCAGTCGGCGTGGTGGCGGCCGGTCGAGCGCAGTGATCGCCGTACGCTGCGGTCCAGCCCGAGGTCGTCGGCGGTCGGGTCTGGCTCGCTGAGTCCGCTCACCCAGTCGACGTACTCCTCGTCGCGGGCCGGCACCGGTTCCTCACTACGGTTGCGGCCCTTCGCCTCCCGCCGCTTCGACTCGCTCTTGTCCTGCTTCGACTCGCTCTTGTCCTGCGTCGACCCGCTCTTGCCGGTCTCCACGATGTCGGTCTGCTCGGGGTCGGCGTTGCCCCGGTTGCGCCGGAACAGGCCGCGACGGATTCGCCCGGTCGGCCGCTCGGCGTCTCCGGTCGCGGGCTCGGGCTCAGGCTCGGGGGTGACCTCGGCGGTGGTCTCCGGGACGGGGTCGGCCGGACGCGCGCCGCGTTCCGATGCCGGCCGAACCGGGGAATCACCGGAGACCACCGGAACGGGCGGGATCCGCTCGGTCCGGTCCGGGTCCGCTCCGCTCGGCTCCGTCCGGCTCCGGCCCGGTTCGGGCAGCCCGGCAGCCGCCCCGCCGGATCCGACAGAGTCCCGGCCCGGTGTCGCCCTGATCCCGCCCGGCTCCGCCGGAGTCCTGCCGGGTGTCGCTGTGGGCTCGCTCGGGTACGACCGGTTGTCCCCGGCCCGCCCGGTGCTCTCCACCGGGGGACCGGCGATGAAACCGCTGAGGTGGGAACTCCCGACACCGGAACTGCCGGGGCTGCTGGCATTGAGGCCGGTGGTACTGCGGCCGGTGGTGCCAGCAGCGCCGTCGTCGGCCGGTCGGTGGGCGGGATCGGTGGAGGGTTCACGGCGGTCGAGGCGGGGGCGGCTGACCGACGCGAAGGCGTCCCAGTCGTCGTCGCTACGGTTCGGCGTCACTGGTGATGGCGGGGGCGTTGCCGCTGATGGCGCCGGAGCCGTTGATGGCGTCGAGACCGTCGGTGGGATCGAGACCGTTGGTGGCGGTGCTGCCGGCGACTCCGGTGCTGCCGGTGTGGTCGCCGCCGGGGTCGCCGATGCCCCAGGTGCTGTCGCCGGCGGTGTCGTGGTCGGCCAGAAGTCTTCGGTACGCAGTCGACCGGCACCCGCCCAACCGGCTGAGAACCCGGCGTCCCCCGAATCGGTGGCCGGCCCGCCGCTGCCCGGGCTGACTGGTTCTGTGGCGCTTTGCTGACCGCTTTCGGGCACGGTCGGGGCCGATGCACCGAACCGCTCGGTGGGCGCGGAATCCTCCCCCGGGACGCGTGGAGTCGGGATGCCGCTGCCGATGTCGAACGACCCGATGTCGAACGACCAGTTTCCCGAACTCGGCGCCGGCTCCCGGGACGGCTCGGCCGATTCACCGGCCGTCCGCCCGCCCAGCGCCGAAGAACGCGGCCAGGTGCCGGCCGGTGCCGTGCCGGTAAGCCGGTCACCGCTGGCGCCGGTGCCGCCCGTCCGGGGTTCGCCGCTCGGGATCTCCAGTCGCCAGGTCCGGTCGGCCGAGGTACCGCCGGCAGTGGCGCCGCCGGGTGCCGCTGTGCCGGTGGTGGCGCCGCCGGCCGTCGGGTTCGCCGCCGGGATGATCACAGTCGGCGCGTCGCTGGCACCGCTGCTGGCCGGCGTCGTGCCGCTGCCGGCCGGCGTCGTGCCGGCGGTGCCGGTGTCGCCTGGCATCGTTCCGGCGGTACCGCCGGGCGTTGTTGCGGTGGCGGACGGGTCGGCTTCGGCGGACGAGCCGGCTTCGGCGGTTTCCTCGGGGGCGGTCGTGGTCAGCGGCCAGCGGGCCCAGGCCGCCAGTACCGAACCCAGCGCGCCCGCACCGACGGAGATCAGCGCTCCCCAGTACGGGGCCGCCTGGTAGGCATCGGCCGAGTCGCCTCTGCCGGCGACGACGTACGCCAGGGCGAGCATCAACGGGCCCGCCACCCCACAACTGGCGACAACGGGCACCGACAGTTCGCGCCACCGGGCCAGGGCACCGGTGAGCGCGCCCGCGACCAGGGCCAGCGCCGGCATGGTGACGACTGCCAGCCGTTGGCTGGTGCCAGCGCTCAACCAGCTCGGGTCGACACCGCCGAGCCGTACGGCGGGCAGCGGATCGGTGGGGCCGAGCGAGGGGAGCACGGACAGTACCGCCAGGAACCAGACCGTGCCGGTCACCGCCGCGATGTTCCAGACCAGCGGACGCTGGCTGAGCGCGGCCAGGGCGGCGAGGAACCCGACCCCGGCACCGAGCGCCGCGGCCACGCCGGCCAGGGTCACCGGGTCGGCCGAGGCGACCTGGGCCGCCCGGGCGGGCTGCATGGAGAGTGGTGCGACCGCGAGCGCGCCGAGGGCGGCCAGCGCGGAGATCGCCGCTCGATTGCCGAGCGTGGTGGGCAGGGTGTACCTGCGGGCGAGCCGGTCCGCCAGCGTCGCGCTGAGTACGGCCGCCACCATGGCGAACCAGCCGACCCAGACAAGCTGGGCGGGCCACTGGTTCGCCGTGGCCGCGTCGAAGCCGCGGTCGAAGCGGACGAGGCCGAGCCCGTACGCGATCCCCAGCTGGCCGGCGCCGCTGACTATCCCGACGAGGAGTGCGGCGAGCAGCACTCTGCCCCAGGTCCGGTAGGCCATGCCGGGCACGTTACGCACCCCCACCCGGGCCCGCCACCCTGGGCTGGACGCGGGTGAGACAGTAGTACGCGACAGGCTACGGAGCGTGGTTGAGCGTCGGGTCAGTGCTGTTGGTCGGCCTGGCCGCTGCGGCTCAGTGCCAGCCCGGCCTCGCCCTCGGGGTGGTCGAGCAGGAGTTCGTGCAGCTCCGCGCTGGCCCGGGCGACGTCCTCGAAGTGCGCGTTGCGGCCCAGCGAGCGGGGACGCGGGATGTCGATGCCGAGCACCTTGCGGATCCGCCCGGGCCGCGGACTGAGTACGACGACCCGGTCGGCGAGCAGCACCGCCTCGTCGATCGAGTGGGTGACGAAGAGGATCGTCGCCGAGTGCTCCATGTGGATCCGCTGGAGTTCGACCGACAACTCCTCCCGGGTCAGCGCGTCCAGGGCGGAGAACGGCTCGTCCATCAGCAGCACCTTCGGCTGCTGGATCAGGGCACGGCACAGCGACACCCGCTGTTGCATGCCGCCGGAGAGCTCGTGCGGAAGCCGCTTCTCGAACTCGCTGAGCCCGACCATCGAGAGCAGGCCGCGGGCCCGCTCGCGGTGTGCGGCCTTGCTCCAGCCGAAGATCTCGGTGGGCAGCAGCACGTTGTCGAGCACCGACCGCCAGGGCAGCAGCGCCGGCCGCTGGAAGACCATGGCGATGTCCCGCCGTGGCCGGGTGACGACCTCGTCCGCCACCCGGATCTCGCCCTCGGTCACCGGCAGCAGGCCGGCCACCAGGCGCAGCAGGGTGGACTTGCCGCAGCCGGAGCGGCCCACCACCGCGAGGAACTCGCCCTCGGCGACGTCGAGGTCGATGCCCCGCAGCGCCTCAACGGAACCGGACCGGCCGCCGAAGGTCCGGGATACTCCGGAGAGTCGGATCATGGCTGGGCCACCCCATTCGACAGGTCGACAGTGTCGACAGGCTATCCCGGACGCCTTCCGGCGGCGAGACCTGTTCCCGCCGCCGGACCGCGTTGTCGAGCGCCGGCTCAGCCGGCCAGTCGCCACCGGCCGCCCCGGGCCACCAGCAGGCTCAACGCCTGGGGCATCAGCCCCGAGTGGTTCTCCGGCGTCATCCGGATCGGGCCGGAGAGGCCGTCGGTCTCCGCGGTCTCCAGCAGGCTGCGGATGCGCCTGCGGTCCGGCTCCTCGCCGCCGCCGGCCCGGACCGCCGCGTCCACGATCAGTTGCACCGCGTCGGCGGCGAACGAGGAGTATCCGTAGTAGCCGCCGAACCGGGCGGTGTAGTCCCGGAACCACTGCTTGCTCGCCGCCTTGGCCGGGGTGGTCGCGATCACGTCGTCGATCACCATGGTCTGGGTGAAGACCATCGTGGTGTTCTCCGCCGCGCTGCCGCTGTTGCCGATGAAGAGGTCGCCGGCGGCCACCGCGTCGAAGAAGACGTGGCCCTTGTAGCCCTCGCCCTTCAGGCTCGCGATCGCCAGGTTGGCCTGGTCGGCCGGGGTCCACACGATGATCGCCTCCGGCTCTTCCGACACGAGCGCCTCCACCGCCTGGCTGACGTCGGTGTCGGTCGCCTTCACCGACCGCTTCGCCAGGATCGGGATGTCGGTCGAGTCCTCCTCGACGCCGACGAGTTCGCTCGCCAGCGTCGCCGCGCCCTCCGTGCCGTACCTGTCGGCGGTGTGCAGCAGCGCCACAGTCTTGACCTTACGGGTACGGAGTTCGGCGGCGATGGCGGCGACGTTGTCGCGGGCGTTCGGGCCGAGTTTGAACATGTATTCCCGGTCCGGCCCCGGGGCGGCCACGTCACTGGCCGGAGCGAGCGCGATCGTCGGAACCTGCTTGCTCTTCACCGTCTTCGCCGCACCGATGGCGCAGTCGTTGCAACTGCCCATGATGATGCCGCTGATTGCCGGATTAGCGGTGAAATCGCCGATATTGGTCGCCGAGATGCTGGCGTCGAACTTGTTGTCCCGGACCTCCAGGCGGACCCGGCGACCGCCCAGCGCACCGGACTCGTTCAGTTGCTCGACCTTGAGTTCCAGGGCCCGCTGGTAGGCCTTACCCACCTGTGGGGCCGCGCCGGACAGCTCCAGGTCGGCGCCGATGACGATCTCCCCGGTCTCCTCCTCCGGCGCGCCGAACTGGCAGCCGGTCAGCGAAGTTGCCAGGATGGCCGACGCGAGCAGCGCGGGTATCGCGGAGCGGATGGGCCTCAACTCAGTCCTCCAGGTATCCGGCGCGGGCGGGGGGCTTGCCCGGCCGCCGATCTAGTCGTCCACAATGGATGGGCAACGATCTGCCGTACGGTTCACGCGAAGCCTTCAAACCCGCAAAACCTTGCCAATGCCGGCCGCCTGGGTCAAGCGCTCGATACCAGGCCGGTTTCGGGATGACGGGTCTCACATAGTGATAAGAGGGGGTACGGGTGCGGGATAACTTTCCAGATACAAGCGACCACTCTAGAGATATATGTGCTGATCAGAGACCCGACGATGCGTCGATCTCTCGGCTTCGAGGGTAGTCGACGTCCCATGATGGACCTTTGCTGCCCTCCCGTCGCTTCCCAAAGCGGCCTTCTTCTGATGAAATCGCGGCCGTGCCGCGTGCGGCTCGATCCGCTGCAGCAGGCATCGGTCGACGGGTCACGTAATGAAACGACGGAGGCGATGTCGTGAGCACCGGACCTACGACCCTGCCCGCAAAAGGTTTGCGGGGGGGCGCTGCACCGCGCCGCTGGCTTCCCCGGCTACGGGACACCCGGATCCGGTCCAAGCTGGCGTTGCTGCTCGTCGTCCCCGTCGCCGCGGTCCTCGCGCTCGCCACGATCCGGCTGGTCGACATCGGTCAGGGTGCCTACCAGGCCGGTGTGCTCCGGTCGCTGACCGAGCTCTCCGCCGACATCTCGGCACTCACCCAGGACGTGCACAAGGAGCGGATCGCCGCCGCCAGGCTGCTCGCCAAGTCGCGGGAGACGACGACCGAGACGTACGACGCGTACGTGCAGCGCACCGATGCCCGGATCGCCGCGTACAACGACCGGCGGGCGCAGGTGAGTGGCGTCCCGGCCTCGGTGGAGGACCGACTGCAGGTCATCGACGACCGCCTGGCCACGCTCAACGGCACCCGGCAGGAGGTGCTGGAGCGCCCGCAGATGCCGCCCGGCGAGGCCACCCTGCGGTACGAGGTGATCATCGACGAACTCGTGGCGTACGGCGAGGCACTCGGTCAGATCTCCGGTGAGGGCGCGGTCGGCGACAGCCTGCGTACCCTCGCCTCGCTTGCCCAGGCCAAGGAGGCGGTGGCCAAGGAGGAGGCTGTGGTCTACAGCGCCCTGGCCAGCGGCAACGGGGTGCTGGACCAGGAGCAGTTCTCCGCCTACATCGCCACCCAGACCAGTAGGCAGGAGGCGCTGCTGGCCTTCCGCGCCTCTGCCAATTCCCGGCAGGAGGCGGTGGTCGAGGGTGCCGTCACCGGCGACGCGGTGATCCTCGCCGACAAGGTGGCCCGGGACCTGACCCGGTCGGTCGGGCGGCAGGCGCCGGTCTCCGCGAGCTCGGCGGCGATCGCGATCGGCTCGATCAACGACCTGGTGCGCTGGGCGGAGACCCTGCTCGAGGCCGATCTGCTGGACCAGGCCGAGTCGGCCCGGTCCGAGGTCGTCCAACAGGCGATCATCGAGTCGGTGATCGTGCTGATCACGCTGATCGTCGCGCTCGCCCTCGCCGTGGTGCTGGCCCGGTCGCTCAACCAGTCGCTGCGCCGGCTCCGTGAGGGCGCGCTCTCGGTGGCCAACCACGACCTGCCGGAGGCGGTCCGCCGGCTGCGGGACGTCGGCACCATCGGCGACGGCGGCGTCGACGAGATCGTCCGGCAGGTCCGGGACCCGATCAGACTCAACAACAAGGACGAGGTGGGCCAGGTCGCCCTGGCGTTCAACGTCGTACACAAGGAGGCGGTCCGGATCGCGGCCGAGCAGGCCGCCCTGCGGACCAGCGTCTCCGCGATGTTCCTCAGCCTGGCCCGGCGAAGCCAGACCCTGGTCGACCGGATGATCGGCGAACTCGATGCGATCGAGCGGGGTGAGGAGGACCCGAAGCGGCTGGCCCAGCTCTTCGAGCTGGACCACCTGGCCACCCGGATGCGTCGCAACGACGAGAACCTGCTCGTGCTGGCCGGCGCCGACTCGACGGCGCCCCGCCGGGAGGACGCGCTCCTGATCGACGCGCTGCGCGCTGCGCAGTCCGAGGTGGAGCTCTACAACCGGATCGAGTTCGGCACCGTCGACCCGGACATCTCGGTCGCCGCGCACGCGGTCAACGACGTGGTCCGGCTGGTCGCCGAGCTGCTCGACAACGCGACCCGTTTCTCGCCGCCGCACACCACCGTGGTCGCCGACGCCCGCCGGATCCGCGACTACGTGTTGATCCAGGTCGAGGACCGGGGTCTCGGGCTCAGTGAAGAGCAGATGGACGCCCTGAACCGCCGGCTGGCCGCGCCGCCGGCCGTCGACGTGGCGGCCTTCCGGCTGATGGGTCTCGCGGTCGTCGGTCGGCTGGCGCACCGGCACGACATCCGGGTCGACCTGCGCCGCAACGTGGAGGGCGGCACGGTCGCCCAGGTCACCCTGCCGGCCAGCACGGTGGTGCTGCCCAACCCGCGTGGCCGCGACCAGGTGCTCGGCCGGCAGCGGCAGCCGCTCGCGGTCGAGCAGGCACCGGCCGCGAGCCGGCCGTCGACCGGTGCGGCCTGGCAGGAGACGCTCTCTCCGGTCGGCGCGTCGCGTACCGGCGGCACCCTGACCGAGCAGTGGCGCAGCGCGGGCAACCAGTGGCAGACCGCCGGCGACCCGGCCGGGGCGATGCCGGCCAGCACCGGTGCCCCGGTCAACAGCCACCTGACGGCGAGCCAGTTGCCGGCCACACCCGCGCCGACGTACCAGCAGGCCGTGACGCCGACGTACCAGAGTCCGGCGTCGACGGCTCCGCCCGCCCACCCGGGCCTGGCCGGTTCGACCGGGGTCACCTCGCCGACCGTGCAGTACCCGACGGTCGCGTCGTCGCTGCCGCGGCGCGGCGCGGCGGGTTCCGGCCCGGCGGCGACGCACGCCATGACGCCCGCGGTGGCGGCACCCTCCGGCCTGCCGTCCGGCCCGGTCGCGGGTACCCCGGTCAGCGCCGCGTCCGCGGTCGCGCCCCGGGTGGAGGACACCGGCGAAGCGCCGATCTTCCGCGAGATGGAGGCGGTCTGGTTCCGTTCCCACGGATCGGACTCGACCGCGATCTTCACCGTGCCGCCGGGTGGCTACCAGTCGCCGCCGGCACCGAGCGCGCCGCCGTCGCCGAGCGGGGCAACCCCGGGCCGCGCCCCGCTGGCCGCCCGCACCCCCGGGCGTTCCGCGCCGCCGCCGGCGCCCTACACGCCGCCGACGCCGCCACCCGCCGCCTCGGCACCGCCGGCCGCCGCGCCCGCTGCCGCACCGGCGCCGGCCGCGCCGAACGGGACCGAGGGGTCCTGGCGGACGGCGGCCGACGAGGGTTGGGCCCGGGCCAGCCGGGCGGCGGAGCCGGCCAACGGGGGGACGACCCGGTCCGGCCTGCCCAAGCGGGTGCCCCAGGCGCAACTGGTGCCCGGTGGCGTCGAGCCGAAGAGCGCGCGTGAGCGGACCAGGCGTACCCCGGACGAGGTACGCGGCCTCTTGTCGGCCTACCACCGTGGCGTACAGCGCGGTCGGACGGCCGGTTCCGAGCAGAACGGCATGATCTCAACCAAGGAGACGAGCGGATGAACAGGCCAGCAGCGATGCAGGACATGGGTTGGCTGCTCAGTAACTTCGCCGACAGCGTCGCCGGCATCGCGCACGTCGTCGCGGTCTCGGCGGACGGCCTGCTTCTCGCCTCCTCCCGGGACCTGCCGCCGGACCGGGCCGACCAGCTCGCGGCGATCACCTCCGGCGTGGTCAGTTTGACCGACGGCGCCTCCCGGATGTTCAGCGCTGGCGGCGTGCTTCAGACTGTGATCGAAATGGACAGTGGGTACCTGTTCCTGATGTCCATCAGCGACGGTTCCTCGATGGCCGTACTGGCCGCGCGGAGCTGTGACGTGGGTCAGGTCGGCTACGAAATGGCGCTGCTGGTGGAACGGGTCGGTGCGGCGCTTGTGCCATTGCCGCGCGAGGCCGTCTCGCGTCCCTAACCGGGCAGACCAAGGATGGCAACGGTGCGGCCGCGACTCGACTCTGAGGAGGTGACCACGGTATGGAGGGACGACGCGATGATCCGCGTGGCGCGCTCGTCCGACCGTACGCGGTCACCCGCGGTCGTACCGAGGCTCGTCTGGAGATCGCACTTGAGGCGGTACTCGTGGCGAGCCCGGCCGCGGTCGTGGAGTCCCGGTTCGCCGGCCATGACAAGCACCGCATCGCCACGATCTGCGAGGGCCGGGCGCAGTCACTGGCGGAGATCGCCGCGTACACCCGGCTGCCGTTGGGTGTCGCCCGGGTGCTGGTCGCCGACATGGTGGCGGACAGCCTGCTGACGCTGCACAGTGCCGCTCCACCGTCTGAGGCGTACGAGGAGCGGATGGAACTGCTTGAGAGGGTGCTAAGTGGACTTCGCAGGCTATGACTCGGCCAAGCCGCGTCGCGGCGGCGGTGGCGGTGGCGGTGGTGCTGGGATCACCTCCGCGAAGATCGTTATTGCCGGCGGGTTCGGGGTCGGCAAGACGACGCTCGTGGGTGCGGTCTCGGAGATCACCCCGCTGACCACCGAGGCGGTGATGACCGCGGCCGGTGTCGGCATCGACGATCCGTCCAAGGTGCCGGGCAAGGAGACCACCACGGTCGCCATGGACTTCGGCCGGATCACGATGGCCCAGGACCTGATCCTCTATCTGTTCGGCACGCCCGGACAGACCCGGTTCTGGTTCATGTGGGACGAGATCATCCGTGGTGCGGTCGGCGCGGCGGTGCTGGTCGACACCCGGCGGATCGCCGACGCGTTCGCGCCGCTGGACTACTTCGAGAACCGCCACCTGCCGTACGTCGTGGCGTTGAACTGCTTCGACGGCGCACCGCAGTACGAGGCGGAGGAGGTACGCGAGGCGCTCGCGATCGCTCCGCACGTGCCACTGGTGATGTGCGACGCCCGACACCGCGAGTCGGTCAAGCACGTGCTGGTGAACGTGGTGCAGCACGCGATGGAGACGTTGCGTGCGGAGCACGGCCGGGGCCAACCCACCCCGGTCGGCTGACCCTCGCACTTGAACCTTTTTCAACCTGAACCGCGCGGCGCTCACGCACCGCGTACGACCTTGCGGTCCGACGAACCGCAAGGGGAGGTTGAAAGAGGTTCATTGAGCAGGCTTGCCGGGCCCGGGGAGGCTCCGCGGTTCAATCCTGCACAGCGAGAGGGACAGATATGCCACAGCACGATGGCCCCGATGGCGGCTGCGTAGTCGTCATCGGGGGTACTTCCGGCCTCGGCCGGGACGTGGCCGAGCACTACGCGAAGCGGGGGCTGGAGGTCGTCGTCACCGGGCGCGACGCGGCCCGGACCGCAACGGTCGCCGCCGAGATCGGTGGCCGGACGACGGGTGTCGCCGTCGACCTCGCCGATCCCGGGTCCATCGCCGCCGCGCTCGCCGGGATCGGCGAGGTCAGGCACCTGGTCCTCTCCGCCTTCGTCCGGGACGTCAACAAGGTCTCCGACTACCAGATCGACCGCGCGGTCAGCCTGGTCACGGTCAAGCTGGTCGGCTACACCGAGGTGGCGCACACCCTGGCGTCCAGGCTTTCGCCGAGCGGTTCCGTGCTGCTCTTCGGCGGCGGCTCCAAGGACCGGCCGTTTCCCGGTTCGGCGACGGTCTCCACGGTGAACGCCGGGGTGGTCGGCCTGGTGAACGTGCTCGCCGCCGAGCTGCGGCCGGTCCGGGTCAACGCCCTGCACCCCGGCATCGTCGGCGACAGCCCGTTCTGGGCCAAGCAGCCGGCCGAGGTGCACGAGACCTACCGGGCGCGTACCCCGACGGGCCGGCTGACGACCATGGCGGACGTCACCGACGCCGCCGTGTTCCTCCTGGAGAACCCGGCCGTCAACGCGGTCAACCTGGACCTCAACGGCGGTGCCGGGCTGGCCTGACCCGGCGGGCGGATCACCGCCGGCCACGGCCGGGGCGGTGATCCGCCCGGTCGGTCGGGCGGGGAGTGGGGCGGCTCAGGCGGAGATCTTCCGGGCCCACGGCACCGCGAGCCGTTCCGCTACCACCACGGCGTAGAAGAGGCCGATGCCGAGTACCCCGGTCAGGGTGATCGCGGCGAACGCCAGCGGGGTGTCGAACGACTGCTGGGTGCTGTAGATGATCGCACCGAGACCCTCGTTCAGGGTCTGCAACTCGGCCACCACGGCGCCGATCAGGGCGAGCGTGATGCCGAGCTTCAGCCCCACGAAGACCTGGGGTAGCGCCCACGGCAGCCGTACCTTGAGATATGTCTTCAGCCGGGACGCCGACAGCGACCTGGTCAGCTCGTAGAGGTCGGCCGGGGTCGAGGTCAGGCCGGACATGGTGGCCACCATGATCGGGAAGAACGCGATCAGGACGACCAGGGAGACCTTGGTCCGCGAGTCGTACCCGATCCAGAGGATCAGCAGCGGGACGAGGGAGACCTTCGGCACCGCGTTGAACGCGACGATCATCGGCAGGGTGGCCTGCTCGACCAGGCGTGAGCTGGTCAGCAGCAGCGCCGCGACCATCCCGCCGGCCGCCGCGATGCCGAAGCCGGCGAGCGTGCCCCACAGCGTGGCCCAGGCCGCCTCGAACAGGTAGGCGGGCTCCCGGTCGAAGGCGTCGACGACCTCCGGCGGTGACGGCAGGAAGAGGGTCTCGATGTGGAAGACGACGGTCACCAGCCACCAGAGGCCGATCGCGACGATGGTGCCGACGATCGGCAGCGCGGTCCGGGTACCGGGGGACAGGTCGCGGCTAACGGTCATCGGATCCGCCGGGACGGTATCCGCGGCCGGTGGCCGGGCGCGTCGGCCGGCGCGGCAGGTCGTGCGGGTCGCGGGCAGCACTGCCCGGAGGGGTCCAGACGGGCAACGTGTTCTCTCCTCTGCGTCCAGAAGGGGACGGCGAGTGGCTGCCCACTCACCGTCCCCGAGGTGTCACGCCGTTCGGTCAGGCCTTGGGCGCGATGGAGAAGTCGATGACCTTGTCCGGGGTGAGGCCGGCGGGGATCAGCTCGGCGCCCTGGAGGATGGCGATGGCCCGGGCGGCCCGCTGCTCGTCGAGCGCGCCGATCGTGTTGCCCGGCGCCGAGGTGACGTACGGCGTCATCAGCTTGATCTCCGCCGCGGCGCCCTGCTCGTTCACGTTCGGGTTGTTGGCCTTCATGATCTTGGCGGCCTCTCCGGGGTTCTCCACCGTGTACTTGAGGCCCTTCATCGCCGCGTCCTTGAACCGCTTGACGATGTCTGGGTTCTCCTGGGCGTACTTGGCGGTGGTGGTGAGGCCGGTGCCGAGCAGGTCCCGCAGGTAGTCGGTGAGCGGCATGACGGTCATCGTCTGCTTGGTCACCGTCTCCACCGTGTTGCGGGTGATGACGAAGGTGCTGAGCACGTCGACCTTCTTGCCCACCAGCAGGCCGACCAGGGTCTGCGGGGTGGTCTCGACGAACTGGAGCTTGGCGGAGTCGAAGCCGGCCAGCTTGCCGTACGCCGGAAGCAGGGTCTTGGTGATCGAGCCCTGGGCGACGCCGACCCGCTTGCCCTCCAGGTCCTTTGGCTTGGTCACGCCGGAGCCGGGCGGCGCGAAGATCGCGACCAGGGTGCTCTGGTGCACCGCGGCGATCACGCGCATCTCGGTGACCTGCGCCTTGCCGGTCTGGATCATCAGCTGGGTCACGTCGCTGTAGGTGAACTGCGCCTTGCCGGAGAGCAGGCCCTGGTTGTTGGTGGCCGGGGCGCCCTGCTGGATGGTGACGTCGAGCCCGGCCTCGGAGAAGAAGCCCTTGTCCTTCGCCACCCATGCGAATGCGTCGTGACCACCGGTGCCGAACCCGGTGAGGTACGTCACCTTGTCCGGAGCCTTGCCGCCGGCGCCGCCTCCGTCGGAGTCGTCCGAGCCCGAGCAGCCGGCGGTGACCAGCATGGCCGTGGCCAGGGCCGCGGCGGCCAGCACGCGTATACGCCTCGTCATTCCTACCTGTCCTTTGAGGAGAATCCATTGAGGATGTGGAACGGTCGCCCGGTTCAGGATCGGCCGCGTCCCGCTGATGGCGCTGCGGGTGCAGGTGAATCCGGCGGTTCTCGGTGGCCGGTCCCCGCCGTGACCGTAAAGCCTTGCCCGATGTATCCGGCAGTCCTCCTGACGCGTTCGCGAGCAGGGTGTGACGCGACCTGAAATGTTCTCTGCCAGGGCGACGAGGCGCCTCCACCTGTCCCCTGTGCACAGTCCCGGAGGGCAGTTTACGGGCGCTTCCGGGACGTTGCGGCCTTACCCTGCCAACCGCCTGTCCGCCAGTCAAGGGATCAAGCCGAGCCGATACCCAAGCGTGAGGCGGCGACCGTCCGGTCGATGAACTGGTGAACCGTCCCTTGCGCTCCGTCGTGGCTCCGTGTGCGGAGCGGCGCCCCCGCCGCCCGATCCAGCCCCGGAGAGGGCCGGATCGAAGAGCATCAGATCGAGAAAAGATCGGCGGGATCAGGTCGAGGAGCGGTCAGTCGACCGGCAGTCGGTAGCCGCGTTTGACCACCGTCTGCACCACCCCCGGGGTGCGCAGTCCAGCCCGCAACCGGGCCACCGCCATCTCCACGGCGTGCTCGTCGGCGCCCCTCGGCAGGGTGCGCAGCAGGGCGGCCCGGGACATCACCCGGCCGGGGGTACTCGCCAGGGCCCGGAGTACCGCCATCGGTGCCGGGGCCAGCGGCCGCAGCTCACCGTCCAGGATGGCCGCGTGTCCGCGCAGGGTCAGCAGGTGACCGGCGACCTTGACGCTGATCGCCCGCTGCGGCAGCTCGTCGACGATGGTCCGGACCAGGGCGCCGAGCCGGGCCCGGCTCGGCGCCACCACCGGTACGCCGTGCCGGCGCAGCGGAGCGGCGGTGACCGGCCCGACACAGGCGGCCAGTACGTCGGAGCGCATCGCGTCCAGTACCGCCTCGGTGCTCGGCCCGGCGGCCCGGAGCAGGGCACCGACCGCCGGTGCGGAGGTGAAGGTGACCGCGTCCACCAGCCGGCCGGCGATCAGGTCGACCAGCCGGTGCAGCGGGGCCGGGTCGGTCGGCGCCGCCCAGCGGTAGACCGGCACCTCGATCACGCTCGCCCCGGCCGCCTCCAGCGCGGCCGTGCACTCCGGCTGCCGTTCGCCGTGTAGCTGCATCGCGATCAACTGGCCGCGTACGCCACGCTGCCGGAGGTGGTCGATCACCTCGTCGCAGCTCTCCGAGGCGGGCGACCACTCGTCGTGCAGCCCGGCGGCCCGGATCGCGCCCCGGGCCTTCGGCCCCCGGCTGACGATGTAGGCCCGGGAGAGCACCGCACGCAGCGGCTCGGCCAGCCCCCAGCCCTCCGCCGCCTCCAGCCAGCCGCGCATCCCGATCCCGGTGTTCGCCATCAGCACGTCGGGCGGATTGTCCAGGCAGGCCCGGGTCGCCGCGCGCAACTCGGTGTCGTCGGCCAGCGGCACGATCCGCAGCGCCGGGGCGAGCACCACCCGGGCGCCGCGCCGCTCCAGCATGGCGGTGAGTTCGTCGCGCCGCCGGTCGGCGGTGACCCCGACCGTGAAGCCGGACAGCTCGCCGGACATCAGGCGTCCCCGGCCGGCCGGTGCCGGGGGGCCACCTCGACCAGCCCGTCCCGGCACCGCACCCGGTAGGTCGGCACCGCCACCCCGGGCACGTCCAGGCAGTCGCCGGTACGCAGGTCGTAGACCTGCTTGTGCAGCGGGGAGGCGACGGTCGGGATCTCGCCGCGACTGCCGACGATGCCCCGGGCCATCACGTACGCGCCGGCGATCGGGTCCCGCTGGCCGATCGCGAAGAGCCGGCCGTCGAAGGTGCGGAAGACCGCCACCTGCTCGCCGTCGACCAGCGCGGCCACCCCGCGCTCCGGCTCCAGTCGGGGGTACGGGCAGACGGCCGTCCAGCGCGCGTCGTCCTCGCCCGGCCCGGCGCCCTCGGTCAACCCGTCGTTGATCGCCGATCCGTCGTTGATCGTGGTGTCCAGAGTCAACTCGGTACCCCCATGGTCGTCGGGAGGCCGAGCGACACCGGTCGGCGGTCTCCCAGGGCCGGAACGGGCTGTCCCCGTTCCACCTCGAACGTGATCGACGGGTCCGGTACGTCGGGCGCGTTGACGAAGGAGGTGAACCGGCGCAGCCGGTCCGGGTCCGCCAGCGTGTCGCGCCACTCGTCGGAGTACGAACCGACGTGCCGGGCCATCGCGGCGTCCAGTTCGGCGCAGAGCCCGAGCGAGTCGTCGACGATGACCGCCCGCAGGTGCTCCAGGCCGCCCTCCATCGCCTCGATCCAGGCGGCGGTCCGCTGTAGCCGGTCGGCGGTGCGGATGTAGAACATCAGGAACCGGTCGACGTACCGGACCAGCTCCTCGGTCGAGAGGTCCTGGCCGAAGAGTTCGGCGTGCCGGGGGCGGAAGCCGCCGTTGCCGCCGAGATAGAGGTTCCAGCCGCTGTCGGTGGCGATGATGCCGAAGTCCTTGCTGCGGGCCTCGGCGCACTCCCGGGCGCAGCCGGAGACCGCTGACTTGATCTTGTGTGGCGCGCGCAGGCCCCGGTAGCGCAGTTCCAGGGCGATCGCCAGCCCGACCGAGTCCTGCACCCCGTACCGGCACCAGGTGGAGCCGACGCAGGACTTGACCGTACGCAGCGCCTTGCCGTACGCGTGCCCGGACTCGAACCCGGCGTCCACCAGCCGGCGCCAGATCTGCGGCAACTGCTCGACCCGGGCACCGAAGAGGTCGATCCGCTGCCCACCGGTGATCTTGGTGTAGAGCTGGAAGTCCCGGGCCACCTCGCCGATCACGATCAGCTTCTCCGGGGTGATCTCGCCACCCGGGATCCGCGGCACCACGGAGTACGTCCCGTCCCGCTGGATGTTCGCCAGGAAGTGGTCGTTGGTGTCCTGCAACGACGCCTGCTCGCCGTCGAGCACGTAGCCGCTGCCGAGCGAGGCGAGGATCGAGGCGACCGCCGGCTTGCAGATGTCGCAGCCCCGCCCCCGGCCGTGCTCGGCGACCAGCCGGGAGAAGGTGCGGATCTGGCGTACCCGGATGATCTCGAACAGCTCCTGCCGGCTGTGCTCGAAGTGCTCGCAGAGTGCCTTGCTCAGGCTCACCCCGGAGACCGCCAGCAACTGCTTCAGCATCGGTACGCAGGACCCGCAGCTCGTCCCGGCCCGGGTGCACGCCTTCAGCCCCGGCACGTCCGTGCAGCCCTCGGCGATCGCGCCGACGAGCTGGTCCTTGGTCACCGCGTTGCAGGAGCAGACCTGGGCCGAGCCGGGCAGCGCGGCGATCCCGGCCCCCGTCCCGGTGCCGTCGCCGGCCGGGGCGAGCAGGGCCAGCGGCGGGCCGGGCAGCGCGCCGCCGACGCTGGCCCGCAACGTCGGGTACGCGGTCACGTCACCGACCAGCACCCCGCCGAGCAGGGTCTTGGCGTCGTCGGAGAGGACCAGCTTGGCGTAGACCCGGGTGGCCGGGTCGGTGAAGGTCACGTCCAGGCAGCCGGGCGTCCTGCCGTGCGCGTCGCCGAAGGCGGCCACGTCCACCCCGAGCAGTTTCAGCTTGGTGGAGAGGTCCGCGCCCGGGAAGGTCGCCGTACCGCCGACCAGCCGGTCGGCCACCACCTCTGCCATCGCGTAGCCGGGAGCGACCAGGCCGTAGCAGGTGCCGTCGACGGCGGCGCACTCGCCGATCGCCCAGATCCGCTCGTCGGTACTGCGGCAGGTCTCGTCGACCCGGATCCCGCCGCGCTCGCCCAGTTCCAGGCCGGCGGCCCGGGCCAGCTCGTCCCGGGGCCGGATGCCGGCGGCCACCACCACCAGATCGGTGGGGAGCCAACTGCCGTCCGAGAGGGTCAGCCCGGCCAGCTCGCCGTCCGGGCGGGACCGGATCGCGGTGGTGGCGACTCCGAGGTGCGGCACGACGCCCAGCTCCTCGACGTACCGGCGCAGCATCGCGCCACCGGCCTCGTCGACCTGCACCGGCATCAGCCGGGGGGCGAACTCCACCACCGAGGTGGTCAGGCCCAGCAGCCGCAGCGCGTTCGCCGCCTCCAGGCCGAGCAGCCCGCCGCCGATCACCGCACCGGTACGCCGGCCCTTGGCGAAGTCGCGGATCGCGGTCAGGTCGTCCAGGGTGCGGTAGACGAAGACCCCGGAGCGCAGCGCCGGGGTGGGCCCGAGTGCGTCCGGGCCCTTTGCCACGTACGCGCCGTCGATCGGCGGCACGAACGGGTACGACCCGGTCGCCAGCACCAGCGCGTCGTACCGGTATTCGCCGCCGCCGGTGACCACCCGCCGACCGGTCCGGTCGATCTCCACCACCGGCTCGCCCAGCCGCAGGTCGACCCCGTCGTCGGGGCGGTGCAGGCTCAGCTCGTCCGCGTCCACCCCGTCGAAGAACGCCGAGAGCCGCACCCGGTCGTACGCCGGCCGGCCCTCCTCGGCCAGCACCGTGACCTGCCAGCGGCCGTCGGTGTCCCGGGAGCGCAGCGCCTCGACGAAGCGCTGCCCCACCATGCCGTTGCCGACCACGACGAGTCGCTGCCGCTCCGGCTTGTCGTTCGTCATGCCGCCACCTCTGCTTCCACCGGATCGGGAGTGTCGATTGAGGAGAGCCAGCCGAGGATCCCCTCGACGGCGTCCCGGCAACTGCCGCAGCCGGTGGTGGCCCGGGTCGCGGCGACGACGTCCTCCAACGACCTCGCCCCGGCCCGCCAGCAGCGCACCAGCGTGCCCTTGCGCACGGTGTTGCACTGGCAGACCGTGGCCGCGTCCGGCATCAGCGCCGGGGACTCGACCGGCGCCGCGCTCGCGACGTCGCGGCTGCGGCCGAGCAGCAGGGTGCGGCGGTCGATCGGCACCGGCGTACCCCGGTCGAAGAGCTGGATCACCGTGCCGACCGCCGGGTTGTCGCCGAGCATGATCGCCCCGGTGAGCCGTTCGCCGACGATCCGCAGCCGGGCGTAGGTGCCGCGGACCGGGTCGGAGAAGCTGAGCTCCTCGACGTCCGGGGCGGGGCCGGCGGCCGCGTCACCCATCGCGGCGAGGTCGATGCCGGCGGCCTTGAGCCGGGTGACCGCCGGCTGCGGCCGGTAGCGCGCCCGGGGATCCTGCCCGGCGAGCACCTGGGCCAGCACCCGGGCCTGCTCCCAGGCCGGGGCGACCAGGCCGGTGACCACGCCCGCGTGCTGGGCGCAGTCGCCGATCGCCGAGATGTGCGGGTCGCTGGTGCGCAGCCGGTCGTCGACCACCACCCCCCGGTCCACGGTGAGCCCGGCCGCACGGGCCAGCTCCACGTCGGGGCGTACCCCGCAGGAGAGCACCAGCAGGTCGGCGTCGAGAACCCGTCCGTCGGAGAGGGTCAGGGTGAGGCCGTCGGGCCGGACGGCGACGGCGCTGGCGGCCACGTCCAGGTGGGTGGTGACGCCGAGCCCGGCCAGGGTACGGGCCAGCACGGCGCCGGCCGCCGGATCGAGCTGCCGCTCCATCAGGTGCCCGACCGGGTGCACCACGTGCACGTCGAGCCCCCGGGCGGCCAGGCCCCGGGCCGCCTCCAGGCCGAGCAGCCCACCGCCGAGGACCAGGGCCCGGCGGGCTCCGGCGGCGGCGGACAGGATGCGCCGGCAGTCGTCGAGGGTGCGGAACACGGCCACCCGGTCCGGCAGCCTCTCCCGGTCCAGCCCGGCCAGCGGCGGCACCAGGGCGCGCCCGCCGGTGGCGAGCACCAGGTGGTCGTACCCGATCAGGTCGCCCTGGCCGGTCGTCACCGTGCGGCTTGCCGGGTCGATGGCGGTGGCCTCGACCCCGGGCCGTACGTCGATGCCGTGCCCGGCCGCCTCGGCAAGCTCCACACCGGACTCGTCGACCTTCCCGGCCAGCAGGCTGGACAACATGATCCGGTTGTACGCCCGGTGCAGCTCGGCGCCGAGTACCGTGATCTTGGCGTCGCCGAGCCGGGCCGACAGCTCGGCCGCCAACCGGGCACCGGCCATGCCGTGCCCGACGATCACGATCCGGTTCCGTGATCCGTCCACTGTCTCCTCTGTCATGGGGCCACCTCGGGACGCTCGCTGACTGGACCTTCGCCGACCTCGCCCCGCGGCCCGTCGTGGCCGTCGGTGGAGCTCGGGGCGGACACATCGGGCAGCTCAGGTGGGGAAAGTTCCACCGTTGCCTTCTCCACCCGGACCGCGCAGACCTTGAACTCGGGCATCCGGGAGATCGGATCGAGGGCGTCGCTGGTCACCGAGTTGATCCGGGCCGCGCCCGCCCAGTGGAACGGCGCGAAGACGGTGTCCGGCCGGATGGTCGGAGTCAGCCGGGCCGGCGCGCGCATCTCGCCCCGGCGGCTGGTCACCCGCACCTCGTCGCCGTCGTCCACCCCGAGGCGGGCCGCCAGGTCGGGATGCAGCTCCAGGAAGGCGTTCGGGGCGGCCCGGCGCAGCGCCTCGACCCGCCGGGTCTGCGCACCGGACTGGTACTGCGTCAACACCCGGCCGGTGGTGAGGTAGACCGGATAGTCCGGGCAGACCTCCTCGGCGGGCGGGCGGTGCTCCACCGGCAGGAACCGGGCCCGCCCGTCCGGGGTCGGGAACCGGTCGACGAACATCCGCGACGTGCCCGGCCCGTCCTCGTCCGGACAGGGCCAGAAGACGCCGTCCTCGGCATCGATCCGCTCCCAGGTGATCCCCGCGTAGTCGGCGGCTCCGCCGGCCGAGGCGCGGCGCAGCTCCGCGAAGACCTGCTCGGGTGCCGCCGGAAAGCGGGACCGGCCCCGATCGGTCGCCCCGTCGACGTGGTCGAGCCGGTCGGCGAGGTCGGACAGCAGCGCCAGATCGGTGCGTACGCCCGGCGGTGGCGGGCGGAGCGCGCGGCGGCGCAGTACCCGACCCTCCAGATTCGTCATGGTGCCGTCCTCCTCGGCCCACTGCGCGGTCGGCAGCACCACGTCGGCGATCTCGGCCGTCTCGGAGCGGACGAAGTCGGCCACCACCAGCAGGTCGAGGTCGCGCAGCCGGCTGGTGACCCGGGCCGCCCGGGGCGCCGAGACGACCGGGTTGGAGCCGAACACCAGCAACCCCTTCGGACCGCCGTCGGTGCCGAGCGCGCTGAGCAGCTCGTACGCCGACACGCCCGGCCCGGGCAGCAGGTCCGGCCGCACATCCCAGACCCCGGCGACGTGTGCTCGGGCGGCGGGGTCGTCGATGCGGCGGTAGCCGGGGAGCTGGTCGGCCTTCTGCCCGTGCTCGCGGCCACCCTGGCCGTTGCCCTGCCCAGTGAGGCAGCCGTACCCGGAGCCGGGCCGGCCGGGCAGGCCGAGCGCGAGGGCGAGGTTGATGAAGGCGGTCACCGTGTCCACGCCCTTGGCGTGTTGCTCGGCGCCGCGCGCGGTGAGGATGATCGCCCGCTCGGCGGTGCCGAGCGCCCGGGCCGCGGCCTCCAGGTCGGCCACCGGCACCCCGGAGAGCCGCTCGGCCCGGGCCGGCCAGTAGCCGGCGGTGACCCGGCGCACCTGGTCGAACCCGGTGGTCCGGGCGGCCACGTAGTCCTTGTCGACCAGTCCCTCGGCCAGGGCGATGTGCAGCAGCGCGTTCGCGACCGCGAGGTCGGTGCCCGGGGTCGGCTGCAGGTGCAGGGTGGCCTGCCGGGCGGTCGCGGTGGCTCGGGGGTCGACCACGATCAGGGTGCCGCCGCGCTGTCGCTGCTCGATCAGGTAGCGGACCAGCGGCGGCATCGTCTCGGCGACGTTCGCGCCGACCAGCAGCAGGGTGTCGGCGGTGCCGAGGTCGGCCAGCGGGAACGGCAGCCCCCGGTCGAGGCCGAAGGCACGCATCCCGGCGGCGGCGGCCGAGGACATGCAGAACCGGCCGTTGTAGTCGATGTTCCGGGTGCCGAGCGCGACCCGGGCGAACTTGCCCAGGGCGTACGCTTTCTCGTTGGTCAGTCCGCCGCCGCCGAAGACGGCCACCGCGTCCCGGCCGTGGCTGGACTGGATCCGGCGGATTCCGTCCGCCACCCGGTCCAGCGCCTCCGGCCAGCTCGCCGGGCGCAACTGCCCGCCGGGGCGGTCCCGCAGCAGCGGGGTGGTCAGCCGGTCGGGGTGGTCGAGCAACTCGGCCGCGGTCCAGCCCTTCTGGCAGAGCCCGCCGCGGTTGGTGGGGAACTGCCGGGGCAGCACCTCCACCCGCTCGCCGGTGCGGCGCAGGGTCATCCCGCACTGCAGGGCGCAGTATGGGCAGTGCGTGACCACGTCCTGGGACACATCCTCCGAATGCGTCGCAGTGCGTGCACCGTCTGTCATGTCCGAAGCGTGCCGGCGCCCGGTTTCACCGCCGGGTCCCTCTTGTTTCGGGCCTGTCAAGAGCCGCTCACACGGACCCCACTCAGCGGGTCGGCTCGGCTTGCCGGCGGCCGGAGGTTACCTACAATCCTCCGGACCGGGGCCCGGAACCTCCCGGCGGGCCGGCGGCCCGGACGGGAGCGGGCCGGGTTCGTGACGGTGCTGCTCCGCGCAGTGGATCTATGATGTGGAAGGTCGTTCCACATTTTAGGAGGCACTCCGATGGCCGTGGTGTCGCTCTTCGACGCGGTGGCCGGGTCGTACGACGAGTCCCGACGCCGGCTCGTGCCGTGCTTCGACGACTTCTACGGCACCGCGGTCGAGGTGGCCGCCCCGCCGCTGCGCCGGGCGCTGGCGTCCGGGCGGGTACCGGCCGTACTCGACCTCGGCGCCGGCACCGGGCTGCTCTCGATCCTGCTCAGTGCCGCCGTACCGGGGGTGCGGACCACGCTGCTCGACGGTGCCCCGGCGATGCTCGCGGTGGCCGGGGGGCACCTGACCCGGCGGGGCGTACCGCACGAGACGGTGGTCGCCAACCTGACCGCGCCGCTGCCCGGCGGCCCGTACGACGCGGTGGTCTCCGCGCTGGCCATCCACCACCTGCCGGACGCCGACAAGCGGGACCTCTACCGCCGGGTCCGGCAGGTACTGGTCCCCGGCGGGGTGTTCGTGAACGCCGAACAGGTGGCCGGCGGCACCCCCGACCTGGACTCCCGGTACGACGAGGTGTGGCTGGCCCAGGTCACCGCGCTCGGCGCCACCGAGGCGGAGATCGCCGCGGCCCGGGAGCGGATGATGCACGACCGCCCGGCGCCGCTGCCGGACCAGTGCCGCTGGCTGGCCGAGGCCGGTTTCGTCGGTGTCGACTGTTTCTACAAGTCGTGGCGGTTCGCCGTCTTCGGCGGCCGGCGGGAGCTGGACTGACGACCGGTGCCAACGAGCCGGAATGACGGCTGGTCATACCGTCGGTAGGCTGGGCGGCATGACCGCCAAGGTGACCCTCTCGTTTTCGGACGAGACGATCGAAGAGGCGCGGCGCTTCGCGAAACGGGACGGCATGTCGCTTTCCGCCTGGATCGACCAGGCCGCCCGGGAGAAGGCGCTCCGCGAGGTCTTCGCCGCGCACGCCGCGGCCGTCGGCCGGGCCCGCCTGGACATCGAGGCCGCCGCCATCGCCGACGCCCAGGAGGCCGCACTGGTCGACGCGGCTCTCGGCAGGCGTCCGAGTGAACCTTCGTCAACCTCCCCTCGCGGTCCGGCGGACCGCGAGGTCGGACGCGGCGCCTGAGCGCCGCGCGATTCAGGGTGAAGAAGGTTCAGTGCTGCGTAGAGGCGAGATCTGGCGGATCGACGGGGCGCGGTCCCGGCTCGGCCTGGTGATCAGCTCCGACGTATACAACTCCACCGACGTGCCGATCGTGATCGTCGCCGAGGTGGTGGACTCCGAACTGCTCCGGGATTCCCCGCTCGCCGTCACCATGGGCGAATTCGTGGTGATGCCCGACCGGCTCTCGTCGCCGATGAAGAAGTGGTTCACCGAGTGCGTCGGGGTCGCCGACGCCGACACCATGTTCCGGGTCAGCCGGGCGCTGCGTATCCTCCAGGGCATCTGAGCGGGGCGACGGATCTCACCATCCGCCGGGGCCCGCCGTGCGCCGACCGTTGCCGGTCCGACTTCGAGTGCGAACCGCCGGGAAACCCCGCGCTCCTACTTTCGGGCGGCATGACTAGTACTGCCGCCGCTACCGGCCCGACGGCCGATCCCGGGACCGACAGCACGGCCTCCGCCCCGGCGGCGGCCGGCCTCGGCACCCTTCCGCCGCCGGAGACCGCCGCCGCACCGGTGACCGCCCGTCGGCACCAGCTCGACGACTGGCGGCCCGAGGACCCCGAATTCTGGCGTACGACCGGAGCGCCGATCGCCCGCCGCAACCTGATCGTCTCGATCGCCTCCGAGCACATCGGCTTCTCGGTGTGGAGCCTCTGGTCCGTCCTGGTGCTCTTCCTCGGCCCGGAGTACGGGATCGACCCGGCGGGGAAGTTCCTGCTGACCGCCGTACCGGCGGCGCTGGGCGCGACGCTGCGGCTGCCGTACACCCTGGCGGTGGCCCGGTTCGGCGGGCGGAACTGGACGATCGTCAGCGCGCTGCTGCTGCTGGTGCCGGCGGTGCCGATGGCGATCCTGATCGAGCCGGGGGTGTCCTACGGCACGCTGATGCTGCTGGCCTGTCTGGCCGGGGTCGGCGGCGGGAACTTCGCCTCCTCGATGGCGAACATCAACCTCTTCTATCCGCAGCGGCTCAAGGGCTGGGCGCTGGGCCTGAACGCCGGCGGCGGCAACATCGGGGTGGCCGCCGTCCAGCTCGTCGGGCTGGCGGTGCTGGCCACGGCCGGTGCCGCGTACCCGCGCCTGGTGCCGGCGATCTACCTCCCGCTGATCGTGCTCGCCGCGCTGGCCTCGGCCCGGTACATGGACAACATCACCGGGGTCCGCAACGAGCGGGGGGCGATCCGGGAGGCGGCCCGGGACCCGCACGCCTGGGTGATGTCCGTGCTCTACATCGGCACCTTCGGCTCGTTCATCGGCTTCGGCTTCGCCTTCGGGCAGGTGCTGCTGGTGCAGTTCGGCGACCGGTTCGGCACCCCGCTCGACGCGGCGTACCTGACCTTCCTCGGGCCGCTGGTCGGCTCGCTGATCCGGCCGGTCGGCGGCCACCTGGCCGACCGGTACGGCGGGTCCCGGGTGACCCTCGCGACCTTCGCCGCCATGGCGGGCGGCGCCGGACTGGTCTACTACGCCTCCCGGGAGCGCTCGCTGACCCTCTACCTGATCGGGTTCATCGGGCTCTTCGTGCTCTCCGGGGTGGGCAACGGATCGACGTACAAGATGATCCCGGCGATCTTCCGGGCCAAGGCGGCCCGGGCGGTGGCGGCCGGCGAGCTGGATCCGGACGCCGCGCAGCGCCGGGCGTGGCGGCTCTCCGGTGCCCTGATCGGGATCGCCGGGGCGGTCGGCGCGTTCGGGGGCGTACTGGTCAACATCGCCTTCCGGCAGTCGTTCCTGGCGTACCAGTCGGCCGACGCCGCCTACCTGGCCTTCATCGCCTGGTACGCCCTCTGCCTCGTGGTGACCTGGGTGGTCTACCTCCGCCCGTCGCCGGGCCGCCTCGCCGGGGTGTGAGACCCCCGGCCGGGCTGCGGCGGGGCCTCCGGGCTATCGTTCCGGTGGAGGCGGAGGTCCTGCCGTCGCCCAGCCCGCCGGGGGGTGTCCCGTTTTGACCCCGGCACCGGCGACCAGGTATCGTTGCCTGCTGTTGTGTGACACCCAAGTTTTCACGTGACATCCGCGGGCGTGCCTCTCCCGGGTACGCTTGGTCGTTTGTGCGTGCCTGGCGACCGGTGCGCGACCCCAGACCGACGACGAGACAAGGTAGACCTGTGCGTACGTACAGCCCGAAGCCGGGTGAAATCGAGCGTCAGTGGCACGTCATCGACGCGTCAGACGTCGTGCTGGGCCGTCTGGCCACCCACGTTGCCACGCTGCTGCGCGGCAAGCACAAGCCGACTTTCGCGCCGCACGTCGACACCGGTGACTTCGTCGTCGTGGTGAACGCGGGCAAGGTGGCGCTGACCGGCAACAAGCGGCACACCAAGGTCGCCTACCGTCACTCCGGCTACCCCGGCGGTCTGAAGCAGGTCGGCTACGACGAGCTGCTGACCAAGCGTCCCGACCGGGCCATCGAGCTGGCCGTCAAGGGCATGCTCCCGCACAACAAGCTCGGCCGTAAGCTGATCAAGAAGCTGAAGGTCTACGCCGGTGCCGAGCACCCGCACGCCGCGCAGCAGCCGGTGCCGTTCGAGATCAAGCAGATCGCGCAGTGAGCGCGGGCGAAGGAAACAGCATGACCGACACCATCGCGACCGCCGAAGCCCCGGTGCCCGCCCCGGTGGCCCGGGCTCCTCGTGGCGACCGGCCGATCCAGACCGTGGGCCGCCGCAAGGAGGCGATCGTCCGGGTCCGGATCGTCCCCGGCAGCGGCAAGATCACCTGCAACGGTCGTGACCTGGAGGCGTACTTCCCGAGCAAGGTGCACCAGCAGCTGATCAAGGAGCCGCTGGTCACCGCCGAGAAGGCCGAGGCGTTCGACATCATCGCCAACCTGCGGGGCGGCGGCACCACCGGCCAGGCCGGCGGGCTGCGGCTGGCCATCGCGCGGGCGCTGATCGCCAACGACCCCGACGACCGCCCGGCGCTGAAGAAGGCCGGCTTCCTCACCCGGGACGCCCGGGAGAAGGAAAGCAAGAAGTACGGCCTCAAGAAGGCCCGCAAGGCGCCCCAGTACTCCAAGCGCTGATCAGCGGCAACACCTTGTCCGTCTGACGTACGGCCGGAAACCGCCCCCTTCCGCGGTGGCGGTGTCCGGCCGTTTCGTTGTTCTCTACTGGTGCGCTTCCCGGAGGTTTCGCGCATGGGGCGGCTGTTCGGCACTGACGGCGTACGCGGACGCGCGAACGCCGACCTCACTCCCGAGTTGTCACTCGCGGTCGCGGTGGCGGCCGCGCACACCCTCGCCGAGCAGGACCGGAGCCATCCGCCGCTCGCCGTGGTGGGCCGGGACACCCGGGCCAGTGGCGAGATGCTGGAGGCGGCGGTGGTGGCCGGGCTGACCAGCGCCGGAGCCAACGTGGTCCGGGTCGGTGTGCTGCCGACGCCGGGGGTGGCGTTCCTGGTCGGCGAGGCGAAGGCCGACTTCGGGGTGATGCTCTCGGCCTCGCACAACCCGATGCCGGACAACGGGATCAAGCTCTTCGCGGCCGGTGGGCACAAGCTCCCCGACGACGTCGAGCTGAAGATCGAGGCCGCCGTCGAGGCGAACGGCTCGGCCGGCTGGCAGCGGCCGACCGGTGCCGGCGTGGGCCGGGTGCACGACCTGCTCGACGGGGCCGAACACTACGTCCAGCACCTGGTCGGCACGATCCCGCACCGGCTCGACGGGCTGAAGGTCGTCGTCGACTGCGCCAACGGCGCCGCCTCGGAGGTCGCCCCGGTGGCGTACCGGGAGGCCGGTGCCGAGGTGATCGCCATCCACGCCGAGCCGGACGGGCTCAACATCAACGACGACTGCGGTTCGCAGCACCTCGACAACCTGCGGGCCGCCGTGTTGGAGCACGGCGCCGACCTCGGCATCGCGCACGACGGCGACGCCGACCGGTGCGTGGCGATCGCCGCCGACGGCAGCGAGGTGGACGGCGACCAGATCATGGCGATCCTGGCACTGGCCATGCGGGAGGCCGGCACGCTGACCCAGGACACCCTGGTCGCGACCGTGATGAGCAACCTCGGGCTGCGGCTCGCCATGTCCGCCGCCGGCATCCGGCTGGTCGAGACCAAGGTCGGCGACCGGTACGTGCTGGAGGAGTTGCGCGCCTCCGGGCTGGCGCTGGGCGGCGAGCAGAGCGGGCACCTGGTGCTGCCGGCGTACGCGACCACCGGCGACGGCGTCCTCACCGGGCTGCACCTGATGTCCCGGGTGGCGGCCACCGGCCGTACCCTCGCCGAGCTGGCCTCGGTGGTGACCAAGCTGCCACAGGTGTTGATCAACGTGCCGGTCGCGGACCGGACCGTCGGAGCCGGCGCTCCCGCCGTACTCGGCGCGGTGCAGCGGGCCGAGGCCGAGCTGGGCGAGACCGGTCGGGTGCTGCTCCGCCCCTCCGGCACCGAGCCGCTGGTCCGGGTGATGGTCGAGGCGCCCACCCTGGAGCTGGCCCAGGAGGTCGCGGAGCGGATCGCCGCCGAGGTGCGTACCGCCAGCCCGGTGCCGGCGTAGGCCGGCGGGCGGCGGAGCGGAGCTGGCTGGCCCGGGCCAGGGTGAAGCCCACGCTCCGACGGTACGCGGCCGGGGCCCGGCGACCGAGCCGGGTGATCTCCTGCCCGCCGACGACGACCGATCCGGAGTCGGCCGGTTCGATCGCCCCGACCAGGTGCAGCAGGGTCGACTTGCCGAGGCGGACCTGGCCTTCCTCGACGACGCCGAGGCGGCGCTGCTCGACGGTGCCCAGATCCGCATCCCAGCCGCGCGACTGGCCAGCGCCGGTGCCGTACCCGACGGCCGCGGCGCGGGGCTGGCGGAGGGCGCCTGAATGTCGGCGGGGATGCGGTCAGGCTGGTGCGCCGCCGAGCGCGCGTAGCCGGGTCACCGCCTCGGCCAGCACCTCCGGGCGTTTGCAGAAGGCGAACCGGACCAGTCGCCGGCCCGCCTCGACGTCGTCGTAGAAGACCTGCGTCGGCACGGCGACCACCCCGCAGCGCTCCGGCAGCGAGCGGCAGAACTCCACCCCGTCCCGCCCGCCCAGCGCGGTGATGTCGGCGGTGACGAAGTAGGTCCCCTCCGGGACCAGTACCTCGAAGCCGGCCTCGACCAGCCCGGCGCCGAGCTGGTCCCGCCGGGCCTGGAGATCGGCCCGGTAACCGTGGTAGTAGCCGTCCGGCAGGGCCAGGGCCACCGCGACCGCCGGTTGTAGTGGCGCGCCATTGACAAAGGTGAGGAACTGCTTGACCCGCATCGTCGCCGCGACCAGCGGGGCCGGGCCGCTGGCCCAGCCGACCTTCCAGCCGGTGCAGGAGAACGTCTTGCCCGCCGAGGAGACCCGCAGGGTGCGTTCCCACATGCCCGGCAGGGTGGCCAGCGGGATGTGCGGGCCGCCGGCATCGGTGAAGACCAGGTGCTCGTACACCTCGTCGGTGACGGCGAGGGTGTCGAACTCCTGGCACAGCCGCGCGATCAGCGCCAGCTCGTCGGCGTCGAAGACCTTGCCGGTCGGGTTGTGCGGCGAGTTGAGTAGCACCAGCCGGGTCCGTGGCCCGAAGGCGGCCCGCAGCTCCGCCGGGTCGAAGGCGTACCGGCCGCCGTCGACCGGGCGGAGGGTGACCGGCCGCCGGACCGCGCCGGCCAGCGCGATCGAGGCGGCGTACGAGTCGTAGTACGGCTCGAAGCAGACCACCTCGTCGCCGGCCTCGCAGAGTCCGAGGATCGCCGCCGCGATCGCCTCGGTCGCCCCGGCGGTGACCAGCACCTGCCCGTCCGGGTCGTAGTCCAGCCCCCAGAACCGGCGCTGATGTGCGGCGACCGCGGCGCGCAGTGCCGGGATGCCTGGACCGGGCGGGTACTGGTTCTGCCCGCCGCGCAGCGCCTCCGCCGCCGCGGCCAGCATCTCGGGCGGCCCGTCCGTGTCCGGAAAGCCCTGACCCAGGTTGACCGCGCCGGTGCGCACCGCCAGCGCCGACATCTCCGCGAAGATGGTGGTGCCGAACGGGCGCATCCGGCGGACCAGGGGATCGGAGTCCGTTGTCGTCGTCACCCCGTCACCCTAGAGGCGTGGTGCGCGGTCGTGTCAGCTCCCGAAGTCCGAGCAGGTGACGGTCGCGTAGTTGCCGCTGGAGCTCTTGGCGGCGGTGGACTGGCCGTCAACCGTGATCTTGCAGGAGATGTCCCCGGAACCGCCGCCGGTGCGGATCGCCACCACCGTCTTCAGCTCGTCCTCGGGAATCTTGACCTCCTTTTTCCACGGCAGGTCGACCGAGGGCGAGTGCACCTGCTTGCCGGCACCGTCGATGTAGGAGAGTGCGACCCGGCCGTCCCCGGTCACCTCGTAGACCACCGTCTGACCGCCGCTGCCCGGGTCGCCGCCGTCCGTACCGTCGGAGCTGGACGGGGTCGGGGTGGCGTCGAGGCCGGTCTCCACCGTCTTCCGCACCTGGTCCATGAACGACAGCGGGCCGAGGCAGATCCCGACGCAGGCGATCAGCACGACCACCACCACGGCCACGATCACGATGATCATGGTCTTGTTGCTCTTCTTCGGCGGTGCGGGCGGGAACGGCCCACCCGGGTAGCCGGGCTGCGCTGGTTGTCCGGGCTGTCCGTATCCGGGGTAGCCGCCGGCGCCGGCCGCCGCGTACTGGTCGCCGGGCCCGGGCGGGCCGGACTGCGGCGGGTAGACGCCGTAACCGGCGTCCTGCTGGTTCGGCGCCCCGCTGGTGGGGTATGGCGTGGCTGGTGGGCCGGACTGCGGCGGGTACGCCGGGCCGGCACCGTAGGGCGGGGCCGGCGGCTGGCCCGGGCCGGGCTGCTGTGCCGGGGCGTACGGGTTCGGCTGCTGGGGCTGGCCGTACGGGTTCGGCTGCTGCGGCTGGCCGTACGGGTTGGGCTGCTGGGGCTGGCCGTACGGGTTGGGCTGCTGCGGCTGGCCGTACCCGGCCGCCTGCGGTGGCTGGCCCCAGGTCGGCTGCCCGTACGGGGCGGGCTGCTGCTGCGGCTGGCCGTACGCGCCCGGTTGGGCCGGCGGCTGCCCGTACGTCGTCGGCTGCACCGGCTGTCCGTAGCCGGACGGCTGCCCGGGCTGAGGCTGCTGCGGCGGGGCGTACCTCGTCGTCGGGGCGTCGTCCTCCTCGGCCGGGTTCTCCGGCTGGGGCTGCTGCGGCGGGCCGAACTTCGTCGTCGGCGGCTCGTACTCGGCTGAGGGATCGTACGGGTTGTGCGGGGGCGGCGAGTCGGTCATCGGGTCTGGCTCCAGATATGGCGGACAGCAGGGGCGCGGCGACGGGGAGGGGCGGGCGCCGGAGGAGATGGCAGCGAATGCGCCAGTCACGGTACCCCGTCACCGCTGGCCGCGATGTACCGGTGAAGCCTGGGCAGGCCAGCCGAGCGGCCGTTCGTCCGGTTGTGGCGGCGGGTCAGGATACCGAGCAGGATCAGTGATCGAACAAGCACCTTTCGAGCAGGCCAGATGAGCGAACTTAGGTTAGGCTGCGGGCCATGTGCGGAATCGTGGGTTACACCGGCGCCAGGCCGGCGCTGGGCATCGTGCTGGACGGGTTGCGGCGGCTGGAGTACCGCGGCTACGACTCGGCCGGCGTGGCGGTCGTCTGCGAAGGCGAGCTGCTGACCGAGAAGAAGGCCGGCAAGCTGGCCAACCTGGAGAAGGTGCTGGCCGAGCGGTCGGCGACCGACGACGGCGCCGCGGCACTCGGCATCGGCGCCGGGACCACCGGCATCGGGCACACCCGGTGGGCCACCCACGGCGGGCCCACCGACCGCAACGCCCACCCGCACCGGGCCACCGACGGCCGGGTGGCCGTGATCCACAACGGCATCATCGAGAACTTCGCCAAGCTCCGCGCCGAGCTGGAGGCCGACGGCGTCGAGTTCACCAGCGACACCGACACCGAGTGCGCCGCGCACCTGCTCGCCGGCGAGCTGCACCGGCTGCGCGCCGCCGGTGAGCCCGACGGGCCGGCCCTGCTGGCCGCCGCGATGCGCCAGGTCTGCCAGCGGCTGGAGGGCGCCTTCACGCTGCTCGCGGTGGACGCCGCGATCCCCGGCGCGGTGGTCGGGGCCCGGCGCAACTCGCCGCTGGTGGTCGGGCGCGGGGTCGGGGAGAACTACCTGGCCAGCGACGTATCCGCGTTCATCGAACACACCCGGGACGCGGTCGAGCTGGGCCAGGACCAGGTCGTCCTCATCACCGGGGACGCCATCGAGATCACCGACTTCACCGGTGCACCCGCCACCGGCAAGGACTTCCACATCGACTGGGACGCCTCGGCCGCCGAGAAGGGCGGCTACGACTACTTCATGCTGAAGGAGATCGCCGAGCAGCCGCAGGCGATCGCCGACACCCTGCTCGGCCGGCTCAAGGAGACCGGCGAGATCGTGCTCGACGAGGTCCGCCTCTCCGACCAGGACCTGCGGGACGCCGACAAGATCTTCATCGTCGCCTGCGGCACCTCGTACCACGCCGGGATGGTGGCGAAGTACGCCATCGAGCACTGGACCCGGATCCCCTGCGAGGTCGAGCTGGCCAGCGAGTTCCGCTACCGCGACCCGGTGCTCGACCGGTCCACCCTGGTGGTGGCGATCTCCCAGTCCGGCGAGACCATGGACACCCTGATGGCACTCCGACACGCCAAGGAGCAGAAGGCCCGGGTGCTGGCGATCTGCAACACCAACGGCTCCACCATCCCGCGCGAGTCCGACGCGGTGCTCTACACCCACGGCGGTCCCGAGGTCGCGGTCGCCTCGACCAAGGCGTTCCTCACCCAGGTGGTGGCCTGCTATCTGATCGGCCTGCACCTGGCCCAGGTCCGTGGCATCAAGTACGCCGACGAGGTCGCCGCGGTGGTGGACCAGCTCCAGGAGATGCCGGACAAGCTGCGGGAGCTGCTCGCCGGCATCGAGCCGGTCCGGGAACTCGCCCGGGACCTCAAGGCGGCCCCCACGGTGCTCTTCATCGGCCGGCACGTCGGCTTCCCGGTCGCCCTGGAGGGCGCGCTCAAGCTCAAGGAACTCGCCTACATGCACGCCGAGGGGTTCGCGGCGGGCGAGTTGAAGCACGGGCCCATCTCGCTGATCGACCAGGGCACCCCGGTGGTCTGCATCGTGCCCTCCCCGGCCGGGCGGGGCATGCTGCACGACAAGATCGTCTCCAACATCCAGGAGATCCGCGCCCGGGGTGCCCGCACCATCGTGATCGCCGAGCAGGGCGACGAGGCGGTGACGCCGTACGCCGACCACCTGATCTACGTACCGCGCACCCCGACCCTGCTGGCCCCGCTGGTGACCACGGTGCCGTTGCAGGTGCTCGCCTGCGAGATCGCCGCCGCCCGGGGGCACGACGTCGACCAGCCGCGCAACCTGGCCAAGTCGGTCACCGTGGAGTGAGCCGGTCACCGTGGCATGCGCTGTGGCGCCCGCCGGTAGGGTGAGGCGGTGATCGTCGCAGTCGGCATCGACGTCGTACTGGTGGATCGGTTCGCCCGGGCGCTGGCCCGCACCCCGTTGCTGGCCGATCGGCTCTTCACCGAGGCGGAACGCGCCACCGGGTCGGGCGGTCCGCGCTCGGCCGAGTCGCTGGCCGCCCGGTTCGCGGCGAAGGAGGCGGTGGCCAAGGCGCTGGGCGCGCCGGTCGGGCTGCGCTGGCACGACTGCGAGGTGGTCGCCGACCCGGACGGGCGGCCGTGGCTGACCGTCTCCGGCACGGTCGCCGCCGCCGCCACCGAACGCGGGGTGCAGCGCTGGCACCTGTCGCTGTCGCACGACGGCGGGATCGCCTCGGCGATGGTGGTGGCGGAGCGATGAGGGCCGCGTGGCGGGTGGCGGACGTACGCGCCGCCGAGCACTCCCTGATGGCCACCCTGCCGGCCGGCACCCTGATGCGGCGTGCCGCCGGTGGGCTGGCCGGGCACTGCGCCCGGCTGCTCGCCGAGCGGGGTGGCGGGGTGTACGGCGCCCGGGTGCTGCTGCTGGTCGGCTCCGGCGACAACGGCGGCGACACCCTCTACGCGGGTGCCCGGCTCGCCGGCCGGGGCGCGGCGGTGAGTGCCGTGCTGCTGGCGCCCGAGCGGGTGCACCAGGGCGGCCTGGCCGCGCTGCGGGCGGCCGGCGGGCGGGTGGTCGACGGGCTGCCGGACCGGGCCGACCTGGTGCTGGACGGGATCGTCGGGATCGGCGGCTCGGGCGGGCTGCGCGAGCCGGCGGCCCGGCTGGTCGCCGAGCTGCCCGGCCTGACCGGCCGGTCCGGGGACCGGCCGCCGGTGGTGGCGGTGGACGTGCCGAGTGGGGTCGAGGTGGACACCGGCGAGGTGCCGCGCTCGGTCGGCCGGCCCAGCACGGTGACCGCCGACCTCACGGTCACCTTCGGCTGCCTGAAGCCGGCCCTGGTGGTCGGCCCGGCCGCACCCCGGGCCGGGCGGGTCGAGCTGGTCGACATCGGGCTCGGCCCGTGGCTGCGGGCCACTCCGGCGGTACGGGTCACCGAGTGGTCGGACGTGCGCGACTGGTGGCCCCGGCTCGGTCCCGAGGAGGAGAAATACAGCCGGGGCGTGGTCGGCCTGGCCACCGGTTCGGCGACGTACCCGGGCGCGGCGGTGCTCTCGGTCGGTGGCGCGGTCGCCGGACCGACCGGCATGATCCGGTACGCCGGTGGCGCCCGTGCCGAGGTGCTGCGCCGCTATCCCTCGGTGGTCGCCGCCGAGCGGGTCAACGACGCCGGCCGGGTGCAGGCCTGGGTCTGCGGTTCCGGGCTCGGCACCGACGAGCGGGCCGCGACTGAGCTGCGCTGCGTACTCGCCGCGCCGGTGCCGGTGGTGCTCGACGCGGACGCGCTCACCCTGCTGGTGGACGGCTCGATGGCCGAGCGGCTGCGGGAGCGGGACGCGCCGATCGTGGTCACCCCGCACGACCGCGAGTACGCCCGGCTCTGCGGCGAGCCGCCCATGGACCGGGTCGCCGCCGCGCTGCAACTCGCCACCTGGATGAACGCGGTGGTGCTGCTCAAGGGTGACCGGACGGTGATCGCCACCCCGGACGGGCGGGCCTTCGCCAACCCGACCGGCACCCCGGCACTCGCCACCGGCGGCACCGGCGACGTGCTGGCCGGGTTGCTCGGTTCGCTGCTCGCCGCCGGTCTGCCGGCGGAGCGGGCGGCGGCCGCCGCGGCGTACCTGCACGGGCTGGCCGGGCAGGAGGCGGCCCGGCGCGGGCCGGTGACCGCCGACGACGTGGCGGCCGCGCTGCGCCCGGTGATCGCCAGGCTGCCCCGGTGACCGGCCAAGTGTCCTGGTCGCGCCACCCGGGGCCATTTCGATCTACCGTTCAGTAGGCTGAGCGCATGTGGCAGGCCGAGGTACGCGTCGACCTTGACGCGATCCGCGACAACGTGTCCCGACTGCGGGCCGGGACGAGTGCCGAGCTGATGGCCGTGGTCAAGGGCGACGCGTACGGCCACGGCATGCTGCCGGTCGCCGGGGCGGCGCTCGACGCCGGGGCGGACTGGCTGGGCGTCTGCACCCTGGACGAGGCGTTGACGCTGCGCCGGGGCGGGATCACCGCACCGGTGCTGGCCTGGTTGCTGGCGCCCGGGCTGCCGCTGCACGAGGGGGTGACCGCCGGGATCGACCTGGCCGCCGCCAGCCTCGGCCAGCTCGCCGAGCTGGTCGCCGCCGCCGAGCGGGCCGATCGGCCGGTCCGGGCCCACCTCAAGATCGACACTGGCCTGTCCCGGGGCGGCGCGACCCTGGACGACTGGCCCGAGCTGCTCGACGCGGCGGCGAAGGCCCAGGCCGACGGGTTGATCGAGGTGGTCGGGCTGTGGAGCCACCTGGTCCACGCCGACGCGCCCACGCACGCCACCACCGACCGGCAGCTCGCGGTCTTCGGCGAGGGGCTGGCCCTGGCCGAGCGGGCCGGGCTGCGCCCCCGCTACCGGCACCTGGCCAACTCGGCGGCCACGCTGACCCGGCCCGACACCCACTTCGACCTGGTCCGTCCCGGCATCGCGATGTACGGGCTGTCGCCGGTGCCCGGCGAGCAGTTCGGGCTGCGGCCGGCGATGACCGCCCGGGCCCGGGTGACGCTGACCAAGCGGGTACCGGCCGGCACCGGGGTCTCCTACGGGCACTCCTACCACACGGAGCGGGAGACGACGCTGGCCGTCGTGCCACTGGGCTACGCCGACGGGGTACCCCGGCACGCCTCCAACGTCGGCCCGGTCCAGCTCGCCGGTGCCCGGCGCCGGATCGCCGGCCGGGTCTGCATGGACCAGATCATGCTGGACTGCGGCGACGACCCGGTCGCCCCGGGCGACGTGGCGACCCTCTTCGGCAGCGGCGCGGACGGTGCACCCACCGCCGACGACTGGGCCGAGGCGATCGGCACCATCAACTACGAGATCGTCACTCGATTCGGCGGGGTCCGGGTGCCCCGGGTGTACGACGGGCAGCAGCGGTGAGCCCCGCCAAGCGGTTCGCCCCGCCCCGGGTACCGGTGCAGCGGCAGCCGTCCCGGCGTACCCCGAGCCGGACCGGGCTGTTCCGGGTCGCCGGCATCATCGGCGCGGCGGCCGGGGTCGCGGCGGCCGGTATCGCCGCCGGGGTGGCCGCCGAGCGGGCGGTGGTACGCCGTTCCAAGGCCGCACCCGGCGACCGGTACGCGACGGAGCCGTTCGGGGCGCTGCCCTACGACGAGTCCTGCACCGTCTCCACCACCGACGGCACCGACATCCACGTGGAACTGGTCGGGCCGCCGTCCGGCCCGGAGCGGCCGACCCTGGTCTTCGTGCACGGCTTCTGCCTGGACATGGGGACCTTCCACTTCCAGCGCAAGATCCTTACCGAGCTGGGCGACGACCGGATGGTCTTCTACGACCAGCCGGGGCACGGCCGATCCGGTCGGCTGGAGTCCGGTGAATACCAGCTCCAGGCGCTCGGCGAGACGCTCCGCTCGGTGATCGACCGGACGGCGCCGACCGGTCCGCTGGTGCTGATCGGGCACTCGATGGGCGGCATGACCATCATGGCGTTCGCGGAGCGCTATCCGGAGCTGTTCGCCGAGCGGGTGGTCGGCACCGTGCTGATGGCCACCTCGGGCGGGCTGGTGGCGGAGACGAAGTTCGGCCTGCCGACGATCGTCGCCCGGGCCGGCGCACCGCTGCTGCCGGTGGTCGACAACGCCACCCGGCTGACCGGCAGCGTGATCGACCGGGCCCGCCGCGCCTCGGCCAACCTGGCCTGGTTGCTCACCCGCCGGTACGGCTTCGGCACCCCCACCCCCAGCCCGGCGCTGGTCTCCTACGTGGAGAAGATGAACTCGCGCACCTCCACCGAGACGGTGGCCCGCTATCTGCGCACCATCTACACCCATGCCCGCTATCCGGTGCTGGCCGCACTGCGGGACACTCCGACCCTGGTCATCGTGGGCGAGCGCGACATGATCACGCCGGTCACCCACTCCGAGGAGATCGTCCGCTGGCTGCCGGACGCCGAATACGTCAAGGTGCCCGACAGCGGGCACGTGGTGATGCTGGAACACGCCGACGAGGTCAATACGGCACTGCTGGACTTCCTCGACCGGCTGCCCGGCCGAGGAAGGGACTGAGCTGTCCGGATGAGCGACGCGTTGCGCGGCACCGAACTGGTCCGCGAGCTGCCGACGGTGGCGGACACCCACGAGTTCGGGCGGCGGCTCGGCGAACTGCTCCGCTCCGGGGACCTGCTGGTGCTCACCGGTCCGCTGGGCGCCGGCAAGACCGCCCTGGTGCAGGGGATCGCCGCCGGGCTGGGCGTACTCGGCGACATCACCTCGCCGACCTTCGTGATCGCCCGGGTGCACCGGCCCGATCCGGCCCGGGGCGGCCGGGCCACGCTGGTGCACGCCGACGCGTACCGGCTGGGCGACGCGGTCGACCCCCGGGCCGAGATCGACGACCTCGATCTGGACGCTTCGGTGGACGAGGCGGTCACCGTGGTCGAGTGGGGCGAGGGCATGGTCGAGCACCTGGTCGACACGCACCTGCGGGTGGTCATCGACCGGCGGGACGACGACACCCGGCGCATCGAGCTGGTGCCGTTCGGCGGTGACTGGGCCGACCGGCTCGCCGAGCTGCGCTGAAGAGGTGCGCCGCGCCGCGCTGAGAAGGGGCGCCGTACCGGAATTTCCCGGTGTCGTACCGGACTTCTAGAGTGCGGGAAACGACCGTGGCGCTCGAGAGGTTACCGATGACCCTGGATCTTCCGGCCCTGCTGCCTCCGGCCTGGCGGGCGGCGCTGGACCCGCATCTCGACCCGGCCCAGACCGCCGCGTTGGCCGAGTTCGTCGCCGGGGAATACGCGACCCAGACCGTCTTCCCGCCGATGGAGGACCTCTTCGCGGCCTACCGGCTCTGCGCGCCGGAGGACTGCCGGGTGCTGATCCTCGGCCAGGACCCTTACCACAAGGCGGGGCAGGCGCACGGGCTCAGCTTCAGCGTCCGCGACGGCGTCTCGGTGCCACCGTCGCTGCGTAACGTCTTCAAGGAGCTGGCCGACGACCTCGGGGTGCCAATGTCGCGCAGCGGCAATCTGACCCGCTGGGCTAACCAGGGCGTGCTACTGCTCAACGCGGTGCTGACCGTCCGGCAGGCGACCCCGGGCTCGCACGGCAACAAGGGCTGGGAGGCATTCACCGACGCCACCATCAAGGCCCTCGACGCCCGTCCGGAGCGGATCGTCTTCCTGCTCTGGGGCGGATACGCACGCAAGAAGGCCGCGCTGGTCACCAATCCGGCGCACGTGGTGCTGGAGGCCGGCCACCCGAGTCCGATGAACCCTCGCGGTTTCCTCGGCAGCCGCCCCTTCAGCGCCTGCAACAAGGCGCTCGCCGACGCCGGCCGGCCCACCGTCGACTGGGACCTGTCAGCCCGCTGAGCAGGCGTGTCGGGCCCGCCACCGCCGCATCAGGTCGGCGGTGGCGGGCTCGGTCACCTCGACCAGGGCGAGCGGCACCACCCGGTAGCTCCGGTCGTCGTGCCGGACCTCGATCGCCTCCGGCAGTTCGTCAGCCATGCTGGCCCGCAGCACCCCACCGACCACCTGCCATCGGTGCTCGCCGGGTTCGCGCGGGTCGGTGGGCAGGTAGCCGAATTCCTCCCACCGTGGGTTCCAGCGCTGGGCGTAGTAGCGCTCGAGCCAGCCCGCGAACCGCTCGGCGTCCCGCCAGGCCACCGCGATCTCCAGGTCGTCCACCGGCGCCTCAAGATGACTCGGTGGTATCACGCTCGCCGCCGATGTCGGTCCGGCGGGCGGAGGTGAGCGGCGCGACCGGCACCCATGCCGCCCCGGGTCGTGCCCGGCGTCGACGACCGCCCGGTTAGGGTGCCTATGTGCTCGTACTCGTGCTGGACTCCTCGACCCCGGCGGTGACCGCCGCGCTGGCGGAGGTCACCGCCGACACGGTCGCGCTGCGCGGTGAGCGCAGCGTCGTCGACGCCCGGGCCCACGGTGAACTGCTCGCGCCGCAGGTCTCCGAGGTGCTCGCCGAGGCCGGTGCCCGCCCGGCCGACCTGACCGCCGTGGTGGCCGGGGTCGGGCCCGGGCCGTTCACCGGGCTGCGGGTCGGCCTGGTCACCGCGGCGAGCATGGGACAGGTGCTGGGCATCCCCACCTACGGCGTGCCCTCCCTCGACGCCATCGGGCACGCCGCGACCCAGCCGCGATCGGGGGCGGCTCCCGAGGTGGGACCGGTGCTGGCAGCCACCGACGCCCGGCGCCGGGAGATCTACTGGGCCGTCTACGACCTGGCCGGCGAGCGGCTGGCCGGGCCCGAGGTCGACACCCCGGCCGCCGTCGCCGAGCGGGCCCGGGAACTGGGCGTCCAGGTCGCGGTCGGCGAGGGGGCCCGCCGGTACGCCGACATCCTCGGACTGCCGCCGCGAGCCGGGCTGGACTACCCCCCGCCGTACGCCCTGGCGGAGCTGGCGGCCGAGCGGGTCCGGGCCGGCGCCCCCGGTGACCCGCTCACGCCGCTCTACCTGCGCCGGCCGGACGCCGTGGCGGCGGCCGGACGCAAGCCGGTCTTACCGTGAGGGCAGTGGTCGATGAGGGCAGGGCTCGGATGACCAGGCTGGGCCCGTTCCGCTGGTGGCACATCTCCGAAGCGCTGCCGATCGAGGCGGACCTGTTCGGTGCCGAGCAGTGGTCGGCGGCGATGTTCTGGAACGAGCTGGCGAACGGCCACCACTATCTGGCGGCGCTGGACGACACCGACGCACTCGTCGGCTATGCCGGCCTCGCCGTCGCGCCGCCGGACGAGGCCTGGGTGCAGAACGTGGCGGTACGCCGGGACGCCCAGCGCACCGGCATCGGCCGGATGCTGCTGACCGAGCTGCTGGCCGAGGCGACCCGGCGGGGCGTACGCCGGGTACTGCTGGAGGTGGCGGTGGACAACGCACCGGCGCAGCGCCTCTACGCGACGTACGGCTTCGAGCCGGTCGGCGTGCGGCGCGGCTACTACCAACCGAGCAACACCGATGCGCTGGTGATGCAGGTCGAACTGGAGCGGGCGAACGATGGCTGACGAACCCCTGATCCTCGGGATCGAGACGTCCTGTGACGAGACCGGCGTCGGCGTCGTACGCGGGCACACCCTGCTCGCCGACGCGCTGGCGTCCAGTGTGGACGAGCACGCCCGGTTCGGCGGGGTGGTGCCCGAGGTGGCCAGCCGGGCGCACCTGGAGGCGATCGTGCCGACCATGCGCCGCGCGCTGGATGACGCCGGGGTGACCCTGGCCGACATCGACGCGATCGCCGTCACCGCCGGTCCCGGGCTGGCCGGCGCGCTGCTGGTCGGGGTGGCCGCCGCCAAGGGCTACGCGCTGGCCGCCGAAAAGCCGGTGTACGGGGTGAACCACCTGGCCGCGCACGTCGCGGTGGACACCCTGGAACACGGCCCGCTGCCCGAGCCGGCGATCGCGCTGCTGGTCTCCGGCGGACACTCCTCGCTGCTGCTGGTGGACGACCTGGCCACCGGGGTCACCCCGCTCGGCGCCACCATCGACGACGCCGCCGGAGAGGCGTTCGACAAGGTGGCCCGGCTGCTCGGGCTGCCTTTCCCGGGCGGCCCGCCGATCGACCGAGAGGCGCGGTCCGGCGCTCCGGACGCGATCGCCTTCCCGCGTGGGCTGACCGCGCCGAAGGACCTCGCCGCGCACCGGTTCGACTTCTCGTTCTCCGGGCTCAAGACCGCGGTCGCCCGCTGGGTGGAGGCGAAGCAGCGGGCCGGTGAGCCGGTACCCGTGCCGGACGTGGCCGCCTCGTTCCAGGAGGCGGTCTGCGACGTGCTGACCGGCAAGGCGATCGCGGCCTGCCGGGACCGGGGCATCGAGACGCTGGTGCTCGGCGGTGGGGTCGCGGCGAACTCCCGGCTGCGGGCGCTGGCCGAGGAGCGAGCGGCGAAACACGGCATCCACGTCCGGGTACCCCGGCCGAAACTCTGCACCGACAACGGCGCGATGGTCGCGGCGCTCGGGTCGCACCTGGTGGCCGCCGGGGTGGCCCCGAGCCGGCTGGACCTGCCCGCCGATTCCGCGATGCCGCTCACGATCGTCAGCGTGTAGTGTTCCGGCGGCGTCGAGGGCGGTGAGGAGCGTGATGACCGACGTGATCGTACGGATGTGGGAGGTACGCGCGGAGCGTGCCGGCTTCGCCGACCTGCTCACCTGGGTCTGCGACAGCGCCCTGCCCGAGCTGGAGCACAACCCGCTGCACATCTCCAGCGAGGTCTTCTCCTCCACCGACAACCGGCTGGTGGTCATCTCGAAGTGGCGGGCCAATCCGGTCTCGCTGCCCGACCCACCGGCCCGGATGCTCGCCCGTACCCCACACGTCTGGGACTTCACCCAGGTCGACCGCTGAGCGTCTGAGCATCGCGGCAGCGACGGCCGCTGACCTTCTGTCGCAATCTTGACCACCCACAGTGGTGCTGGGTTCTGCCATCATGGCCAGGTGCAGAGCGGGATGCATCGATATCGGCTGTCCGTGGGATTTCACGGTAGCCGAGCCATCCGCGTCGTCTTCATGGTGTTTCTCGGAGGCATGGCAGCTGGCGCAGCGATATGTGCCGGTACGTTACTGGGGTTGGTGGGGATAGCAATTCTGGCCCCTGGTGATCCGAGTGGCCCTGAGCGATGGGGCTTCCTGCCGATCGTGCTGGCCGTACTGGCCTCCGGGGCGGTCGTGGCATATACCGCGGTGCGGATCACAAGGGTGGTACGTACCGACGCCTGGCTGGAGGGCAGCAGGCTTACGGTACGAGTCGTTCGGGAGCGGACGGTCGAGCTTTCCTACGCCACATCCGTGGCAGTTCGGGTGACCAACAGGCCGCTCATCGGCCCGGTGCGTCGTGCCGGTGTGGTCGGACCAGCCCCAATGATGGCAGTGCTCGTCGTCACCGGCGAGGGTAGGACCGTTCACCTCCGTCTGGCCAACCCGGATGCCATCCAGCTACCACCAGATCAACTATTCGCGCTTGCCAACGCGCTCTCCGTGGCGCGTTGTCCGGGCGCTGTGGAGACCGTCACCTGGCTCCGTGGGGCGGCGGCGAATGCCAGCGCGGGCTGAACCCGCCACGGACAGCAGTCGATGTGTGGGGAGATATGGACAGCGAGCGTAGGTTTGATGGTTTGCGCCAGCAGGCCGAGTCAATCGGCTGGCGGCTCGACATCAACGGCGTCACGGGTACCGGTGCTGATGGAAGCGGCATTGTCCGGGCCCGAATGGATGACGCGGGGCGTCTGTCCCATATCGAGATCGCTCGGAACTGGTGGCACGACCTGGGCCCGGACCGGTTGCGGGCGGCAATCCTGGAAGCGACGACTCAGGCAGCGAATGATCGACTGGCGACGTGGTCGGCGCGTGTGGCCGAGCGGGCAGAGATCCGGCCGTCGCCCGAGCGGCCGCTCTCCGATGGTCGACAGGCCGGTGTCCCACCGCAGCCCTATGAGACCGAGCGGAAGACGGAGGAAGGGGATCGGGCCGGAGAGCTGATCCGGCTGCTCGAACTGCTGCGGGCTGCGATGTCTGAGCTGGACGACCATCGTCAGCGCGTAACGGAGGTTGCTCGGCAATCGGTCACCGGGCATAGCGAGAGCGATCGGATCACCGTACGGCTGACGGGTGGTCAGTTGACGGATCTGGAGATCAGCCGGCGGTGGTTGCACCAGCAGCAGCCGACCGGTCGGACCATCGCCGACGAGGTCGAGATGGCCTGCTCCGAGGCCTATCGGCAGATGGACCTGCAGGTCGACTCGACTTTTTCGGCATCGCCCGCCGTGGCCGAGGTGCGGAAACTTGCCGCCAATCCGGCTGTGCTACTGCGCAGGCTGGGTCTCGGCGGATAACCGACGGAAAGTGTGAGGTGGATGGAGCAGGAACCGGACGAGGCGCAGATCACGCTGGCGCGCGAGGTTCTCGAACGAGACGCCGTGAGGTGGCAGGAAGGGGCAGCGGTTATGGCAGCGGCGGCCGGAGAGGCAGAGTCCCTCGACCTGACCGGTTTCCATTTCGGGCGTCTACCGAACGGGGCGGGCATCGGAGTTCGGTACGCCGAGTTGCAGGGATTCATGACGAGGATTCTGCGTGAAGGGGCTGCGGCGATGGCGGACATGGAATCGGCGCTCCGATTCATAGCGGAGAATTACGGTCGGGCCGACGAGGGGGCTGCGATGCGGGTCGAGCGCACCTGGGAGTCGAGGTGACCGCGATCGGGGCAGAGTGGTGGGAGCGGGACGCGGAGCGACTGCTCGAGGAGGTAAATCAATACATGGAACGGGTCCAGCAGCTTACGGTCGAACTGGCCGACGGGTTGACTGAAGTGCTGAGCCGCCTGCCGCTTGGGATCGGAGCCGGTGCGATCGAGCGCACCTGGAATGAATTTCTGGAACTCAAGGATCGTATTTTTGACGAGATGCAGATGTACCTGGCCGAGCCAGGCTTCCCATGGGCTCTCTTTCGTATTAGTGAATACTGGAACGCGAAAGTCGGTGCGCCGGTGAGCGAACTGAGCCAGACGATATCGGCCTACGGCATGAAGGCCCACGGCGAATGGTCGGGTTCGGCGGCATCGGCATATGCGGCATCGGCGGACGCGCAAGCACGGGCGATCGCTACGATCAAGCCCGTGACGGAGAAGATCCAAACCGTGTTGACGGAACTGGGGCACGGGATCTTCGCCTTCTGGCTTGCCCTGGCGGCCGCATTTGTGACGTTCATCGTCGGGCTGATAGCCGCTATTGGACTGCTCGACAGCCTGGTGGGTGCGCCGGCCGCCCCGGTTGACGCTGTCGGCACCGCTGCCGTCGTGCTCGGGCTACTTGTCGCGGCCGTGATGGCGCTGCGGGAGTACAGCGAGCGGACCGACAAGTCGATGGTCACGATCCAGCAGGCACTCAGCGACAACACCGGGATGGTCAAGCGTGGCGACTCCTGGGGATGGCCTCCGATCGACTACTCGGGCAACTGGTCGCTGGACTGAAGCTGCCGACGTCGGCGCATCTGATGTCGTCCGCCAGCGTGGTCTCGGCTGGCGGGTCCCGCATAGAGTGTCGGCGTGGGAGTCGACGGGGTGCGGGTCGGCGTCGACTTCGGTACGTCGAGCACTGCCGCCGTGCTGGCCAGTCCCGGAGCGCAGCCGCGCCCGCTGTTGTTCGACGGCTCGCCACTGCTTCCGTCGGCCGTCTTCGCGGAGGCGGACGGCGGCCTGCTGACCGGCCGGGATGCGCTGCACTCGGCGCGTACCCAGCCGGGGCGGTTCGAGCCGGCGCCGAAGCGCTGCGTGGACCACGGCACGGTGCTGCTCGGCGACCGGGCCGTACCGGTGGTCGAACTCGTCGCCGCCGTGCTGCGTCGGGTCGCGGCCGAGGCGGACCAGGTCGCGGGAGAGCCGGTCCGCCGGGCGGTACTGACCCATCCGGTCTCCTGGGGACCCGTACGCCGGCAGACCCTGCTCGCCGCCGCGTCGATGGTCTTCGCCGAGCCGGCCCTGGTCACCGAGCCGGTGGCGGCGGCCAGCTACTTCCTCACCGTTGCCGGCCGCCGGCTCCCGGCCGGTTCCACCGCCATGGTGTACGACCTGGGCGCCGGCACCTTCGACGCCACCGTGGTCCGGCACGCGGCCGGCGGGTTCGAGGTACTGGCGACCGACGGGCTGGGCGACGTCGGCGGGCTGGACATCGACGCGGCCCTGGTGACCGCCCTCGGCGAGGTCTACCGGACCCGGGACGAGTCGGCATGGTCGCGGCTGCTCCAGCCGACCGGTGCCGGCGACCGGCGCGCCTCCCGCGCTTTCTGGGACGACGTACGGGTCGGCAAGGAGCTGCTCTCCCGGGCCCCGACCGCGCTGTTGCACGTACCGATCGTCGACGACGAGGCGCTGCTCGGCCGGGAGCAGCTCGAACGGCTCGCCGAGCCGATCCTGGCGCGTACGGTGTCGGTCGCGGCCCGGGTGCTCGCCACGGCCGGGGTGGCGCCGGCCGAGCTGGCCGGGTTGTTCCTGGTCGGCGGGGCGAGCCGGATGCCGCTGGTCGGCACGCTGCTGCACCGGCGGCTCGGCATACCGCCGGTACTGGTGGACCAGCCGGAACTGGTGGTCGCCAGCGGCAGCGTGCACGCCCCTCTCCCAGCCCGGATCGAACCTTCGACTCGCGCCGCGCCCGGGTCGCCACCGCCGCCACCGTCGCCTCTCGTGCCGACCGTGCGGCAGAAGCCCACGCCAGAGTCCGTGCCACAGCCTGCTCCAGAGCCGAAGCCGGAGCCGGCGGGCGAGCCCGAGCTGGCAGGGCGGCTCGGCCCTGCCAGCGAGCCCGAGCCGGCAGCGGAGGAGCGGGAGGCGCCCGCCGTCGGAGCGGCACCGGACCACGTCGCGGGGTCGGCTCCACCGACACCCGTCGACGCCTCCGCGCCGGAGCCCGTCGTCGCGGTACCGCTGGTCGACGACGCGCCGCCGACCGTTGGCCCCGCCCCGGAGGCGTCTCCTGGGCCGGAGCCACGGCCGGCGTCGGGAGTCCGTCGGCGGCCCGCCCTGCTGGCCGCCGCCGTGGTCGTGCTCGTGCTGCTCGGTTACGCGGTCTGGAGCGTCGTGCCGTGGGACGGCGGCGATCCGTCGGCCGACCCGACCCCGAGTGCCGGCCCGACCGGTTCGGCGGTACCGGAGGAATCGTCCGGGCCGGCAGCGCCAGAGCCACAGGTGCTGCGGGTGCCGGCCGACTTCAAGGCCAACAGTGTGGTGCTCAGCCCGGACGGTACCCGGCTCGCCGCCGTCGGTACCTACGCGATCAGGACCTACACTGTTCCGGAGCTGCGGCCGGTCGGCAAGCAGGTGACGGCCGGCAAGGAGACCTACCAGGTACCCGGGGGCTCGGGTCCGGTCCACCGGGAGGACTTCGAGTGGGCGGCGTTCAACTCGGACGGCCGGCTGCTGGCCACGTACGACTCTGGAATGTTCGGCTACGTCCAGGTCTGGGACGTGGCCAGCGGTAAGCGGCTACGCCGGCTCAGCGATTCGTGGTGGGCCTCCTGCCTCGCCTTCAGCCCCCGCGACGAGCAGTTCCTCGCCTGTGCCGGACACGACGAGTCGGTGCGGTTCTGGAGCGTCTCGGGCTGGAGCCGGCGCGGCCGGGTCGACAGCGACGACCCGGCCACCATCCAGCACGTGGCGTTCAGCCCCGACGGCCGGCTGCTGGCCACCGACGGCGGCAAGGGCCGGACCCTGCTCTGGGACGCGCGCTCCTACCGGCGGCTGGCCGTGCTGACGGCCAGTACCTTCCCGAGCGGCATGGTGCCGGCGGCCGACCCGGGCATACCGGTGGCGTTCAGCCCGGACGGGAAGACCCTGGCGACCGGCGGAATCGACGGCACCGTACGGCTGTGGAACGTCGCCACCCGCAAGCAGACCGCCGTGCTCGGCACGCACGGCAGCGGCGTACTCGACGTGGCCTTTGCCAGGGATGGCACCCTGGCCAGCACGGACGCCGGCGGCGTACGGCTGTGGGACGTGGCCGCCCGCCGCCAGGTCGGCGCGGTGCCGTCGAACCGGAATCTGACGAACCGGAGTGTGCAGCTCTCCTTCACCCCGGACAGTCGTACCCTCTCCGTCTGCGTCGGCGACACCATCTGGCGCTGGGACGTCGCAACCGTCCGAGCCCACGCCAACTCCGGATAGCCGAAGCTCGCCAAGATTCTCGGCGAATTCTGGTTCGAGGCGAACCAAAACTTGCCAAGATCCCGACTTGGTATCGGGGTGGACGAGTCGAGTCCACTGGTGAGGAGGGCGTGCGACTTGGCGAGGGTGGAGACAAGGCCCGTACCGCCTTTAACTGCTGAGCGGATGCAGAGTGTGCGGAAGAGAATCCGCTTGTCCCGGTCGTTGATCGTCGTCCAGGATGGACTCCGTGTCCCTCTATGCGGTCCACGTCCTCGGGATGAGCGTGAGCGCCGTCGTCCTGCTGCTGGTGGCGGTCACCCGGTTCGGTACGACCTCGGTCGTCGACCGGGTTCTCTGTGGCCTCGGCGCTCTCGCGGGCTCCGCGGCGATTCGAGGTACACCCGGCCGGCGAAGTTCTCCAGGTATGCGACCTCGGGAAAGCCGGCCGGCATCTTGAACACGTAGAAGGCGCCGTTGAATCGAGCGGCCAGGTTGATCCGCTCGGGCAGCACACGGATCTCGATGTGCGGCCGGTGGGCCACCGTCTCCAGGTGAGCGAGCTGGGCGGCAAGACCGTTGCTCCCGGCGACCGGCATCAGGCACGGTCGCGGGGTCGGGCCTCGGGAGGGCCGATCGAATCTGGGGTAAGAACTATCACGGGAGGTGGTCGCCCAGCTACCCCTGGTCGGAGGGATCTGCGGAAAACCTGTGGCGATCGTGGCGATTGGTTCCATACCGTCACCGCGATGCGCCCGCTACCCGTCCCCGACCCCGGCGTGCCGGACCAGCGCTCGGCGACCAGATTCCTGCTCTGGCTCGCCGCGCGGATCTGGCCCACCCTCGCCTGGGGCATGGTGCTGGCCGTTATCTCCTTCGTCGGCCAGGCGCTGATGCCGGCCGCGCTGGGCAGGGCGATCGACGCTGGCCTGGTCGCCCGGGACACCGACGCGCTGCTGCGCTGGGGCCTGGTGCTGCTCTCGCTCGGCATCGTTCAGGCGATCGTCGGGATCGTCCGGCACCGGTTCGCCAGCTTCAACTGGCTGGCCGGGGCGTACCGGACGGTGCAGCTCACCGTCGACCACGCCAACCGGCTCGGCGCGACCCTGCCCAAGCGGCTCGCCACCGGTGAGGTGGTCAGCATCGGCACCGCCGACATCAACCACATCGGCGGGGCGCTCGACATCCTCTCCCGGGGCACCGGTTCGTTCTTCGCGGTGCTCACCATTACCGCGATCCTGCTCGCCACCTCGGTGCCGCTCGGCCTGGTGGTGGTGCTCGGCGTACCGCTGCTGATGGCGGTCGTCGCGGTGCTGATCCGGCCACTGCACCGGCGTCAGGAGGCGTACCGGGACCAGCAGGCGACCCTGACCACCCGGGCCAGCGACATCGTCGCCGGGCTGCGGGTGCTGCGCGGCGTGGGCGGGGAGTCGGTCTTCTCGGCGCGCTACCGGGCGGAGTCGCAGGCGCTGCGGCACGGCGGCGTACGGGTGGCCCGGGTGGAGGCGCTGCTGGAGGCCACCCAGGTCCTGATGCCCGGCATCTTCCTGGTGCTGGTGACCTGGCTCGGCGCCCGGTTCGCCCTTCGTGGCGAGATCAGCGTCGGGCAGCTCGTCTCCTTCTACGGCTACACGGTCTTCCTGATCGGTCCACTGCGGATGCTGACCGAGCTGATCGACCGGATCACCCGGGGGCACGTCTCGGCCCGCCGGGTGGTGTCGATGCTCGACCTGCGACCGGACGTCACCGATCCCGAGCACCCCGTCGAGCTGCCCGACGGCCCGGGTGAGCTGGTCGACGTCGAGTCCGGCGTGACGGTGCGGCCCGGCCGGCTGACCGCGCTCGCCGCCGCCGCGCCGGAGGACGCGGTCGCCATCGCCGACCGGCTCGGCCGGTACGTCGACAGCGAGGCGACGCTGCGCGGCGTACCCCTGCGGAAGCTGGCGCTGGCCACGGTCCGGCGCCGGATCCTGGTGTCCGACAACGAGGCGCGGCTCTTCTCCGGCCCGCTCCGCGCGGAGCTGGACCCGCACGACCGGGCCGACGACGCGACCATCGCGGCGGCGCTGGACGCGGCCAGCGCCACCGACATCGTGGCGGCGCTGCCGGACGGGCTCGCCGGCCGGGTCGCCGAGCGGGGCCGGGAGTTCTCCGGCGGCCAGCAACAGCGGTTGCGGCTGGTCCGGGCTTTGGTCGCCGACCCGGAGATCCTGATCCTGGTCGAGCCGACCAGCGCGGTGGACGCGCATACCGAGGCGCGGATCGCCGACCGGCTCGGCCCGGCCCGGCGGGGCCGGACCACCCTGGTCTGCACCACCAGCCCGCTGGTACTGGACCGGGCCGACCACGTGGTCTTCGTCTCCGACGGCAAGGCGGTGGCCGAGGGCGGGCACCGCGAGCTGCTGGACAGCGAGCCGCGCTACGCCGCCGTCGTGACCCGGGCCGAGGAGGAGGACTGAGATGAGCGAGCGCGACGCGCTGCCGGTCGCCGACGCGGCGCAGGTGCGCCGGTACGCGCGCAGCCTGCTCCGCCGGCACCCCCGGGCACTGGCCGGCGCGCTCGCGCTGCACGGGTTGGCCGCGATCACCGGGCTGGCCGCGCCACGGCTGCTCGGTGACCTGGTCGAGGCGATCGCCGAGGGCACCAGCACGGTGACGGTGGACCGGGTCGCGCTGGCGATCGCCGGGTTCGTGGTGGCGCAGGCGGTGCTGATCCGGTTCGCCCACTTCGCCTCGGCCCGGCTCGGTGAACGGGTCCTCGCCGAGCTGCGGGAGGAGTTCGTCGACCGGATCCTGGCCATCCCACTGTCTACCGTGGAGCGGGCCGGCACCGGTGACCTGCTGACCCGGAGCAGCCGGGACGTCGCCGCGCTGTCCCGGTCGGTCCGGTTCGCCGTGCCGGAGACGCTGATCGCGGTCCTGACGGCGGTCGCCGTGATCGGCGCGGTGCTGCTGACCGACCCGCTGCTGATGCTGCCCGCCCTGGTCGCGGTGCCGATCCTGGCGCTGGCCACCCGCTGGTACCTGCGCCGGGCCACCCCCGGCTATCTCGCGGAGAACGCCGCCTATTCCGACATCACCGACGGGATCAGCGAGACGGTGGAGGGGTCGCGGACCACCGAGGCGCTCCGGCAGCAGGCGCGGCGCCGGGCCCGCACCGACGCCGACATCGGCCGGTCGTACGCGGCCGAGCGCTACACCCTCTTCCTGCGTACCGTCTTCTTTCCACTGGCCGAGACCGGCTACGTGCTGCCGGTCGTCGCGACCCTGGTCCTCGGCGGCTGGTTCTACATCGAGGGCTGGGTGGCGCTCGGTGAGGTCACCGCCGCCACCCTCTACGTCCAGCAGTTGATGGACCCGATCGACCGGCTGCTCTCCTGGCTGGACGAGGTGCAGGTCGGCGGCGCGTCGCTGGCCCGGCTGCTCGGGGTGGCCCGGCGCCCCGACGGCGCCCCGGCCGACGAGCCGGCGGCCCGCCCGGCCGACCAGCGGTTGGTCGCCCGGGACGTGCGCTACGCCTATCAGCCGGGGCGGGACGTGCTGCACGGCGTGACCCTGAGCGTGGCCCCGGGCGAGCGGCTGGCGATGGTGGGTCCGTCCGGGGCCGGCAAGTCGACGCTGGGCCGGCTGCTCGCCGGGATCCACCGGCCGGGGCACGGCTCCGTCACCGTCGGCGGCGTCCCGCTCGCCGACCTGCCGCTGGCCGACCTCCGTACCGAGGTCGCGCTGGTCACCCAGGAACACCACGTCTTCCTCGGTACGCTGCGCGACAACCTCACCATGGTCCGGCCGGACGCGACCGACGACCGGGTACGCGCGGCGCTCGCCGCCGTCGACGCGCTGGACTGGGCGGAGCAGCTTCCCGCCGGGCTGGACACCGAGGTCGGTGCGGGCGGGCATCCGCTTTCCGCCGCCCAGGCCCAGCAGCTCGCGCTCGCCCGGCTGGTCCTCGCCGACCCGCACACCCTGGTACTCGACGAGGCCACCTCACTGCTCGACCCCCGGGCGGCCCGGCACCTGGAGCGCTCGCTGGCCGCGGTGCTGCGCGGCCGTACGGTGATCGCGATCGCACACCGGCTGCACTCCGCACACGACGCCGACCGGGTCGCCGTGGTGGAGGACGGCCGGATCACCGAGCTGGGCCCGCACGCCGAGCTGGTCGCCGCCGGCGGCTCGTACGCCGCGCTCTGGCGCTCCTGGCACGGCGACCGGCCCTGACCCGCACCGGCCGAACCGCGCCGCCCGAACCGCGCGCTGCCCTGACCCGCGCTGCCCTGACCCGCACCGGCCGACCGGCGCCGCCCTGACCCGGGCCGCCCTGACCCGTCGCTCGGCGTGAACGTGGGCGGGATGCTTGCAAAGAAGACTTTGCAAGGATAGCTTTGCCAACATGTCTAGGGACGAAGTGCGGCTGAACCCGACGTCACTGCGCGGTCTCGCCCACCCGCTGCGGGTCCGGATACTCAACACACTGCGCGAACATGGGCCGGCCACGGCAACCCTGCTCGCCGAGCGGCTCGGTCAGTCCACCGGCGCCACCAGCTACCACCTGCGACAACTCGCCCAGTACGGCTTCGTGGTCGAGGAGCCCGGGCGCGGCGCCGGCCGCGAGCGGTGGTGGCGGGCCGCGCACCGGAACACCCGGCTCGACAGCGAGGTCGGTCGGGACGCGCTCCCCGACGTCGAGACGTACCTGCGATCCGTCGCTGCGCTCTACGCCGAGCGGGTCGACCGGTGGTTGAACGAGCTGCCCAGCCTGTCGGAGGAGTGGGGGCGGGCCTCCACCCTGAGCAACTGGCAGCTCCGGCTGACCCCGACCGAGGCGCAGGAGTTCTCCGACGCGCTGACCGAGCTGATCGGGCGGTACCGGCGGGACGAGCCCGGCGTGACGGCACCGGACGACGCCGAGCCGTTCGTGGTGCAGGCCCAGTTGATGCCGTTCGTCCGGCGCGGCGGCGATCGGCCGGAGGAGGGCGATCGGCCGGGGGAGGCGGGCTGATGGCCCGGGACCGCCGACCACTGGTCGGGCTGCTGGTCGCCGAGGGGGTCTCCCTGGTCGGCAGCCGGATGAGCATGGTGGCGCTGCCCTGGTTCACCCTCGTGGTCACCGGCAGCGCCGTCCGGACCGGCGTGGTCGCGTTCGCCGAAATGCTTCCGTACGTGCTGGCCTGCGCCCTCGGCGGGCCGCTGATCGACCGGGTCGGTGCCCGCCGGACCAGCATCGTCGCCGATCTGGGCAGCGCGGCGGCGGTGGCCACCGTCCCGCTGCTGCACCTGGCCGGTCTGCTCCGGTTCGGTACGCTGATCGGCCTGGTCGCGGTGGCCGGGCTGCTGCGTGGGCTGGGCGACACCGCCAAGCGGGTGGTCTTCCCGGAGACCGTGGCGGCGGCGGGCACTCCGATGACCCGGGCGACCAGCCTGCACGACGGGCTCAGCCGGCTCGCCACGCTGCTCGGCGCGCCGCTGGCCGGGCTGCTCATCGCCGTGCTCGACGCCCCGCTGGTGCTGCTCCTCGACGCGGGGACCTTCCTGGTCGGGGCGGTCCTGGTGGCCCTCGCCGTGCCACATCACCTGTCCGCAGTGGAATCCATGCCGCGGGACGGTGCCGCGCCGGGCCGGGAGCCCTATCTGGTCGCGCTCCGGGCAGGTCTGCGCTATCTGCGCCACGACCGGCTCGTGCACGGCATCGTGCTGATGCTGCTGGTGACCAACCTGGCCGATGCGGCGTACACCGCGGTGCTCACCCCGGTCTGGGCCACCGAGGTGGTCCGGTCGTCGACGGCGCTCGGCCTGCTCACCGCGACCTTCGCCCTGGGCGCGGTGCTGGGCAACGCGGTCTTCACCGTCGTGGCGGACCGGGTGCCGCGGTTCGCCGTCTTCACGGTCGGGTTCCTGCTCGCCGGGGCACCCCGGTTCGTCGCGCTCGCCCTGCTGGACCGGCTCTGGGTGATCTATCTGGTCTCGTTCGTCGCCGGAGTCTCCGTCGCGGCGATCAACCCGATCCTGGGCGCGGTCAGCTTCGAACGGATTCCCGAGGCGCTCCGGGCCCGGGTGCTCGGGCTGGCGCAGGCGGCGGCCTGGGCCGGCATCCCGCTCGGTGGGCTGCTCGGCGGGCTCGCCGTACAGGAGTTGCGGCTGCCGGTCGCCTGCCTGGCGTTCGCGGGCGCGTACCTGCTGGTGACGCTGATGCCGTTCGTGATGCCGGTCTGGCGCGAACTCGACCGGCCACCGACACCGCCCGCCGAGACACCGGCGGGGCCGGCGACAGCGCCGGCCGGGGCGGAGGTTACCGGTGCACCGCGCCGATGATCCGGCCGATCCGCTCCGGCGAGGTCTCCGAGCGCTGGTACTCGGGGCGGCTCAACACCCCACCCATCCGGGGTACCGGGTTGCGGTGGATCGCCGGCCCGTCCGAGCTGACCCGCGCGGTGAAGTGGTATTCGTCCGCGCCGGTGGCGGCGACGATCCGGGCGATGTTCCGCTCGTTGATCCCGCCGCCGGCCATCACCGCGATCCGACCGGCGGCCTTGCCGACCAGGTCGGCGATGAGCGGAGCACCGGCCAGCGCGGTCTCCTCCTGACCAGAGGTGAGCACCCGGGGGATGCCCAGCTCGATCAGTTGCTCCAGCGCCTCGAACGGGTCCCGGACCATGTCGAACGCCCGGTGGAAGGTGACGCTCGCGCCGTCGGCCGCCGCGAGCAGCCGGCGCATGGTGGGTACGTCGACGTCGCCCTCCGGGGTCAGCGCACCGATCACGACCCCGTGCGCGCCCACCGTCACCGCGGCCTGCACGTCGCGGACCATCGCATCGACCTCGTACGGGGAGTAGATGAAGTCCCCGCCCCGGGGGCGTACCAGCACGTGCACCCGGATCCGCTCCGCGTGCCGCAGGGCCAGCTCGATGGTGCCGATGCTGGGGGTCAACCCGCCCTCGAACAACCCCGCGCAGAGTTCCACCCGGTCGGCGCCGGCCCGCTCCGCCGCCAGCGTCCCCTCGACGCTGTCGACACAGATCTCGAACGTGCTCATGCCAGCCTTCTCCAATGACCGAACCAAGTTGACAAACCCGAACCAACCGGGGCTATCCAAGGGTGCACCATCGATCATCGCAACCGCATGTGGGAAAGAACGCGTTCGGTGGGCCGGCATACGGTACGGAACGCGACGCCGTGCCGGTTAACCGGACAAAGCACCGGCCTTGGCCGAGGGGTGATGCCGATCGGGCCGGTGCCGATCAGCGGGTGACCGCCATGAAGATCACCAGCAGGAGCAGGGTGGCGGCGGCGACGGCGAAGACGATCAGCAGTTCCCGCCGGGCACCGGTGCTGCCGCCGCCGGCCGGCTCGGTGACGGCCGGCGCCGCCGGCAGGTCCCGGATGACGGTGGCCAGCTCCCCGAGGGTACGCGCGGTGTAGACCGCGCCGACCCGCTCGGAGAACTCGTCCAGGCTCAACCGGCCCTGTTCGGTGTGCCGTTGCAGGTCGGCGACCACCCGTTGCCGATCGGAGTCGGAGGCCCGCAGTTGCCCGTCCACGTCGGACAGCGTACGCCCGGTGCCCGGTCAGCCCGCGTCGAGCGGGTCGGCGAGCAGGTGCTCGAAGGCCAGCTCGGCGGCGCCGACCAGCGCGGCGTCCTCGCCCAGCTGCGGGGTACGCAGGCGTACCTGCTCGCGCGGGGTGGGCAGGGCCAGCGAGTTGAGCCGGCTGCGCACCCGGGCCGCTGCCGCGAGGTAGACGTCCCGGAGGGTGCCGCCGAAGATGACCACCCCGGGGTTGAAGATGTTGACCAGGTTCGCCACGCCGAACCCGAGCCAGTCGCCGATCTGCCGGACCGCCGCCTGCGCGTTCGCGTCACCCCGGGCGGCCGCGTCGACCACCCGCAGGGCGGCCTCCCGGCCCACGGCGTCGTCCCGGCCGGCCGCCAGCAGCAGGGCGTACTCGCCGATCTCGGTCTCCCAGCAGCCGTACGAGCCGCAGCCGCACGGGCTTCCGCCGGGGTTCACCACCATGTGGCCGACCTCCCCGGCGTAGCCGCCCTGCCCGGTCAGCCGCCGGCCGCCGACGATGATCCCGGCGTCGATGCCGACGTCCCGGTGCAGGTAGATGACGTCGTCGTAGCCGCTGGCCGCGCCCCGGGCGTGTTCGGCGACCGCGCTCGCGTCGGCGGCGTTGCTGACCAGCACCGGGCGCTCCTGCGGCAGCAGTTCACCGAGCGCCTCGGCCAGCGGCTTGTCCAGCTCGCCGCGGCCGGCCCAGCCGGCGCTCTCCGGCCGGACGTGCACCGCGCCGTCCGGGCGGCGCAACCGCCCGCAGACCGCCACGCCGCTGCCGACGTAGACCGAGCCCGCCGGTACCGCCTGGTGCATCTCCTTCACGAAGCCGGCCAGCAGCGGCAGGCTCTCCACCGCCGGCAGCCCCGGGGGCCGCTCGGCCTGCCGGCGGTCCAGCACCACCCCGCCGAGCCCGATCCGGGCGGCCCGCAGCCGGTCCACCTCGATGCTGTACGCGTACGCGAAGACCCGCCCCGACTCGGGCCGGACGACCAGCGACGGCCGTCCGGCCCGCCCGGTCTCCCGGGGCGCCCGTTCGCTGACCAGGCCGGCGGCGGCCAGTTCGGCGGTGAGCGCGCCGATGGTGCTCCGGTTCAGCCCGAGCGAGGTGGTCAGCTCCGCCCGGGAGGTGGCGCCGTGGATGTGGACGTAACGCAGCAGCGCGCCGAGATTCTGCCGGCGAATCTCCTCCTGGCTCGGCCCTGCGCGCATCGTGCCCCTATCGATTACCGGTCGCGGCGGCCCGGCGTCGGGAGAGTGCGTCCACACTGGCCGCCAGCAGCAGCACCAGGCCGGTCACCACGAAGGTGAAGCCGGAACTGCGGCCGAGCAGCCCCATCCCGTTGTCGATGACCGCGATCACCGCGCCGCCGAGCACCGCGTCCACGATCCGGCCCTTGCCGCCGAAGAGGCTGGTGCCGCCGATCACCGCCGCGCCGACCGCGTAGAGCAGGACCTTACTGCCCCCGGTGTTGGCGTCGACCGAGGTGGCCCGGCTGGCCGCCACGATCCCGCCGATCGCCGCCATCGTCGAGCAGATCACGAAGACCGAGATCCGGATCCGGTCCACGTCGATGCCGGCCCGCCGCGCCGCCTCCCGGTTGCCGCCGACCGCATAGACGTGCCGGCCGTACGCGGTGCGTTGCAGTACGAAGGTGAGCACGACCAGCAGGATCACGATGATCGGCACCACGATCGGTACGCCCTTGAGCGAGACGAGCACGTTGCGGCTGCGCTCCAGGTTCAGCAGGTACACGGCGGTGCCGGCGATCGCCGCCAGCGAGCCGATCCGGATCAATACCACGGCGAGCGGCGCGGTGACCAGGCCGAGCGCGCTGCGGTTGCGGTGCCGCAGCAGTTGTACGACCGCGTAGCCGGCGACGCCGAGCAGGGCCAGCGCCCAGCCGAGCCACGGCGGCATGTTCCGGTTGGCGATCGCCACCAGCACGTCGTCCCGGATCGAGACGTTGGTGCCACCCTTGATCAGCAGCAGCACGATGCCCTGGAAGGCGAGGAACGCGGCCAGGGTGACCACGAAGGACGGAATGCCGACCTTGGCCACCAGGAAGCCGATGACCAGCCCGATCACCACTCCGGTGACGAGTGCGGCGGCGACCGCGACGTACCAGGGATAGCCCTGCAGGGTGACCAACTGGGCGAGTACCGCGGCGCAGACCCCGCTGGCGAAGCCGGCGGAGAGGTCGATCTCGCCGAGCAGCAGGACGAAGACCAGCCCCATCGCGATCAGCATCACCGCCGCGCCCTGGGTGAACAGGTTGGCGAAGTTCCCCTCGGTCATGAAGTTGGGGCGCAGCGCGGCGAAGACGGCGCAGAGCACGATCAGGCCGAGTACCGCCGGCAGCGCGCCCATGTCGCCGCCGCGTACCCGGGCCAGATAGTCCCGGACGTGGCTGCCGACCGTGGGCGCCGGCGCGGCCGGCACCTCGACCGGCGGCACCACGGTGGTGGGAGGGGCGGGGCTCATCTGTCGGCTCCTGCGCTCGTGGTCTCGGTGCTGGGTGGGGTGTCGTGTTTGCCGTTGCCGTTGCCGTTCTCGCCGGTCAGCCCGAGGCCGCCGCTGCGCCCGGCGGTGATCAGCTCGACCACCTGGGCGTGCGTGACGTCGCTGGTCCGCAGCTGCGCCACCATCTGGCCGAGGTAGAGCATGGCGATCTGGTCGGAGACGGCGAAGACGTCATTCATGTTGTGCGAGATGAGCACCACGGCGAGGCCGTTGTCGGCCAGCCGGCGGACCAGTTCGAGTACCTGGGCGGTCTGCGCCACGCCGAGCGCGGCGGTCGGCTCGTCGAGGATGACGAGTCGGCTGTTCCAGAGCACGGCCTTGGCGATCGCCACGGTCTGCCGCTGCCCGCCGGAGAGGCTGGAGACGTGCTGCCGCAGCGACTTCACGGTCCGGACGGAGAGCCCGGCCAGGGTCTCGGCGGCCATCTGTTCCATGGTCGGCTCGTCCAGGACGAGGCCGCGGCGCTTCTCCCGGCCGAGGAACATGTTCTGCACGATGTCGAGGTTGTCGCAGAGCGCGAGGTCCTGGTAGACCACCTCGATGCCGAGGGTGGCGGCGTCCCGGGGGTTGTGGATGTGCACCGGTCGGCCCTCGAAGAGGATCTCGCCGCCGTCGGCCGAGTAGATGCCGGCGACGCACTTGACGAGGGTGGACTTGCCGGCGCCGTTGTCGCCGACGAGCGCGGTCACCTCGCCGGGATTGACCGAGAGGTTGACGTCGCGGAGGACCTGGACGGGACCGAAGCTCTTGTCGATCCCGCGCAGTTCCAGCAGGGGTGTCGCGGACACGGGTTGGTCTCCTTTACGCGGGTGTCCGGTGGCGGGTACCGATCGCGGGGTGTCCGATCACGGGTCCGGTCCAGTCTCTCTGGTGGCGAGCACGCCGCCCGGTACGGATGGTTCCGTACCGGGCGGCGTCTCGGCGGGGCCGGTCGAGCCCGATGCCGTGCTCCAGGTCAGCTAATGCCGGCCTCGGTGCAGGCGGCGGCGAAGGCACCGGTGCAGAGCTCTTCCTTGCTGACGTAGCCGTCGGTGACGACGTCCTTCACGTTCTCCTTGTAGATGGCCTTCGGCTCCAGCAGCACCGCCGGCACGTCCCGGTTGCCCTCCGGGTCCCGCACCGTGGTGGGCGCGGCCTTCTTCTCGCCCTTGGCCAGCGCGATCGCCAGCTCCGCAGCCGCGTCGGCCTCCTTCTTGACCGCCTTGTAGACGGTCATGCACTGGTCACCGGCGAGGATGTTCTGCAGGCCCTGCACGGTGGCGTCCTGGCCGGTCACCGGGACCTTGCCGTTGAGCTTGTTCCGCTTCAGCACGGAGATGACCGCGTTGCCCAGCCCGTCGTTCGCGGCCAGTACGCCGTCGATCTTGCCGTTCTGCTGGGTCATCATCTGCTCGAAGATGGTGCCGGCCTGGGCGTTGTCCCAGGCGGGCACCCACTGGTCCGGGCCCTTGACGTACTCGCCGGAGTCGTACTTGGGCTTGAGTACGCCGTCGTAGCCGTTCTTGAACAGCGTGGCGTTGTTGTCGGTCTCCGAGCCGTTCAGTTCGGCGATGACCGGCTTCTGGGCGCCCTTGTCGGTCAGGCACTTGACCAGACCCTCGCCCTGGAGCTTGCCGACGCCCTCGTTGTCGAAGCTGACGTAGTACTCGGCCGAGCCGCCCAGGGTCAGCCGGTCGTAGTCGATGGTGAGCACGCCCTGCGTCTTGGCCTTGTCCAGCACCGCCTTGCCGGTGCCGGAGTCCAGGTTGACGATCATCAGGACGTTGACGCCCTCGGTCATCATCTGGTCGGCGATGGTCTGGAACTGTGCCTTGTCGCCCTGGGCGTTCTGGATGGTGTGCTTGACGCCGGCGGCCTTGAACGCCGCTTCCAGGTACTTGCGGTCCGCGGTCTCCCAGCGGACCGAGGAGGCGCTGTCCGGGAGGATGACGCCGATCATCGGCACGGCGGCGTTGCCACCTTCGCCGCCGGAATCGTCGCCGCAGGCGGCGAGGCCGCCCGTGGCCAGCAGGCCCACGGCAGCGATGGTGAGGATCCCTCTGCGCATTGCACGGGTCCTTTCGGGGTGGGTGTGGTGTCTCGGGTCGGAGCGGTGGTACGCCCGAGCGGGTCGCCGTGCTGCCCGGTGGCCTCCCCCCGTTGGGCTGCCTCGCCAGCGGCTCCGCCGGTCGCGCTCCGGCAGAGTCTCTGGTGGGCCGTGGCGACCGCCCGCCTCACTTTTGTTGTGTCCGGCAACGTATTGCGCGAGGGTTCTTCGGGGCAAGGTCGCCGAGGCCACGAGTTTGTTGTTGCGGATAACAATTCGGCAACGTGACGGACATCCCGGCATTGGCCAGCGGCGATACGCCGGAATTGATCGTTCGTGGCGGCTGGCGTCCCGGGCACCCGGCGCGGCCCGGCCGGGATCAGGGCGCGGCGACCGGTGCGGTGGTGGCGGAGGTGAGCCGGATCAGGTCGGCCGGGGCGAGTTCGAGTTCCAGCCCGCGGCGGCCCGCCGAGACGTAGATGGTGGGGAAGCGCTCGGCCGAGGCGTCGACCACGGTACGCAGCGCCTTGCGCTGACCCAGCGGACTGATCCCGCCCCGGACGTAGCCGGTGGTCCGCTCGGCCAGCGCCCGGTCGGCCAGCGACGCCCGCTTGCCGCCGACCGCCGTCGCCAGCGTCTTGAGGTCGAGTTCGCCGGTGACCGGTACCACCGCCACGGTCAGCACCCCGTCGACGCTGGCGACCAGCGACTTGAAGACCCGCTCCGGCGGTACGCCCAGCGCCGCCGCCACCTCGGCGCCGTAGTTCGGGGTGTCCGGCGCGACGTCGTACGGGTGCAGGGTGTGCGGGACCCGCTGCCGTGCCAGCAGCGCGGTCGCCGGGGTGCCCCTGCCCGCCACGATCCGCACCCTACCCGGTCGGGGCGGCCGGTTCCGGGGCCGGCACCGGACGGCAGAGCAGCACCGTGGGGGCGTCGGCGATCCGGGTCAGCACCAGGCTGATCGGCTCGCTGCCGGCCAGCCGCAGGTCGCGGCGGAGCCGCTCCGGTTCCAGCGCGGAACCCCGCTTCAGGATCTCCGCCCGCCCGACGTCGAGGTCCCGCAGCCGGGCGCGCAGCCGCTTCAGCGAGAACGGCAGCGACTCGACCACCTCCAGGCACCGGGCGTACGGGGTGGGGCGGGCGGCGTCGGCGTAGACGTACGCGATCTCGGGGTCGGCGAGCGTGCCGCCGACCGTACCGGCGAACTCGGCGACCAGGTGCGCGCGGACCACCGCCGGGTCCGGGTCGTAGAGGTAGCGCCGGACCGGGCCGACCGGGGCCCGCCGGGTGCCGTCGCCGGTCAGTTCGTGCACCGCCGTTCCGGCCAGCAGGGTGGCCCGGCGGGGCGCGGCGGCGAGCGGGCCGGACCAGACGGTCGCCTCGACCAGGTCGCCGCCGACGCTGACCCACTCGCCCTCGGCACCCGCCGGCAGCAGCTTGTGGTCGATCCCGGGTGCGACCTTGAAGACCGTCCGGGGGACCCGGCCGGCCAGGCCGAGCAGAAAGTCCCAGGGTGGGGAGTAGGCGGCCGGGTCGAAGATCCGCCGGCCGGTACCGGCCGTCCGCCGCGCCGGATCGCAGAACACCGCGTCGACCGGCTCGTCGACGGCGGTGAGGTCGAACCGGGTCGCGTCGCCGAGAGTCACGGTGAACCGGTCGGCCACCCCGGCCGCCCCGGCGTTCGCGGCGGCCATCGCCGCGGTGACCGGGTCGGCCTCCACGCCGTACACCCGGATGCCGGCCCGGGCGGCGGCGAGCGCGTCGGCGCCGAGGCCGCAGCCGAGATCGACCAGGGTGCGTACCCCGGCGGCGCGCAGCCGGGCGGCCCGGCGCGCCGCGACCCCGGGCCGGGTGGCCTGTTCCAGCCCGGTCCGGGTGAAGAACATCCCGGCCGCCTCCGGGCCGAATTTGGCGGTCGCCCGGCGCCGCAGCTCGGCCTGGGTCAGCGCGGCGGCGGCCAGTCCGGCCGGCACCCCGGCCGAGCGCAGCGCGGCCGCCGCGGCCAGCGGGTCGCCGCCGGCCAGCTCGGCGGCCCTGGCCAGCGCGGTTTCCCCCGCTGGGGTACGCAGCGCGGCGAGCTGCTCGGAGTCCACCGGAGCATTGTGCCGGCCAGGGTCTCCGACAGGCGTGTCGGGTTGGCACTCTCCTTGACGGAGTGCTAGCCGTCGGCATAACCTGCGGTTAGCACTCTCAAACCGAGGGTGCCAGCTTTCGGGCCGTTGTCCGGGAGCTGAACGCCAGGCGGACCGGCACCCGCGACGACGGACCCGCCCGGTGGCATGTGGCAGATTGACGCTGGTCGGCTCGCCGGCCGGTACAGAAACCAAGTACCCCAGGAGGGTATGCCCGTGACTACCGCGACCAAGGTTGCGATCAAGCCGCTCGAGGACCGGATCCTGGTCCAGGCGAACGAGGCTGAGACGACCACGGCGTCGGGCATCGTGATCCCCGACACCGCCAAGGAGAAGCCGCAGGAGGGCACCGTCCTCGCTGTCGGCCCCGGCCGTTTCGACGACGACGGCAACCGGATCCCGGTTGACGTCAAGGTCGGCGACACGGTCATCTACTCGAAGTACGGCGGCACCGAGGTCAAGTACGCCGGCGAGGAGTACCTGGTGCTCTCCGCCCGCGACGTCCTCGCCGTCATCGAGAAGTGATCTGACTGATCCACTGACGCTGCCCCGGACCGGCCCCGCCGGGCCGGGGCAGCGCTGCGTGAAGGGACCCTGTTAACACAATGGCGAAGATTCTGAGCTTCTCGGATGACGCCCGGCACCTGCTGGAGCACGGTGTCAACACGCTCGCGGACACGGTCAAGGTCACTCTCGGCCCGCGTGGGCGCAACGTCGTCCTGGACAAGAAGTTCGGTGCCCCGACGATCACCAACGACGGCGTGACCATCGCCAAGGAGATCGAGCTCACCAACCCGTACGAGAACCTCGGCGCGCAGCTGGTCAAGGAGGTGGCGACCAAGACCAACGACGTCGCCGGCGACGGGACCACCACCGCCACCGTGCTGGCCCAGGCGATGGTCCGGGAGGGCCTGCGCAACGTGGCCGCCGGCGCCGGGCCCGCCGCACTCAAGCGCGGTATCGACCTGGCGGCCGAGAAGATCTCCTCGGCGCTGCTGGAGAAGGCCGTCGAGGTGGGCAGCCGGGAGTCGATCGCGCACGTGGCGACCATCTCGGCCCAGGACGCCACCATCGGCGACCTGATCGCCGAGGCGATGGAGAAGGTCGGCCGGGACGGTGTGATCACCGTCGAGGAGGGCTCGACCCTGGCCACCGAGCTGGAGGTCACCGAGGGCCTCCAGTTCGACAAGGGCTTCATCTCGCCGAACTTCGTCACCGACACCGAGGCGCAGGAGGCGGTGCTCGACGAGCCGTACATCCTGATCACCACCCAGAAGATCTCCGCGATCGAGGAGCTGCTGCCGCTGCTGGAGAAGGTCCTCCAGACCGCGAAGCCGCTGCTGATCATCGCCGAGGACGTGGAGGGGCAGGCGCTCTCCACCCTGGTGGTCAACGCGATCCGCAAGACCGTCAAGGTCTGCGCGGTGAAGGCGCCCGGCTTCGGCGACCGGCGCAAGGCGATGCTCCAGGACATGGCGATCCTGACCGGTGGCGAGGTGGTCGCCCCCGAGCTGGGCTACAAGCTCGACTCGGTCGGCCTGGAGGTGCTCGGCACCGCCCGCCGGGTCGTGGTCGACAAGGACAACACCACCGTGATCGACGGTCGGGGCCGGGACAACGACGTCGCCGAGCGGATCACCCAGATCCGCAAGGAGATCGAGGCGTCCGACTCCGACTGGGACCGCGAGAAGCTCCAGGAGCGGCTGGCCAAGCTCTCCGGCGGCATCGCGGTGATCAAGGCCGGTGCGGCGACCGAGGTCGAGATGAAGGAGCGCAAGCACCGCATCGAGGACGCCATCGCCGCGACCAAGGCCGCGGTCGAGGAGGGCACCGTACCGGGCGGCGGCGCCGCGCTGGTGCAGATCCTCTCGGCGCTCGACGGCGACCTGGGCCTGACCGGTGACGAGAAGGTGGGCGTCTCGATCGTCCGCAAGGCACTGGTCGAGCCGCTGCGGTGGATCGCCCAGAACGCCGGCCACGACGGCTACGTGGTGGTGCAGAAGGTCGCCGAGCAGGGCTGGGGCAACGGCCTCGACGCCGCCACCGGCGAGTACAAGGACCTGGCCAAGGCCGGCATCATCGACCCGGTGAAGGTGACCCGCAACGCGGTCACCAACGCGGCGTCGATCGCCGGGCTGCTGCTGACCACCGAGAGCCTGGTCGTGGAGAAGCCGGAGAAGGCCGAGCCGGCCGCCGCCGGCGGGCACGGCCACGGTCACGGGCACGGCCACCAGCACGGTCCGGGCTTCTGACCGGTCCGGGCCCGGATCGCGCTGATCCGTACCCCGGTCGCGACACCGAGATCCGCGTGAGCGGTCCGGCGTGGGAGTCTCCACGTCCGGCGCCCCGCTCACGCGGATCTTCGTTTCCGCGCCGGGGCGGGCCCGCCGGCATCGGGATTACGAACCTCTGACGTGCCTTTCCCGTTCGGGCCCGGCCGGCAACACTGGGCGGATGAGGGCGATCCCGGATCTGGACGGTAACGGACCGGCACCGACCGTCCCGGCCCGGCGCGGCGGCCTGCCGCGCCGGTTCGGTGCGCTGGCCGGGTTGGCCGCCGCGGCCGTCGCGGTCGGGGCGGCCGAGGCGGTGGCGGTGCTCACCGGGGCGCGCTCCGCGCCGCTGGTCGCGGTCGGCGGCGTGGTGGTGGACCTGGCGCCCGCACCGCTCAAGCGGTTCGCCGTCGACGTCTTCTACGTGTACGACAAGATCGCACTCCTGGTCGGCACCGCCGTACTGCTGGCCGGGTTCGCCGCCCTGGTCGGGCTGGTCGCGGTCCGCTCGCTGCCCCTCGGGTACGCCGGGATCGCCCTCTTCGGCGCGGTCGGCGTACTGGCGGCGCTGACCCGCCCCGGGGCCGGTCCGGTCGCGGTGCTGCCCTCGCTGGTCGGCGCCGTACTCGCGGCCGGCGTGCTCCGGCTCTTCGTCGCCGGCCCGCTCGGCCGAGCCCTGGCCACGCCGGTCGGGGCGACCGGACCGGCCGGCGTGGCGCCCTCCGCTGCCGCGTACCCGGACGAGTACGCCCGGCGGCGGTTCCTCACCGGGGTCGGGCTCGCGGTCGGCGCGGCGGCGGTCGGCGGCTTCGGCGGCCGCTGGCTGTCGACCCGGCGGGGTGTCTCGGCCGCCCGCGCGGCGATCGAGCTGCCGCTCCCGGCCAGCCCGGCGGCGCCGGTGCCGGCGAACGCCGAGCTGGCGGTGCCGGGGCTGTCGTCGTACGTCACGCCGAACCGGGACTTCTACCGGATCGACACCGCACTGGTGGTGCCACGGGTGGACCCGGAGGGATGGCAGTTGCGGATTCACGGCCGGGTGCGCAACCCCGTCACACTCAGCTATGCCGATCTGCTCGCCCGGCCGATGATCGAACGGCACATCACCCTGGCCTGCGTCTCCAACGAGGTCGGCGGCGACCTGATCGGCAACGCCCGCTGGCTCGGCGTACCGCTCGGGCCGCTGCTCGCCGAGGCGGGGCCGCTGCCCGGGGCGGACCAGGTGGTGGCCCGCTCCACGGACGGCTGGACCTGCGGCAGCCCGACGGAGGTGCTCACCGACGGCCGGGACGCGATGCTGGCCGTCGGGATGAACGGCGAACCGCTGCCGATCGCGCACGGCTTCCCGGTCCGGGTGGTGGTGCCCGGCCTGTACGGCTATGTCTCCGCCTGCAAGTGGCTGGTGGAGCTGGAGCTGACCAGTTTCGCCGACTTCGACGCGTACTGGGTGCCCCGGGGCTGGTCGGCGCGGGGGCCGATCAAGACCCAGTCACGGATCGACACCCCACGGGCGGGCCGGACGGTGCCGGCCGGCCCGGTCACCGTCGCCGGGGTGGCCTGGGCGCAGCACGTCGGGGTCCGGCAGGTGGAGGTACGCGTCGACGACGGCGACTGGCAGCCGGCGACCCTGGCCGGATCGGTCTCGACCGACACCTGGACGCAGTGGTCCTGGCGGTGGACCGCCACCCCCGGCGAACACGTCCTCCAGGTGCGCGCGACCGACGCCACCGGGGCGGTGCAGACCGGCCAGTCCCGCCCGGTCGAGCCGGACGGTGCCACCGGCTGGCACACCGTCACGGTCACCGTGACCTGACCCCGGTGCGCCGACCGCCGGCCCGGACCCCGGCCGGGCCGGTCGGGCGGGGAGTCAGGCCGACCGCTGGGCCGGTACCGTCGACCGGAAGGGCCGGCCGAGCCGGGCCTCCAGCCGGGCGACGTCCACCCGGCTCTGCCGACGGTCGGCGAGATCCTCCCAGCCGACGGCGAGCAGCCGGAGCCGCTCGGACTCGCTGAAGCCACCCCACACCCCGTACGGCTCGCGTACCGCGAGCGCGTGGGCGGCGCACTCGGCGCGGACCGGGCAGGCCAGGCAGACCGCCTTGGCGCTGGCCTCCCGGCGGTTGCGGGACGAGCCGCGCTCGCCTTCCGGGTGGAAGAACTGGGCGCTGTCCCGGCCCCGGCAGGCGCCATGCCGCTGCCACTCCCACAGATCGACGATGGGTCCAGGCAGCCTGCGTACGTTCGACATCAGCACCCTCCTTCCGCGCGGCACCGCGATGACCTGCTCGGGTCGGGATCCGGGCGGCGGGCCGCGCAGGCGCACCGATCCGACCACCGGTCCCGGTACCCCGGGCGCGGACGGCTCACACGTACTTGATCGCGAACTTCTCGCCCCGAACCCGATCCGTGGGGCGAATCGTCCAAAAAGTTTGTGGTTCATCCGTGGAAACTCATCATGATCACTCACCGGCGTGGTCTCCTCGTTGCGGAGAGGAGAGCATCGTGCGCACCGTTCTTGTCTGCGTCCGGACCCCGCTCGCGGCCCAGAACGTCGCGGCGGCGGCAGCCCGGCTCGGGTTGGCCGCCGCGGTCCGTACCGCGGTGTCCGACCCCGAGGCCATGCTCCGGCTCGCCGAGCGGCCGGCGGACGTGGTGCTCGCGGACACCGCGCTCACCCGCCCGGACAGCGTCGGCTTCACCCGGCGGGTACTGGCCCGGTCGCCTGGAGCGGCGATCCTGCTGCTCGGTGCCGAGGACCCGGGGGTCGCCGCGGCGACCATCGCGGCCGGCGCCCGTGGGCTGATCCAGGGCGGCGACCACGACCTGGTGAGCGTGGTGGCGAAGGCGCTGCTGCTGCTCGGCGGCCGGCCCGGTCGGGGCGGTGCCGCGCTGGCCGGCGGCGCGCTGGCCGGCGGTGGTCAGGCGGGTGGCCCGGCCGGTGCCGGCCGGACAGGTGGCCCCGGCGACGCGAGCGGCCAGCCGGCGGCGGGCCAGCGGCTCGGCAGCGTGGTGCGCGCGCCGACCGGACCCGGCCGGGACGGTCCGGGCGGGGACGCACCGGGCGCGGGTCGTCCGCCGGGGGACGAGTCGGCGGTACGCCGGCGGGACGACCCGGAATCGCCCAGCAGCGCCGGCGAGACGACCGGAGAACAGCCGACCGGGCCGGCGATGGTACCGGCACAGCGTGGGGACGACCCGAACGCCCCGGCCGACCCGGCCACGCCGGCCGGTACCGCATCGGGGCACCCGGCGTACCCGTCGGAGAAGGCCGGCCCGGACGGGCCCGGCCCCGGCGCGCCGGGCCAGGAGTCGCGCGGTGCCGACGGCCCGGGCGGAGCCCGACGCTCGGCTCCGGCCCGCCGACCGGTGCTGACCGAGCGCGAGATGCAGGTGCTGGTCGGAATGGCGGACGGGAAGAGCAACGCGGAGATCGGCCGGGAACTCTTCGTCTCCGAGGACACCGTCAAGACCCATGCCCGGCGGCTGTTCCGCAAGCTCGGGGCCCGGGACCGGGCGCACGCCGTGGCGGCCGGGTTCCGGGCCGGCCTGGTTGCCTGACCGGTCGCCGGCCGCGGCCCGATGACCTCCGTGACCGGATCGACCTCCGTGACCGGATCGTCCCCCGCTCAGCGCGGGGCCTCGGCCTCGCCCTCGTTCTCGTCGGCGGTCTCGGTCAGGGTGTCGTGCACCCCGTCGGCGTAGCCGCGGGCGTACTCCCAGGTGACGTAGTGGTCCGGGTCGGGGTCGTAGGCCGGCTCGTGCACCCGGGGGCGGCCGGAGTTGAGCAGGTGCCGCAGGTTGCCCCGGAGCAGGTCCCAGTCGAAGTAGTGCGGTTCCCGGCAGTCCTCACACTCGATCACGAGGCCGCGTACCCCGACCGGACCCAGCAGCGCCTGGTAGATCTCCAGATCGGCGAGGTCCTCCAGCACGTCCTGCCGCTCGACCTCGCTGAGCGGGTCGAGTTCGGTCTCCTCACCCGGGTCGTCAAGGCCGGCGGAGGGATCGGCGGGGTCACCGTTGAACGGGTCGATCGGCTCCTCGTGCACCCCTCCACCGTAGTCCCAACACCGCCCGGCGTGGTCACCCGTTGTGGCCTGTACCGCCGCCGTACCCGCGCCCGCGACGCCCGCCCCGCCGGATGGGTACGATGAACCATCGCGCCGTACCCGGGGCGAGCCCCGACACCGCCCTGCCGCCGGGCAGCCTGTCCGACCAGCTCAGCGCCGACCGACCCGCGTCGGCGAGGATCGCAGCCGCGTCGGCGGTGATCGTCATCGACCGTCAACCAGAGCACCCGTCAACCACAGCAGCAGGGGACACATCGTGGAGAACCGACCCACCAACGACCTTCCGCTGGCCACCGACGCCGACCAGCTCGCCGGGCACCTGCCCGAACTGCCGGCCGGTTCGGCCCGGGTGGTGCCGCTCGGGTTGACCTTCGACGACGTGCTCCTGCAGCCCGGCGAGTCCGAGATCATCCCGAGCCGGGTGAACACCATCACCCGACTCAGCCGCAACGTCGAGCTCGCCATCCCGCTGGTCTCCAGCCCGATGGACACGGTGACCGAGGCCCGGATGGCGATCGCGATGGCCCGGCAGGGCGGCATCGGGGTGCTGCACCGCAACCTCTCGATCGAGGACCAGGCGCTCCAGGTCGATCTGGTGAAGCGCTCCGAGGCCGGCATGGTCACCAACCCGGTCACCTGCGGGCCGGACGACACCCTGCGGGACGTCGACGCGCTCTGCGGGCGCTACCGGATCTCCGGTGTGCCGGTGACCGACGCCCAGGGCACCCTGCTGGGCATCGTGACCAACCGCGACATGCGGTTCGTCACCGACGGGGGCACCCCGGTCCGCCAGATCATGACCCCGATGCCGCTGGTCACCGCGGAGGTCGGGGTCACCAAGGAGGAGGCGCTCGACCTGCTGCGCCGGCACAAGGTCGAGAAGTTGCCGATCGTCGACCCGGACGGGCGGCTGCGCGGCCTGATCACCGTCAAGGACTTCGCCAAGAGCGAGCAGTACCCGCTCGCCACCAAGGACGACGCCGGCCGGCTGCGGGTCGCCGCCGCGGTGGGCGTCGGCGAGGACGCGTACAAGCGGGCCCGGGCCCTGGTCGAGGCCGGGGTGGACGTGCTGATCGTGGACACCGCGCACGGGCACCAGCGGGCCGTGCTCGACATGGTCGGACGGCTCAAGAAGGACACCACCGTCGACGTGATCGGCGGCAACGTGGCGACCTACGCGGGGGCGAAGGCGCTGGTCGAGGCGGGTGCCGACGCGGTCAAGGTCGGGGTCGGCCCGGGCGCCATCTGCACCACCCGGATCGTCGCCGGGGTCGGCGTACCGCAGATCACCGCGATCATGGAGGCGGCCCGGGCCGCCCGTCCGGCCGGGGTGCCGGTGATCGCCGACGGCGGCATCCAGTACTCCGGCGACATCGCCAAGGCGCTGGTGGCCGGCGGCGACACCGTGATGCTCGGCAGCCTGCTCGCCGGCTCCGAGGAGAGCCCGGGCGAGCTGATGTTCATCAACGGCAAGCAGTTCAAGGCGTACCGGGGGATGGGGTCGCTGGGCGCGATGCAGTCGCGTGGGCAGGCCCGGTCGTACTCCAAGGACCGCTACTTCCAGGACGACGTGGCCAGCGAGGAGAAGCTGGTGCCGGAGGGCGTCGAGGGCCAGGTGCCCTACCGCGGCCCGCTGGCCCGGGTCGCCCACCAGCTCGTCGGCGGACTGCGGCTGGCGATGGGCTACGTCGGCGCGGAGACCATCCCCGAGCTGCACCGCCGGGGCCAGCTCATCCGGATCACCGCCGCCGGGTTGAAGGAGAGCCACCCGCACGACATCCAGATGACGGTCGAGGCACCGAACTACCACACCCGCTGACGGTCACCGCCTCCCCGCCACCACCCCCTTTCTACTCTGGAGTGACCCATGCGTGACGTGGTCGAGATCGGGCTGGGCAAGACCGCACAGCGCGGCTACCACCTGGACGACATCGCGATCGTGCCGAGCCGGCGTACCCGGGACGTGGACGACGTCTCGACCGCCTGGCAGCTCGACGCGTACCAGTTCGGGATCCCCTGCGTCGGGCACCCGTCGGACGCCACCATGAGCCCGGAGTCGGCGGTCACGCTGGGCCGGCTCGGCGGGCTCGGGGTGCTCAACGTCGAGGGGTTGTGGACCCGCTACGAGGACCCGGCCAAGGTCCTGGAGGAGCTGTCCCGGCTGGAGGAGGGCTCCGCGGCCACCCGCCGGCTCCAGGAGGTGTACGCCGAGCCGATCCGCCCCGAGCTGATCGCCGAGCGGGTCCGGCAGATGCGCGAGGGCGGCGGTACGGTCGCCGTCCGGGTCTCCCCGCAGCACACCCTGGCACTCGCCCCGGTGATCCTGGACGCCGGAGTGGACATCCTGGTCATCCAGGGCACCATCGTCTCGGCCGAGCACGTCTCCACCACCGACGAGCCGTTGAACCTCAAGGAGTTCATCGCCGACCTCGACCTGCCGGTCGTCGCCGGTGGCTGCACCGACTACAAGACGGCGCTGCACCTGATGCGGACCGGGGCGGCCGGGGTGATCGTCGGGCTCGGCGGCGACGAGTGGTCGACCACCGAATCGGTTCTCGGCATCCGGGTGCCGATGGCCACCGCGATCGCCGACGCGGCGGCGGCCCGCCGGGACTACCTCGACGAGACCGGCGGCCGGTACGTGCACCTGATCGCCGACGGCGACCTGCAGACCTCCGGCGACATCGCCAAGGCGCTCGGCTGCGGCGCCGACGCGGTGATGCTCGGCGAGCCGCTGTCGCTCTGCGCCGAGGCGCCGGCCGGCGGCGCCTGGTGGCACCCGGCGGCCAGCCACCCGAAGCTGCCGCGCGGCGCCTACGGGGTGGCCGACGAGCCGCTCGGCTCGATGGAGAAGCTGCTCTACGGGCCGTCGGACGACCCGGAGGGCCAGCTCAACCTGTTCGGCGGGCTGCGCCGGGCAATGGCCAAGTGCGGCTACCGGGACCTGAAGGAGTTCCAGAAGGTCGGGCTCGTCCTCGACCGGTAGCCGGCACCGTCAGCCGGAGGCGTGATGATCAGGGTGGGGCGGCCGGTGCTGGCCGGCGTACTGGTGGTGCTGCTGGTGGTGCTCTCGCCCGGCGGCTGCACCGGTGGCCGGGACGAGCAGGCCGGGGGGTTCCGGCCCGGGGCGCCCGGGGTGGGCGACCCGTACTTCCCGACCTACGGCAACGGCGGCTACGACGTCGCCAGCTACCGCCTCCAGGTCAGGTACGACCCGGCGACCGACGAGCTGACCGGTGACGCCACCATCGAGGCGACGGCCACCCAGGACCTGTCCCGGTTCAACCTCGACCTGGCCGGGCTGACCGTCTCGTCGGTACAGGTCGACGGCGTCGACGCCACGCACGCCCGGAGCGAGGACGAGCTGGTGGTCACCCCGGCCACCGGCCTCGGCAAGGGCCGGCGGTTCGGGGTACGGGTGCGCTACTCCGGCAAGCCGGCCCCGGTCACCACCCCGGACCTGGGCAGTGGCGGGATGCTGCACACCTCGGACGGTGCGGTCGCGCTCGGCCAGCCGGAGTCGGCGAGCACCTGGTTCCCGGTCAACGACCACCCGCTGGACAAGGCGACCTACCAGATCGAGGCGACCGTGCCGGAGGGGCTGGCGGCGCTGAGCAACGGGACCCCGGGCGGCAGCAGCACCGACGCCGGCTGGACCACCTGGCGCTGGGCGGAGCGGGCCCCGATGGCCAGTTACCTGGTCACGCTGGTGATCGGGAAATACCGGGTCAGCACCGGTACGCACGCCGGCAAGCCACTGGTCACCGCGATCGCGGCGAGCCTGCCGGCGGGCGGGCCGGCGGAGCGGTCGCTGGCCCGTACCGGTGAGATCGCCGACTTCCTGGCCACCCGGTTCGGCCCGTACCCGTTCGAGGCGTACGGCGGGATCGCGCTCGCCGACAGCCGGATCGGGTACGCCCTGGAGACCCAGTCCCGCCCGGTGTACGGCCCGGCGTTCTTCACCGAGGGACCGAACCTGGAGGTGGTGGCGCACGAGTTGGCCCACCAGTGGTTCGGGGACAGCGTCTCGATCCGGCGCTGGAGCGACCTCTGGCTCAACGAGGGCTTCGCCAGCTACGCCGAGTGGCTCTGGAGCGAGCACGACGGCGGGCCGAGCGCGCAGACCATGTTCGAGCGGGAGTACGCCATCACCGACTGGGCGGAGCCGGCACTGGATCCGGGTCGCTCGGGAATCTTCAGCCGGGCGGTCTACAAGCGCGGTGCGCTGGCCGTGCACGCGCTGCGGCGTACGGTCGGCGACGAGACGTTCTTCCGGATCCTGACGACCTGGACGGCGGAGAAGCGGGACGGCAACGCCAGCACCGCCGACCTGGTCGCGCACGCCGAGCGGGTCTCCGGGAAGCCGTTGCGCCCACTCTTCGACGCCTGGCTCTCCGGCACCACGGCGCCGCCCATGCCCTGAGCGGCCGACAGTGACTCGCTGTGGCTCGATCGCCGAGCCACAGCGAGTCGCCATAGCCGCGTGCGCTAGGCCGCGACGTAGCCGTTGAACACGTGGACCCCGTCGAAGGAACCGCTCGAGTTCGCCCGGTTCGTGTTGAAGTACAGCTTGCCGTCGCTGATTCCTACGCCTTCGATCTCGAACAGGGTCGAGTATGCCGAGGACGTGATACGGAAGGAGAGGTCGGTGGCCGCGGGCGCGGTCCCGGTCGTCGTCGGCGACACGTTCCGGTAGACGAGCACGATGCTGCGGTTGTCCTTGGTCAGCGGGTAGTAGAGAACCTTCTTGGGCGCGTCGTAGAAGAACCCCTGGTTGGTGAAGGTCCCCAGGTCCGGCACCACGGCACCGTTGACGAGGGCGCCCTCGACCTGCAGGTTGAACGCCTTCGTCAGGTTGATGGTCCCGGAGGAGGCGCGCAGCGGGAGACTGCCGTTGTAGATCGTCCTGCCACTCTTGAACATGAACGTGATCGTGGTGCTGGTGACCGAGACTCGATTGATCCCGGACGGCGTTGCCACGGCTCCGTCGAGTCGTAGCTGGTACGACCCGGCGTGGTAGTAGGTGGTGCCCTCGTAGCGGAGTCTCACGAGCTGCGCACCACTCGCGTTCATGGTGACGACGAACAGGTGGTGCTGCCCGTCGATGTCGACGATCGTCATGTCGTTCCCGTGCCCGAGCCAGGGGTTGGTCGACGTGTTGTTCGTGCCGTTCGTCATCAGCACTCGCGCACCGGTGGTCTTGTGGACACGGTAGATGACGGAGACGTCGTCGTAATTGGTGCGGTTCTTGATCGAGTAGAGGTAGGTGGATCCGGCGGCGAAACCCTGTGCTCCGGTGCAGCAGCTCGTGTTGGGCGTGCTGGCGATGTCGGTGTACGTGTTGTAATACGCAGCTTGAGCCGCGTTTCCAGACAGGACCAGGAAACTGAGAACCATCGCGACCAGAACCGTCAGCCGTCTAGCGAATCGCACACTGTCCTCCCCGAATTTTGACGACCTCGGGCCCGGTGCCTCGGAGGTCGCCGGGTGAGGCTATGGCGCGACGGTAGGGCGGTCAAGGCGACGACGAGACCGACGGACGTGCCCCGAAACGCTGTCCGTGCCGCCGCAGCGGGGCCAGCGAAGCGGTTGCGCCCGGGATGGTCAAGTCTTGATCACGAGCTTCGGGTTGGCCGCTAGATAGGCATCGGCGCGACCGGCCCGCAGCTCGGCGATGAACTTCCGGCCCACCGAGCTGAGCTGTTCGCCCCGGTAGCCGCTGCCCCGGCCCACCCCGCTGCCCGGCAGCGCCACCAGGGTCATCGTCGCGGGGCGGAGCCGGCTCAGCGCGTACCCGAAGTCGACGATGTCGGAGCCGCTGCCGCTGACGAAGGTCAGCGCGTCGCCGAGCGAGCCGACCACCTGACGTATCCGGTCAGGGTCCCGGGCCAGGTCCTGGCTGAGGATCTTCACCAGCATCGCCTTGATGAGCTGCTGCTGGTGCCGCTGCCGGGTGTACGCGCCACCGGCCGTGTAGCGCTGCCGGGCGTAGTCCAGCGCCTGCCAGCCGGTCAGCGTCCGGCGGCCCTTCTCGTAGACCATCTGCGGCCCGACGTAGCCGCCGCCGCGCAGCGCGCGATGGGTGCCGTCCGGTTCCCGGTGCTGCGAGACCACCCGCTGGTCGACGTAGAGCTGCACCCCGCCGAGGGCGTCGACCAGGTTGTCGAAGCCGCCGAAGGTGAGTACCGCACCCGCGTCGAACCGCTTGATCCCGGTGTAGGCGCTCACCGTCGCCGAGAGCAGTTGGAAGCCCTGCGCGGTACTCGGGCGCTTGTTCCGGCCGGGTACCCGGCTGCCGTAGCTCATCGCGTGGGTCAGCTTGGTGCGTTCGCCAGGGAAGTTCGCCTTGGGAAAGCGGGGGATGTCGACCACCAGGTCGCGGGGGAGCGCGAACAGGTAGGCCCGGTCGAGATCCTTCGTGACGTGCAGGATCAGCACCGCGTCGGCGTGCGGCTCCCAGTCCGGTTTGCTGACCCGGGTGTCGACGCCGACCAGCAGCAGGTTGAGCGGTCCCCTGATGTCGGCACCGGGCTCCGGGGTCGGACTCGGGGTGGGCGACGGTGCCGCGGTGGTCGGCGCCGGGGTGCTGGGCCGGGCCGCCGGAGCCGGTGCGGAGCCGCTGCCCCAGAAGCGGTTGGCCGCGTACGCCGTACCGGCCAGCAGCACCGCCACCGCGACGATCGCGGCGAGCCAGACGATCCGCCGCCGCTTCGGCCCGCCGCCGTCGCCAGGTGCCGGCCCGCCACCGTTTCCGGGTACGCCGCCAGCGTTTACCCCGTGATCTGCCACGCGTCCACTTCCCCTCGGCCGTGCGGTCTGCCAGGACCGGCCGTTACTTCAGACGCATCGTCGGCCTGCCGACGTTGCACCGCCGGAAGCGCGGCAGCAGGAATCTTGGCGCAGTTCCACCCTGGTGCGGTAGCTACCGCTCGGTAATGATGCTCAGATGGGGCAAACCACCGGCACCAATTCCACCGCCGGCACCGACTCGCCCGTCGATCCCACCCCCGGCTCCGCCCCAGACGTCGACGTCGTCGTCATCGGTTCCGGCTTCGGCGGGAGTGTGGCGGCGCTGCGCCTGGTGGAGAAGGGCTACTCGGTCCTCGTCGTGGAGGCGGGGCGCCGCTTCGCCGACCACGAGTTGCCGGAGACCTCCTGGCGGATCCGCCGGTTCCTCTGGGCACCCGCGCTGGGCTGCTACGGCATCCAACGGATCACCCTGCTCCGCTCCGCCGGCCGTCGCGCATCCGGGGCACGCAGCGGCGGCACGGCCCCGGCGAAGGTACTGGTGCTCGCCGGCGCCGGCGTCGGCGGCGGCTCCCTGGTCTACGCCAACACGCTCTACGAGCCGCTGCCCGCGTTCTACTCCGATCCACAGTGGCGGGACGTCACCGACTGGCGTGCCGAACTCGCCCCCCACTACGACCAGGCGAAACGGATGCTCGGCGTCACGACGTACCCGAAGGAGACCTCCGCGGACCGGGCGATGCGGGCGGTGGCCGACCGGATGGGGGTCGGGCACACCTTCCACGCCACCCCGGTCGGGGTCTACCTGGGCCGGCCGGGGGAGCGCGCCGCCGACCCCTACTTCGGCGGGGTCGGGCCGGAGCGGACCGGCTGCCTGCACTGCGGCGCCTGCATGACCGGCTGCCGGCACGGCGCCAAGAACAGCCTGGTCAAGAACTACCTCTGGCTGGCCGAGCGGCTCGGCGCCGAGGTCCGCCCGCTGACCACGGTGACCGCGGTCCGGCCGGCGCCGTCGGGCACCGGCTACGAGATCGAGACGGTACGCACCGGAGCCTGGCCGATCCGGCACCGCCAACGGATCCGGGCCGGCCAGGTGGTCTTCGCGGCCGGCGCGTTGCAGACCCAGCGCCTGCTGCACCGGATGCGCGCCACCGGAGCGCTGCCGCACCTCTCGCCCCGGCTCGGCGCGCTGACCCGGACCAACTCGGAGGCGATCCTCGGCGCCACCGTGCCGCTGCGGGCGGCCCGGCGTGACGGCGTCGACTTCACCGACGGCGTGGCGATCACCAGCTCCTTCCACCCCGACCCGGCGACCCACGTCGAGCCGGTCCGGTACGGCCACGGTGCCAACCTGATGGGACTGCTCCAGTCGGCCCTGGTCGACGGCGGCCCGCGCCGCATCCGGCGCTGGCTCGGCATCCTGGCCCGGCGACCGCAGACCTACCTGCCGCTGCTCTCGGTCCGGGACTGGTCCCGGCGCACCGTGATCGCACTGGTCATGCAGTCGCTCGACAACTCGCTGACCCTGCACTACCACCGCGGCCGGCTCGGCCGGCGACGGCTGGGCACCGCCGCCGGCCACGGTGCCGGCAACCCCACCTGGATCCCGGCCGGCAACCGGGCCGCCCGGCTGCTCGCCGAGCAGATCGGCGGCATCCCCGGCGGGTCGGTGACCGAGCCGTTCGACATGCCGGTCACCGCGCACCTGCTCGGCGGGGCGGTGATCGGGGCCACCGCCGCCGACGGGGTGGTCGACCCGTACCACCGGGTCTTCGGGCATCCGGGGCTGCACGTGGTGGACGGGGCGGCGGTCTCGGCCAACCTCGGGGTGAACCCGTCACTGACCATCGCGGCCCAGGCGGAGCGGGCGATCTCGTACTGGCCCAACCGGGGTGACCCGGACCCTCGGCCCGCGCTCGGCACGGCGTACATCCGGATCCCGCCGGTCCCGCCGCGCCACCCGGCGGTTCCGCCGGACGCCCCGGCCGCGCTCCGCTGGTGATCGTCTGGGTCGGCGTCCGTCGTGCGCGGGGTGGGGGTCGGGGCCGGATCACCCGCTCTGGGCGGTCAGGCTCGATCCCGACGCGGGCGATCCGGCCCCGACCCCGACCTGGTCGCTCTGGTCGGCAGGTCGCGCTGGTCGGCCGAGGGCGGCGGGTTTCCGGGTCGGGGCCGGCGCTGGGTAGGCTCCGTACACATGAACACGCCGCGCCCGGTCCTGGTGGTGGACTTCGGAGCCCAGTACGCCCAGCTCATCGCCCGCCGCGTCCGGGAGGCCCGGGTCTACTCGGAGATCGTCCCGCACTCGATGCCGGTGGCCGAGATGCTGGCCAGGGATCCGGCCGCGATCATCCTCTCCGGCGGCCCGGCCAGCGTCTACGCGCCCGGCGCTCCCCAGGTCGACCCGAAGCTCTTCGACACCGGCGTGCCGGTCTTCGGCATCTGCTACGGCTTCCAGGCGATGGCCCGGGCCCTCGGCGGCACGGTGGCGCACACCGGCGGCCGGGAGTACGGCGGCACCGCCCTGCGGGCCCGGCCCGACGCGACCGTCCTGCTGCGGGACCTTCCGGCCGAGTTGTCCGTCTGGATGAGCCACGGTGACTGTGTGACCGAGGCGCCGGCTGGGTTCACCGTGACCGCCGAGTCCCCCGGGGCACCGGTGGCGGCCTTCGAGGATCTCGCCGGTCGCCGGGTCGGTACCCAGTTCCACCCCGAGGTGGGGCACACCGAGCACGGGCAGCGGATGCTGGAGCGCTTCCTCTACGAGGTGGCGGGGATCGAACCGACCTGGACCCCGGAGAACATCATCGAGGACCAGATCGCCGAGATCCGCTCCCGGGTCGGCGACAAGGAGGTCATCTGCGCCCTCTCCGGCGGGGTCGACTCGGCGGTGGCCGCCGCGCTGGTGCACCGGGCCGTCGGCGACCAGCTCACCTGCGTCTTCGTCGACCACGGCCTGCTCCGGGCCGGCGAGGCGGAGCAGGTGGAGAAGGACTACGTCGCGGCCACCGGGATCACGCTCAAGGTGGTCGACGCGGCCGACCGGTTCCTCGGCGCGCTGGCCGGGGTGACCGACCCGGAGCAGAAGCGCAAGATCATCGGCCGGGAGTTCATCCGGGTCTTCGAGGCGGCGGCCCGGGAGGTGGCCGCCAGCGGCGACGTCGAGTTCCTGGTGCAGGGCACCCTCTATCCCGACGTGGTGGAGTCCGGGGGCGGCTCAGGCACCGCCAACATCAAGTCGCATCACAACGTCGGCGGTCTGCCGGAGGATCTGAAGTTCGCGCTGGTCGAGCCGCTGCGCACGCTCTTCAAGGACGAGGTACGCCAGCTCGGCCTGGCACTGGGGCTGCCCGAGGCGATGGTCTGGCGGCACCCGTTCCCCGGCCCGGGGCTGGCGATCCGGATCATCGGGGCGGTGGACCGGCAGCGGCTCGACCTGCTCCGGGCGGCGGATCTGATCGCCCGGGAGGAACTCACCGCCGCCGGCCTCGACCGGGACGTCTGGCAGTTCCCGGTGGTGCTGCTCGCCGACGTACGCAGCGTCGGGGTGCAGGGGGACGGACGCAGTTACGGGCACCCCGTGGTGCTCCGGCCGGTGTCGAGTTCCGACGCCATGACGGCGGACTGGTCCCGCCTGCCGTACGACGTCATCGCCCGGATCTCCACCCGGATCACCAACGAGGTCGCCGAGGTCAACCGGGTGGTGCTCGACGTGACGAGCAAGCCGCCGGGCACCATCGAGTGGGAGTGACCCCGGTTCACGCCGGATAGCGCGGGTCCGGCGGAGTGTCGCCGAACACCTCGGTCGGCCCGTCCACGCCGGTCGGTGCGGAGGGAGCGGCCGGGGCGGCGGGCGGCCCAGCCGGAGCGGCGGGGGTGGCGGTCGGCACGGTGGGCGTCCGGCCAGGCCAGTTCGGCGGCCAGACCGGGCCGGTGCCCGGCGGGTGCGGCCAGGCGGGTGCGTCGGCCGGCTCCTCCGGCATCAGGAACCAGAGCACCGGGTACGCCAGCAGGCCGAGCCCGCCGGTGAAGACCGCGATCGCGGCGAAGACCACCCGGACCAGGGTCGGGTCGACGTTGAAGTACCGGCCGAGTCCGCTGGCCACGCCGGCGATCATCCGGTCGGTGGTCGGCCGACGGAGCTGCTTGTACGGAGGCTGGGTGAGCGGTATCTGCGTCATGGTTCCACGGTCCGCCCGGACGGCCGCCGCGTCCTCGGTGACCGCCCGGATAGCGACCCTGACCCTCCCCTGACCGGTGCCCCGCCGTGCCGCTGGGCGAGTGAACTGTCAGGAATCCGACTCTTTTTGTGGCCCGGTCGGACGGTCAAGGGAGAATTTGGTCCTGTGACCCCCGCGCTGGAACCGATCCGCAAGATCGCCGCGTACGCGATTTGCACCGATTCAACCGACCGTGTGCTCCTGGTCCGGGCCTCCTCCCGGTCCGGAACGCCCGGTGTCTGGTCGCTGCCCGGCGGTGCCGTCGACCACGGCGAGGACCCGAACCACACGGTGGTACGCGAGACCGCCGCCGAGACCGGCCTCTCCGTCTCCGTTGTCGGCCTACGGGACGTCCTGGCCGACATGCGATCGCTGCCGCACCGTGGCGTCACGATCCACACCGACCGCCTGCTCTACCAGGTCTCCGTGCGCGGTGGCACGCTCTGCGACCGGGTCGGCCAGCCGACCGACCTGGCCCGCTGGCACACCCTGGAAGAGGCGGAGAAGCTGCTGCTGCGGCCGTTCACCGCGCGTGCCCTCGGCCTGCCCAGCGGGCCGATCGACCTGCGGCCGGAGGAGGCGCCGGAGTTTCCGTCCTTCCACGCCGTACCCGGGCCGGACGGGCTGCACCGGGCCCAGCGCTTCGCGGCGTACGCGGTGGCCACCGATCCGGACGGCCGGGTGCTGTTGACCCGGGTCGCCGACGGCTATCCCGGGGCGGGCTGCTGGCACCTGCCCGGCGGCGGCACCGACTACGGCGAGCAGCCGGGTGCGGCACTGATCCGGGAACTGGTCGAGGAGACCGGGCAGTGCGGCCGGCTGGTCGAGCTGATCGGGGTGGCGAGCCACCGGGACGCCGCCTCGCTCGGCCCCGAGGGCTATCCGATCGACTGGCACGGGGTACGCGCCTTCTACCGGGTGGTCGTCGACTCGCCCGCCCCGCCAACCGTCGGTGACGTCGGCGGCTCCACCTCGGAGGCCCGCTGGTTCGGCCGGGACGAGTTGGAGGCGCTGCCGGTGGACCGGCTGACCGAGGTAACCGCCGAGGCTGTCCAGGCGGCCCGGCTGGGCTGACCGCCGCCCGATTCCCGACCCGCCTGCGGCCGCCCGATTCCCGACCTGCCCGTGCGCCGGCCGCTGTCCCGACCGGCACTCGATTCCCGACCCGCCCGGGCCGGCGGCGTTCCCGACCGGCATGATCGGTGCGGCGCGGGCGAAGGGGGACGGCGGTGCGACGGCGACGGCGGATCGGGGCGTACGGGCTGTGTCGGGACGGCGAGCGGGTGCTGCTCGCCCGGGGGTCCGCGACCTCACGCTTCCCCGGCGTCTGGCAACTGCCCGGCGGCGGCGTCGCGCACGGGGAGCATCCGAGGGCGGCGGTGCACCGCGAGTTCGTCGAGGAGACCGGGCTGACCGTCGCGGTGACCGGGCTGCGGGTGGTGCTCGCCGACGTGATCCGGCTGGCCGGCGTCGACGGGCCGGTGGCCGAGCACACCGACCGGATCGTCTACGACGTCGTACCGGCCGGTGGCACGCTGCGTGCCGAGGTGGGCGGCGGCACCGACCAGGTCGCCTGGGTCGCCCCGGACGACCTGGCCGGGCTGGTCCTGATGCCGTTCACCGCCGAGCTGCTCGGCCGCCCGGCCGACCCGCTGCCCGAGGGCGCCGGACCCGCGCCGGACGCCGTCGTGCGCCCGGCATCGGTCGACCGGTTTCAGCGTTTCGCGGCGTACGGGCTGGCCACCGATCCCGCTGGCCGGATCCTGTTGACCCGGATCGCGACCGGGTTCCCCGGCGCCGGCCGGTGGCACCTGCCCGGCGGCGGTACCGACCACGGCGAGCAGCCGGTCAGCGCGCTGCTGCGGGAGCTGGTCGAGGAGACCGGACAGCTTGGCCGGGTGACCGGGCTGCTGCACGTGTCGCACCGGCACAACATCGCCGAGTTCGGCCCGGAGGGCCGGCCGCTGGACTGGCACGGAGTCCGGGTGATCTACCGCGTCGAGGTCGAGGCGCCCACCGAGGCACGGGTGACCGAGGCGGCGGGCGGCTCGACCGAGACCGCCGGCTGGTTCTCCCGGGCCGAGGTGGCGGAGCTGCCGCGTACCGAGGTGGTGGACGCGGCGTTGTCCCTGATGTAGGGCGGGCTGCCGGCGCAGGGCCGTCGATCGGTTGGTCGGCCGGGCCGGGCAGGCGAGAATCTCTGCCGAAACGATGGTTGTGACTGGTTCGGCTAGAGTTGCAGGCGGGCCGACAGCGTGCCGCACCGGGGGATAGCGTCCCGGATGGCGAGGTCTGAGTGCCTCGGGTGGTTTGGGGGAAATATCCCTCAGGCAACTATCGCCAATCCATGCCGTCTGTGCGATGGTGTAGGCCGCAATTGGTTGCCGGCCAAGGAGTCCCGGCGCCCGATGGCGCTAGGGCGGGTGCCGCCACGGTGGCGGACAAGTTGATCCGGTGATGGAGGAAACGTGCCGAGAGCCCCATGGCGTCGGCGTCGTACGTCGGACAGCCCGCGCCCGGCAGGGCGTCGCTGGGCGGGGCGGCTGCGCCGCAGCGGCGCGTTCGCCCGGCAGGTGTTGCTGGTCCGGGTGGGACGCCGGGATCAGGACCTGGACGACGCCAGTTCCAGCGCCCTCGTGCTCCCCGACCACCTCTACACCGAGGACTCCACCCCGCTCGACCCGTACGGCGTCGGCCGGCTGACCGCCGCCGAGATCGAGGCGGCCGTCCCGGTGAGTCCGGCCGTCGGCCCGGCCGGCCCGGTCGACGCGCCCGGGTCGGCGATGGCGATCCCGCTGCTGCCCGGCGAGCGGACCGTGGCACGCCGGGTCAAGTTCGCCGTGGTCAACGCCTGCACCGTGGCCAGCCTGACCCTCGGGCTGCTCGCCATCTTCCAGGCGATGCAGGGCGACGTGCGGGTCGCGGCGTACTGCCTGATCGCCTGTGTGGCGTTCGACGGCCTCGACGGGGCGCTGGCCCGCAAGATGGGCGTGGCCAGCCCGTTCGGCGCCCAGATGGACTCGCTGGCCGACATGTGCTCGTTCGGCCTGGCCGCCCCGGTGGTGGTCTACGCCTCGCTGGTGGGCTCGGTCTCGACCGCCGCCGCCGGAGTGGCCTGCGCCCTCGTGGCGGCCTGCGCGGCGATCCGGCTCGCCCGGTTCAACGTCTCGCCAAAGGACGGGCGGTTCTTCTGCGGGGTGCCGACCACGATGGCGGCGGCGGTGCTCGCCCTGGCGGTGCTGATCGGGCTGCCGGTCTCCGGCGAGGTGCAGGTGGCCGGCGTGGGGCTGCTCGCCTTCGCCATGGTCTCCAGCTTCCCGTACGCCAAGCTGGCCCGCCTGATCAAGCTGCCGCCGTGGCTGTGGCTGGCCCCGGTGATCGGCGCTCTGATCGACATCCGGCTCACCTTCGCGATCCTGGTGGTCGGCTACCTGGTCAGCGGGCCGCTGCTCTGGTGGCGCCAGCGTCGCACCGCCTGACCCGTAGCGGCCCGGCCGATCCACCCGGCCGCCGGGAGGTTCGGGCGGCGGCGGAACGCGGAAGTCCTCGGAATACGAACGTGCCGCAGCGTCACGACGGTGACCCTGCGGCACGGCCGTCTTCGGTGACACCGGACTTCGTTCGACGCCTGGCCCGGCCGGGTAGGCCGGGCCCACACTTCTGGTCAGCGCCAGCGGGCGATCACGGAGGATCCGCCGATGACCCGTTCGCCCGGGCCGACCACCGGTTCGGCCGCGTCGGCCGGCAGGTAGACGTCGGTGCGCGATCCGAACCGGATCAGGCCGAACCGTTCGCCCCGGGCCAGCAGCGCGCCGATCGGCGCCCGCTGCACGATCCGCCGGGCGATCAGGCCGGTCCGCTGGGCCACCACCACCGTGCCGTGGTCGGTGTCGAGCACCGTGTACGCGGCGACGTTGTGCTCCGCGTCCGGTTTCATCGCGGCCGCGAAGCCTCCGTCCGCGACGAAGTAGTCGACCACCTTGCCGGCCACCGGCGAGCGGTTGACGTGCACGTCCAGCACGGAGAGGAAGACCGCGACCCGGAGGAACTCGCCGTCGCCGAAGCGCTCGTCCCGGAGCCGCTGCACGGAGAGCACCTGACCGTCGGCGGCGGCGACCACGGCGGACTCGTCGTCCGGGATGTCCCGCTCCGGGTCCCGGAAGAACGCCGCCACCGGGCCGGCGGCCAGCGCGGGCACCAGCCAGAGCCGGGACTTCGGCCGGGTGACCCGGGTGAGCGCGGCGAACCCCAGCGCGATACCGGCCGCCGCGACCCCGTTGGAGTCGATGTGCATCCGGCGGGTCAGCGGAATGCTCGACGTCCGGTAGGCGGGCGCCAGCCGGGCCGCCACCGAGACCTCGGCCGGGGTGAACCGGAGCCGGTGCGCGCGGACCGGAGGCTGGTTGACCAGCACGAGGTCGGTGCCGACGCCGAACAACGCGCTCTGCCGTTCGAGTTCGCCGACCGCGCCCGGGGCCCGGCCGGGCAGCGCGGGCACCAGCACGCTGAGCACGCCGCCGTCGGTCAGGTACTTGGCCAGCCCGTCCAGCGCGGTCCGGGTCTCCTCGGCGCTGCCGGCCAGCGGTTCGGCGGCGATCACCACGTCCGCCGCGTCCGCCTCGGCCAGCGAGTCGGCGACCCGTACCCGTTGGGCGGTCCACTGCCCGAGGGCCGTGACGTGGTCCCGGAGCTGATCGGCGGCGACCGCGTCCGTCGGCACCACGGTGAGTACGTCGCCGGGGAGCAGTGCGTCGACCGCTGCGGCCAGTACGGACGAGTCGGTGGTGGCCCCGACCAGCAGGGTGGTCTTCGGACCGTGGTGCCGGGACATCTCGGTGGTGAGGACGCGGGCGGCGCGCTCGCCGACGCGGACCGGACGGCCTGGGCCGGTGGCGCGTACGGCGGGGGACTGGGTCATCTCGGGCGGGCTCCTCGCGAGGTCAGGACGGGCGGCTGCCGATAGCGGCGCAGGCTACGCGGTGGGGCGGTTTCCGGCCGCTGGTACGCCGACCGGCCGGCAGAGGCGCAAACCTCCGCCGGCCAGTTTAGGCACGGCCTGACCGAGTCGCACCGATCGCGCGGGTCGCTCGTGGCGTCACGCGGGTCGCTCGTCGCGCCGGTCCGCCGCGATGTCATCCCCGGATGGGTGCCCGGCCGGCCGGTCCGGCTCCGTTCCGCCCGCGCCGTCCGTCGCCGGTTCGTCCGCAGCGACCGGTCCCGCCTCGCCAGTCCCGGCCGATCGGGCCTCGTCAGCCCCGGTGCCGGCCGGGTCCCGGTCGAACTGCTCGGTCGGCGCGTCCCGGTCGAACCGCTCGGTCGCGTCCGGGTCGAACTGCTCCGTCGGCGCGTCCTGGTGGAACTGCTCGGTCGGGTGCAGGTACGACGGCCCGGGTGGGTCCCGGTCGAAGAGTGTGCCGAGGGGGGCGTCGACCGGCCCGGTGCCGTCGGTGCCGGTCGGTGCGGCCGGGGATCCCGGAGCAGGCGCGGCCGGTACCGCCGCCGGCCGCCGCCCGGACCGGTTGGCCCGGAGCGCGCCGATCAGGCCCAGCGTGCCGACTCCGATCAGGCCGACGGCCACCAGCCAGCCGATGGCCGGCAGTGTGAGGTTCATGAGCTGCGCGAACAGCCACCAGGCGGCGACGCCGAGGAAGATCAGGGCGAACGTCAGCGACACCCCGTCGGTACGGTGCGCCTTCATCGAGTTACCTCCGCGGTGGCGGCATTGACCGACAGGTCGAGCAGCAGCTTTCCGCCACCGGGGCCGTCCTCGCCGAGGTCGGTCACCTGCCGTTGGCTGCCGTCGAAGTTGTTGTACCTGCGGTCCAGGACCAGGGCGTCGCCCGCGTTCACATCGAGTCGTACGGTCACGTCGACGGTGGGCGGCAGGATCACCTTCACCTCGCCGAGGTCGACGTCCACGCTCACCCGGGCGTCCCGGTCGGTGAAGTCGATCCGGGTCAGGTCGAGCGTGGCGTTGCCCAGCCGGGTCTCGTAGCGGTCGGCCATCACCTCGTAGCTGGCCGGTACCCAGAGCACGTCCTCCTCGCCGCGCAGCCGGGTGTAGGACTCGGCGACCGTGGAGATGCCCAGGGCACAGGCCGCGACCAGCCCGAGGGCGATCAGCCAGCGGGCCCGGCCGAACCAGGCCCCGACCAGCAGCCCGAGGGCGATGGTCACCAGGACGGCGGCGAAGTAGGTGGACGGCATGACCCGGATCGCGTTGGTCAGGTCGAGGATCGCGACCAGGCCGATCGCCACGAAGATCATTGAGAAGGTGGCGGTACCCAGCGGGGACCGCTCACGCGGCCGCTTCGGTTGCTTCGGCTTCTTCGGCGGTGGCGGCGGAGCCGGCCGGGCGGCGTACGGGCCGTGCGGCGCGAACGGTGCCCGGTAGCCCCCGGGCACGGGCGGTACGGGCGGTACGCCCGGATGCGGTCCGGTCGGTACGGCCACCGGAGGCGGGCTCGCCGGCCAGGCGGGGGCCGGCGGGGCCGGGGCGGCCAGCGCGGGCCCACCGGAGTAGCCCGGTGCGGCGGCCGGCTGCGGCGGGTACCAGCCCGGATATCCGGGCGCGGCCGGCGGAGGCACCGGCTGGCCGGGTCCCGGGTGCGGGTAGCCCGTCGGCGGCGGAGGCCCGGCACCCGGTTGCCAGTACGGACCGGTCCGGTTCCGGTCCCGGTTGAGCAGCAGCGCGCCGCCGATCAGGACGGCCGCGCCGAGCAGGACGGCCCGGTAGGTGTCGGTCACGATGAAGCCGAACATCACCGCGGCGACGATGCCGAGCACCAGTACGGTGACCGGGGACATGCTCGACCGGCCCCGGCCCAGCATCGACTCCACCGGCGAGGCGGTGTCGCCCTCGGACGGGATGATCAGCCAGGCGGCGAGGTATACCAGCAGGCCGATCCCGCCGAAGAAGCCGAGTACGGCGAGGAGGACCCGCCAGAGGATCGGGTCGCTGTTCGTGGCCCGGCCGATCGCGGCGCAGACCCCGGCCAGGTAGCGCCCCTCGCTCGGCCGGACCAGTCCGTACCGGTAGGTGAAGCCGAACTCCGGCGGGGGCCCGCCGGCTCCGGGCGGCGGTGGTCCGCCGGCTCCGGGTGGCGGTGGCGGTCCGCCGGGGCCGGGCGGTGGTCCGGGTGGCGGGGTCGCGCCGGGCGGCGGCGGCCAGCCCGTACCCGGTGGCGGTGCGTCCGGTGGCCCGGCCCGCTCGGGGCCGGCGGGGGCGGGGCCCGGTGTGCCGGGTGCCTCCGGGGTGGGGCCGGCGCTGTCCGCTCGGTCGGGGCCGCCCGCCGGACCGGGCGTTCCACGGGCGGCGGCAGCTTCGTCGGTCATGGTCCGATCCTCCGCCGACGCAGGTCCGCCGGCCTCAGGCGACAACCCTGAGCCCACCCTGAGATATCCCGCGCGGGAAGTCCGGGGAGTCCCGATGGCCGCTGAGCCCGCGGACGTGTGACGATCGGAGCGTCGGCGGAACGGGACGTGACGCGGCAGGTCCGGCCGCACGTCACCCCCGCCGCCCGAGACGACGAGGAGTGCGAAGATCCGCGCCACGACCGAGCCACCCCGCCTGTACCGCGCCCGCGACCACCGGTTGGTCGCCGGCGTGGCTGCCGGGATCGCCCTGCACCTGGGCATCCGGGCGGTGTGGGTACGCGTGGCGTTCCTCCTGCTGCTCGGGTTCAGCGGGCTGGGCCTGCTGCTCTACGCGGCGTTTTGGGCGGTGGTGCCGCCGTTGCCCGGTGGTGCCCCGCCCCGGCGCAACGTCTTCCAGTTACTGCCGTTCGTGGCCATCGGGCTCGCCGTGATCCTGATCGAGACGCTGGCCTTCAAGTCCGGCGGGGTGGCCGGGACCGCCGGCTGGCTGGTGTCGATCATCGCGGTCGGCGCCGGGGTGATCTGGCACCAGTCCGCGCCGGAGCGTCGGTGGCAGTGGGACCGGTCGCTGCCGGTGCCGTGGCTCGGGGCGGTGGTGGCGGAGAGCGACCGGCGGGCCTTCGTGCTGCGGTTCATCGGCGGTGGAGTGCTGGTCGCGGTGGGCCTGATCGGGGTGGTGGCGGTCTACCGCCCGCAGGGCAACTTCGACGCGGTGGTCAACGGGGTGATCTTCGCCCTGGTCGCACTCGCCGGGGTCGGCGTGGTGGCCGCGCCGGTGCTCTGGCGGACCTACAACCAGTTGCGGGCCGAGCGGGAGGGGCGGATCCGGGAGCAGGAGCGGGCCGAGCTGGCCGCGATGATCCACGACCAGGTGCTGCACACCCTCGCCCTGATCCAGCGCAACGCGGCCGACGTCAAGACGGTGCAGCGGCTCGCCCGGGGGCAGGAGCGCTCGTTGCGGAGCTGGCTCTACAAGCCGACCGGATCGCCGACCGAGCGGTTCGCCGCGGCGCTGGAGCAGGCCGCCGCCGAGGTGGAGGACACCTTCGCGATCACCGTGGAGGCGGTGGTGGTCGGCGACCGGGAGACCGACGAGCGGGTCGGCGCGCTGGTGGCCGCGGCCCGGGAGGCGCTGGTCAACGCGGCCCGGCACGCCAAGGTGCAGACCGTCTCGCTCTATGCCGAGGTCGAGCCGGAGCAGGTGAGCGTCTTCGTCCGCGATCGCGGGGCGGGATTCGACCCGACTACCGTTGAGGACCACCGGCACGGCGTACGCGGCTCGATCATCGGGCGGATGAAGCGGCACGGCGGGCGGGCGGAAATCCGCAGTACGCCAGGGGACGGCACCGAGGTACGACTCTTCCTGCCGATTCCGCGGGAGGGCGCAGCACCAGGGAAGGACAGGTAACGATCATGGTCGAGCCGACCGAGCCGGCGCGGGAGGGTACGCCCGAGCCGCGGGCGCTGCGGGTGTTCCTCGTCGACGATCACGCGATGTTCCGGGCCGGCGTACGCGCCGAGTTGGGGGCGCACGTCGAGGTGGTGGGCGAGGCCAGCACGGTGGCCGAGGCGATCAGCCGGATCGCCGCCACCGAACCGGATGTGGTGCTGCTCGACGTGCACATGCCGGACGGAGGCGGTCGCGCGGTGCTGGAGGCGGTCCGGCGTACCCGCCCGGAGGTGCGGTTCCTGGCGCTCAGCGTCTCCGACGCGGCCGAGGACGTGATCGGCCTGATCCGGGCCGGTGCCCGGGGCTACGTCACCAAGACCATCTCGCCGGACGAGTTGACCGCCGCGATCCGCCGGGTCGCCGACGGCGACGCGGTGTTCAGCCCCCGGCTGGCCGGGTTCGTGCTGGACTCCTTCGCCTCCCGGCCGGACGCGCCGGTCGCCGATCCCGAGCTGGACCAGCTCACCAACCGGGAGCGGGAGGTGCTCCGGCTGCTGGCCCGGGGGTACGCGTACAAGGAGATCGCCAAGGAGCTGTTCATCTCCATCAAGACGGTGGAGACGCACGTCTCGAACGTGCTGCGCAAGCTTCAGATGTCCAACCGCTACGAGCTGTCCCGGTGGGCCGCCGACCGCCGCCTGGTCTGAGGGCGTCGACGCCGCGCCCGTGCCGTGCGCCCCGGCGGCCGGGTCGGCGGTGCGGCATCGGCGGTTCCACCGGTACGCCATCGGCCGAGCGGTGGGTGTCCGGGCGGTGACGATCGGGTATCATATATCGATGGCTTTCGCTATCCGGCCGTCTGTCATATCCGCGGTGCGCAGTTCCACATCGTCCAAACGGACGAGCACGGTAGGTATGCGCTTGACATCGGAGAGCGTCCGCGGTGACGCGGGAAAGGTCACAAGGAGCCGTGCGGGCGGTCGCCGGAGCATCCTGCGCTGGTGACGTTTTGCCTGCTCAACGCCGTGTTCGGAGGGGTGCCCGCTAGGTGGGGCACACGCTTGAAACATTGCCGGCAACTAACGGGTTGATAACGGCACCTTTCCGCGCTAGGCGGCTCAGTGTCACAGTGTCAGTCACCTCACAGTCCCTCGTGAGCGCCCTGAGGAGGCTTCACTCATGCGCGGGCAATTCCCGTTAAAGATGGCGGTCGGAGCGACCGCCATAATGTTGTTGGCGGCAGGCTGCAGCGGTGGCGGCGACGACGAGACCTCGGCGGCGGACGCCCTGATCTCCATCGGCATCGCCGAGCCGCAGCACCTGATCCCGGCCAACACCACCGAGTCCAGCGGCAATGAGGTGCTCTCCGCCCTCTTCAGCCCGCTCGTCGACTTCGACGCCGACAACAAGCCGTACATGGTGGCCGCCGAGTCGGTCGAGTCGCCGGACAACAAGGTCTGGACGATCAAGCTCAAGGACGGCTACACCTTCCACAACGGAGAGAAGGTCGGCGCCGACAACTACATCAACGCCTGGAACCACGGCGCGTACGGCCCGAACGGCAACGGCGGCTCCTACTTCTTCGAGCGGATCGAGGGCTACAAGGACCTGCAGTCCGAGGACCCGGACGGCGAGGAGGGCCCGCAGAAGGCTCCGGATCCGAAGGCGAAGACCCTCACCGGGCTCAAGAAGGTAGACGACCTGACCTTCACCGTGACGCTGTCCGAGCCGTTCTCCGGCTGGCGTTCGGTGATCGGCTACAACGTCTTCCTGCCGCTGCCGGCCGCGGCCTGGCAGTCCGAGGGTGTGCTGAAGGAAGACTACGAGCAGGCGCCGATCGGGCAGGGCCCGTTCAAGATGAAGGGCACCTGGCAGCACGACTCCAAGATCGAGGTCGAGCGCTACGACGCGTATCCGGGGGAGAAGCCGAAGGTCGGTGGGGTCACCTACAAGATCTACCAGGAGTTGACCGCCCAGTACGCGGACCTGATGGGTGGCGCCCTGGACGTGGTGACCCAGCTTCCGATCGAGAACCTGGCCAGCGCCCCGGCCGACCTCGGCGACCGCTTCAAGAAGAGCCCGAACTCGGTCTTCCAGTTCGTCGGCTTCCCGACCTTCCTGCCGCAGTACTCGAAGGTCGAGGTGCGTAAGGCGATCTCGATGGCGATCAACCGCCAGGAGATCACCGACAACGTCTTCCGCGGCTCGCAGACTCCGGCGACGTCGTTCGTCTCCCCGGCGGTGGCCGGCTACCGCGAGAACAGCTGCGGCGAGGCCTGCACCTACGACCCGGCCAAGGCCAAGGCGGCGTACGAGGCCGCGGGTGGCCCGAAGCAGATCAAGATTACTTACAACGCCGACGGTGGCCACAAGGCGTGGGTGGACGCGACCTGCAACCAGCTCAAGGCCAACCTGGGCGTCGACTGCGTCGGCATCGGCGAGCCGAAGTTCGCCGACCTGCTCACCAAGGTCGAGAACAAGGAAGACGTCGGCATGATCCGGCTCGGCTGGATCATGGACTACCCGCTGATGGAGAACTACCTGGGCCCGCTGTACGGGACCGGCGGTTCGTCGAACTACTACGGTTACAGCAACCCGGAGTTCGACAACCTGGTCAAGCAGGGTTCGTCCGCGCCGAGCGAGGACGAGGCCATCAAGCTCTGGCAGCAGGCCGAGGACATCCTGGTCCGCGACATGCCGGTGATTCCGCTGCGGCTCGGCCAGAACGTCTTCGGCCACTCGGAGCGGGTCAAGAACGTCGAGGTCGACAAGTTCCAGAAGGTCGAGATCCTCAAGATCGAGGCCACGAGCTGACCTGACTGCTCCAGCGATGGACGGTCCGGTCCACCCCCCGGCCTAGCCCGGGTCGGATCGGACCGTCCGTACGAGCCTCACCGGCCCGGCGATCGGGACCGGTGAGGCTGCGGTCGCTACCGTGCGCATCACGGTCCGCTGCCCAGCCGGCAGTCACCGATGCTCGTCTCGCTAAGGACTTGGGATATGTTCCGCTACTTCGTGCGGCGCGTGCTGCAAGGGGTCCTGACCTTTTTCGGGGCCACCTTCATCGTGTACGCGCTGATGTTCGCCAACCAGGACGACCCGCTCCAGGCTCTGGCGGGTGAGCGACCGCTGCCGGAGAACGTCCGGCAGGCGCTCACCGAAAGGTACCACCTGGACGACCCGTTTATCCTCCAATATGGCCACTACATGCGTGGCCTGCTGACCGGGGACTTCGGCATCTCGCTGACCAACCGGCCGATCAGCGACATGATGCAGCAGGCCTGGCCGGTGACCATCCGGCTGGCGGTCTTCGCGATCATCATCTCGGCGCTGGTCGCGGTCACCGCCGGCATCGTCTCCGGGATCCGCCGCGGCGGCATCTTCGACACCACCACGCTGATCATCACGCTGGTCCTGCTCTCGCTGCCGATCGTGGTGCTGGCTCCGCTCGCGCAGCTCCTCTTCGGAGTGCAGTTGCGCTGGTTCCCGGCGACAGCCGGTGCCGAACCCGGGTTCTATCAACTCATCCTGCCCGCGCTGGTGCTGAGCTGTCTGGTGATCGCCACCCAGATCCGGGTCACCCGGGCGTCGGTGGCGGAAAACCTCCGCTCGGACTACGTCCGTACCGCCCGGGCCAAGGGCCTGGCGAACCGCCGGGTGATCGGTGTGCACGTGCTGCGTAACTCGCTGATCCCGGTCGTCACGCTGATCGGTGTCGACCTGGGCAACCTGATGGCCGGGGCGATCGTCACCGAGGGTGTGTTCAACATTCCGGGCGTCGGCTTCAACCTGTTCCGCGGGATCCGCACCGAGGACGGCCCGCTGGTGGTCGGCTTCGTCAGCATCCTGGTGATCGTCTTCCTGGTGGTCAACCTGGTCGTCGATCTGTTGTACGCGGTACTCGACCCGAGGATCCGCTATGAGTGAGCGAAGCGAGCGAATCAGTCGACTCACGAGTGTGCGAAGTGAGCGAACCAGTCAGCGTGAGGTGTGCGCCTCCGGGCGGCGCCGAGCGTGGCGAGACGGCGGCATGAGTAAGCGAGGCGCCCGATGAGCAACGTCGAATCCGTCACCCAGGCGGAGGTACCCGGCGCCGCCGGTGTGCCGGTGTCGCCGGACGGCGGCCCGGAGAAGCCGCGCAGTCTGACCGGGGATGCCTGGGAGGACCTGCGGCGCAACTGGATCTTCTGGGCCGCCGCCGTCCTGGTGGTACTGGTCGTCGTGATGGCGGCCTTCCCGAGCCTGTTCACCTCGGCCGACCCGGACGCGTGCGCGCTGTCCCGGCAGCACCAGGGCCCGAGCGGCTCGGCCATCTTCGGCTACAACTTCCAGGGCTGCGACGTCTACGCCCGGACCATCTACGGCGCCCGCAACTCGGTGCTGATCGGGCTCTTCGCGACCGTCATCGCCGGAGTGATCGGCCTGGTCGTGGGCATGGCGGCCGGCTACTTCGGTGGCTGGGTCGACGCCCTGCTCGCCCGGGGCATCGACATCGTGCTGGGCATTCCCACCCTGCTCGCGGCGATCGTGCTGGCCCGGCGGCTCTCCTCCGACCCGCAGGACTCGGGCTTCACGGCGGTGGTCTTCACCCTCGGCGTGCTGACCTGGACGACCGGCGCCCGCATCATGCGTTCGTCGGTCATCTCGGCGAAGAACCAGGACTACGTGGCGGCGGCCCGGATGCTGGGGGCCGGCTCCGGCCGGCTGATGTTCCGGCACATCCTGCCGAACGCGGCGGCGCCGTTCGTGGTGGTACTGACCATCCTGCTCGGCGTCAACATCGCCACCGAGGCCACCCTGACCTTCCTCGGCGTCGGCCTGAAGGGGAACGCGATCTCCTGGGGGATCGATATCTCGACGGCGGCGCCGTACGTCCGGGAGACGGCCACCCCGCTGGTCTGGCCGTCGGTCTTCCTGGCGATGACCGTGCTGGCGTTCATCATGCTCGGCGACGCGATCCGCGACGCCTTCGACCCGAGGCTGCGGTGAGCTGACCCATGACCGATATCAAGGCAGAGATCGACGTCCTGCCCGGGCTGGACTCGTCCGCCCGGCTGCTGGAGGTCGACGGTCTGCACGTCGAGTTCCGTACCCAGGTCGGGGTCGCCAAGGCGATCAACGGGGTGGACCTGCACCTGGATCCCGGCGAGACGCTGGCGATCCTGGGCGAGTCCGGTTGTGGCAAGTCCGTCACCGCCCAGGCGATCATGGGCATCCTCGACTCGCCGCCCGGGTTCGTCACCGGAGGTACGATCCGCTACCGCGGTGTCGACCTGCTCAAGCTCCCTGAGGAGCAGCGCCGCAGGGTACGCGCCAACCACATCGCCATGATCTTCCAGGACGCGCTCTCCGCGCTGAACCCGGTCTTCCCGGTCGGCTGGCAGATCGGCGAGCTGTTCCGGGTGCACCGCGGGATGTCCCGGCAGGACGCCCGGAAGCGGGCGGTCGAGTTGCTCGACCTGGTCAAGATCCCGGCCGCGAAGCAGCGGGTCGGGGACTTCCCGCATCAGTTCTCCGGCGGTATGCGGCAGCGCGTCATGATCGCGATGGCGCTGGCGCTCGACCCGAAGGTGCTGATCGCGGACGAGCCGACCACGGCGCTGGACGTCACGGTGCAGGCCCAGATCATGAACCTCCTCGCCGAGCTGCGGCGGGAACGGAACATGGGGCTGATCCTGATCACCCACGACATGGGGGTGGTCGCCGACGTGGCCGACCGGATCTCGGTGATGTACGCCGGGAAGGTGGTCGAGGAGGCGCCGGTGCTGGACATCTACGCCCGGCCGGCGCACCCGTACACCAAGGCGCTGCTGGAGTCGATTCCCCGACTCGACCTCAAGGGGCAGCAGCTCAACGTGATCAAGGGGCTGCCGCCCAACCTGACCCGGATCCCGGCCGGCTGCCCGTTCCACCCGCGGTGCGGGTACGCCCGCGACGTGTGCCGGGCCGACCCGCCGCCACCGCAGTACGAGGTGGATTCGGTTCGGACGGCACGGTGCCATTTCTGGACGGAGGTGGTCGGCGATGAGCCAGCCGTCAAGTAACGAGGTCGTGCTGGAGACCCGCGGGCTGGTCAAGCACTTCCCGATCACCCGCGGCATCGTCTTCCAGAAGAAGGTCGGCGCGGTACGCGCGGTCGACGGCGTCGACCTGCAACTGCGCCGGGGCGAGACCCTCGGTGTGGTGGGCGAGTCCGGCTGCGGCAAGTCGACGCTGGCCAAGCTGCTGGTCGCGCTGGAGAAGCCGACCAGCGGCGCGATCAACGTCCGGGGTCAGGACATGACCCGGCTGCACGGCGGCGAGCTGCGGAGGGCCCGGCGCAACATCCAGATGGTGTTGCAGGACCCGTACACCTCGCTGAACCCGCGGATGACGGTCGGCGACATCATCGGGGAGCCGTTCGACATCCACCCGGAGGTCGCGCCGGCCGGCGAGCGGAAGCAGCGGGTCCGGGAACTGCTGGACCTGGTCGGGTTGAACCCGGAGCACATCAACCGCTATCCGCACCAGTTCTCGGGTGGTCAGCGGCAGCGGATCGGGATCGCCCGGGCGCTCGCGCTCAAGCCGGAGATCATCGTCTGTGACGAGCCGGTGTCGGCGCTGGACGTGTCGATCCAGGCGCAGGTGATCAACCTGCTGGAGCGGTTGCAGGACGAGCTGGGGCTGTCGTACATCTTCATCGCGCACGACCTGTCGGTGGTCCGGCACATCGCCGACCGGGTCGCGGTGATGTACCTGGGAAAGGTCGTGGAGATCGGCGTCGAGGACGAGATCTACGAGCGGCCGACCCACCCGTACACCCAGGCGCTGCTCTCGGCGGTGCCGGTGCCGGACCCGACCCTGCGCGGCCAGCGGGACCAGATCGTCCTGGAGGGTGACGTGCCGTCGCCGGCGAACCCGCCGTCGGGCTGCCGGTTCCGCACCCGGTGCTGGAAGGCGCAGGAGATCTGCGCCAGCCAGGAGCCGCCGCTGGTGGAGCGGGAGCACTCGGCGCACCCGAGCGCATGTCATTTCGCCGAGGAGCGGGACGTGGTGCACGCGGTCGAATAGACCGGCCAGACGCGGTGGTGTGCCTGACCCGGCCAACCACCGATGCGAGAAGAACGCCTCCTCACTGCCCGGGGCGCGGGCCGCCATCCATGCGGCCGGCGTCCCGGGCTCGCGTATCTCCCGGAACCGCCGACGGCTGCCGGCCGGTCGGCGGAGCAGACCCGCCCGGGGTACGGCTCAGAGCGGGCCGCGACCGGCCCGGAGCAGCAGCAGGGCGAGCTGGGTACCGTCCGCGCCGAGCGCCTCCCGGAACCGGTCCAAGATCTCCCGCTCCCGAGAGAGGACCAGCCGGGTGCCGCCGGAGGCCATCCGGGTCCGGCCGACCTGCTGGGAGAGTGCGGCGCGCTCCTGCCAGAGGGCGATCAGCTCGCGGTCGATCTCGTCGATCCGCTCCCGCAGCCCGAGGATGTGCTGTGAGGCGTCCGGCGCGCTCGTCCCGGTCTCGGGCTCCGCGCCGTTCGCCTCGGCGGGTTGCTGTGCCACCTCTGCTGCCACCTCTGCCGCCATTGGGGGTCCTCCTTGCCAGCCAGGTCCCCGGGTGCCTGGATCCCGACGCGAAAAGCCCCGGGCTTCAGGAGCCCGGGGCTTTTCGTAGGTCATGTTCAGGCGCGACCCACGGCTGCCGGACTCCCGGAGCCGTAGTAAAAGTAAGGCTGCGCCCGATGGATCACGGCTTGAGTATGCCCAGCCAGCGGTGTCTTGGCAAGCGCATCGGCGATGCCCGGGTAGGCGACGTGCGGGAACGATCCGGCCGAGGCGGGTACGGGCCCGGCGGAGGCGTACCTGTCCCCCCGGCGGCATAGACTCGCGGGGCGATGCATGCTCTCTTCGAACCTCCGCCGCCCTCCGTCCCTCCGGCCCAGAGCGCGCCCCGGCACCGGCCGTCCGGCCTCGACCCGCAGGCCCTGCTGGCCGGGCTGAATGGGCCCCAGCGGGACGCGGTGACCCACTCCGGGGCGCCGCTGTTGATCGTGGCGGGCGCCGGCTCGGGCAAGACCCGGGTGCTGACCCACCGGATCGCCTACCTGCTCGCCGCCCGGGAGGTGCATCCGGGGCAGATCATCGCGATCACCTTCACCAACAAGGCGGCCGGGGAGATGAAGGACCGGGTCGCCGCGCTGGTCGGGCCGAGAGCCCGGCTGATGTGGGTCTCGACGTTCCACTCCGCCTGCGTACGCATCCTGCGGGCCGAGCATGAGCACGCCGGCCTGAAGTCGACGTTCTCGATCTACGACGCCGACGACTCGCGCCGGCTGATGCAGTTGGTCACCCGGGAGCTGGACCTCGACCCGAAGCGCTATCCGGCCCGGGGGCTGACCACCCAGGTCTCCAACCTGAAGAACGAGCTGATCGACCCGGAGACGTTCGCCGCCCGGGCGAACGGGCCGAACGAGCGGGCGCTGGCCGAGGCGTACACGCTCTACCAGCGGCGGCTGACCGAGGCGCACGCGCTCGACTTCGACGACCTGATCATGACGACGGTGCACCTGCTCCAGTCGCACCCGCACGTCGCCGAGAACTACCGCCGCCGGTTCCGGCACGTACTGGTCGACGAGTACCAGGACACCAACCACGCGCAATACACCCTGGTCAAGGAGCTGGTCGGCGGCACCGAAGGGGTCGAGCCGGCCGAGCTGTGCGTGGTCGGCGACGCCGACCAGTCGATCTACGCGTTCCGCGGTGCCACCATCCGGAACATCCTGGAGTTCGAGCGGGACTTCACCGACGCCCGGACCATCCTGCTGGAGCAGAACTACCGCTCCACACAGACGATCCTCAACGCGGCCAACGCGGTGATCGAGCGCAACAGCTCGCGCAAGCCGAAGCGGCTGTGGAGCGAGGAGGGTGCGGGGGAGCAGATCGTCGGCTACGTCGCCGACACCGAGCACGCCGAGGCGGACTGGGTGGGCCGGGAGATCGACCGGCTCTGTGACGCCGGGGCGGCCCGCCCCGGCGACGTGGCGGTCTTCTACCGCACCAACGCGCAGTCCCGGGTCTTCGAAGAGGTCTTCATCCGGGTCGGGCTCCCCTACAAGGTGGTCGGCGGGGTGCGGTTCTACGAGCGCAAGGAGGTCCGGGACGCCCTGGCCTACCTCCGCGCGGTGGTCAACGACGACGACACGGTGAGCATCCGGCGGATCCTGAACACTCCCCGCCGGGGCATCGGCGACCGGGCCGAGGCCTGCGTGGAGGCGCTGGCCACCCGGGACCGGATCTCGTTCGGCGCGGCGCTGCGCCGGGCGTCCGAGGCACCGGGCATCTCCACCCGGTCGGCCAACGCGATCGCCGAGTTCGTCACCCTGCTCGACGGGCTGCGGGAGCTGGCCGAGACCGCTCTGCCGGAGGAGGTGCTGGAGGCGGTGCTGACCCGCTCCGGCTACCTCGGCGAGCTGGAGGAGAGCATCGACCCGCAGGACGCCGGCCGGGTGGAGAACCTCCAGGAGCTGGTGAGCGTCGCCCGGGAATACACCGAACGGGTGGAGGCGCTGGCCGACGAGGGCGCTCCCGGTGCCACCCTGGCCGGCTTCCTGGAGCAGGTCGCGCTGGTCGCCGACGCCGACCAGGTGCCGTCGGACGACCCCGACCACCAGGGCGTGGTCACCCTGATGACCCTGCACACCGCCAAGGGGCTGGAGTTCCCGGTGGTCTTCCTGACCGGGCTGGAGGACGGCGTCTTCCCGCACCTGCGGGCGCTCGGCGACAACCGGGAGCTGGAGGAGGAGCGCCGGCTGGCGTACGTCGGGATCACCCGGGCCCGCAAGCGGCTCTACCTGTCCCGGGCGGTCACCCGGTCGGCCTGGGGGCAGCCGTCCTACAACCCGCCGTCCCGGTTCGTCGACGAGTTGCCGGGCGACCTGGTCCGCTGGGAGCGCACCGGGGCCGCCTACACCTCCTGGTCCGGGACCGGTGGCGGCGTGGGTGGCCGGTCCGGCGCCGAGGACCGGTCCGGCGCCTACCGGGGCGGCGGCTTCTCCGGGGGTACGCCGAAGGCCGCCCAGCTCGCCTCGCGGCTCGGCATCGACGGCAGTCGGCTCAGCACCGCGAGCGAGCTGAAGCAGCCGCCCAAGGTCGCCGCCGGGGACCGGGTCAACCACCAGCGTTACGGCCTCGGCCGGGTGCTGGCGGTCGAGGGGCACGGCCCGGGCGCCCGGGCCCAGATCGACTTCGGCGACCAGACGCTCTGGCTGGTGCTCCGGCACGCCCCGATCGACAAACTCTGACCGCTGCTACCCGGCAGTCCGCTCCGCCTGCGGTCCGGTCGCCCGCTCCGCCTGCGGTCCGGCGGCCCGCTCTTCCACGAGGGTGGCGAAGCCGTCGAGCAGGGCGTGCAGCCCCGTCTCGAAGAGCCGGTCGAGGTCGAGGTCGTAGCCGGTCCGGGCGAAGCTCGCCAGCAGCCGCGCGTAGTTCGGGTGGTTGCCGGAGCCGGCCAGCGCGTCCATCGCGGGCCCCTGGCGCGTGACCCACTCCTCCTCGGAGAGGCCGGTGGCGGCCCGGGCCTGGGTCTCCCGCTCCAGGTGCACGGCGAGGCCCTGCACGAAGCTGTAGATCAGCACGTTCAGGTCCAGCATGGTGCTCGGGTCGAGCCCGAGGCCGTCCAGCGCGGCGAGCACCCACTCGCCGTGCACCAACAGATTGGGCAGGGGCAGCGGCCGGGTCAGCGGGCTGAGCTGGGCGAGCCAGGGATGCCGGCGGTGCAGCGCCCAGAGCGTACGGGCGCCCAGCTCCAGCCGGTCCCGCCAGTCCTCGGGGGCGGGGTCCGGATAGCCCCGCTCGCCGTACGCCGCGTCGGCCATCAGCAGGACGAGTTCCTCCTTGCTGTGCACGTACCGGTACGGCGACATGGTCGCCACGCCGAGCCGGGCCGCCACCCCGCGCATCGAGAGCGCCTCCAGCCCTTCGGTGTCGGCGATGTCGAGGGCGGCGCGGACGACCCGCTCCCGGGTCAGTTCGGTCTCGGCGGGCCGGGGTGCCGGCGACTCGGTGCGCCGCCGGGGCCGGGCCGGTGCCGGCTCGGGGGCGGCGACCACCGTGCCGACCCGGGGCTGGGCCCGCACCACTCCCTGCTGGCTGAGCGTGGTCAGTGCCCGGGTGGCGGTGGCGAGGGCCACGTTCCAGTCACGGGCGAGCTGCCGGACCGAGGGCACCCGGTCGCCGGGCCGGAGTTCACCGTCGGCGATCCGGCGCCGGATCTCCGCGACGATCCGCAGGTACGGCGGTTCACCGCTCGTCGCCACCATCCACCCTCCCGTCTCTCTGTACTAGGACAGAGGCTAGCCGAAACCCCGCCATGCAGCGATCCTGTACTAGGACAGGCATTCACATTCCCCGTTGTCAGAACTGAATGTACGCCGTACATTGGTTTTCAGATACGAGGTGATAGGAGAGGGCAGATGGACAGTGTTCTGATCTCCGGTGCCAGCGTCGCCGGACCCACGCTGGCGTACTGGCTGCGCCGGCGGGGCTTCGCGGTGACCGTGGTCGAGCGTGCCCCGGCACCCCGCCCGGGCGGCCAGGCGATCGACGTCCGCGGGGTGGCGCTGGACGTGGTCGACCGGATGGGCATCCTGGCGGCGCTGCGCCAGGTGCGTACCCGCACCCGGGGCATGTCGATGCTGGACGGCGACGGCAACGAGGTCATGCGCTCGACCGAGGTGGCCCTGAGCAGTGGCCGGCTCGACGGCGACGACATCGAGGTGCTCCGCGAGGATCTCACCGGCCTGCTCCACGCCCGGACCCGCGACGACGTGGAATACCTCTTCGGTGACTCGGTCACCGAGGTGACGCAGCAGGACGACGGGGTGCGGGTGCGTTTCGAGCGGGCCGAGCCGCGCACCTTCGACCTGGTGGTCGGGGCCGACGGCCTGCACTCGACGGTACGGCGGCTCGCCTTCGGCCCGGAGGCGGACCACGTGACACACCTCGGCACCTACCTGGCGATCTTCACCGCCGAGAACCTGCTCGACCTGGACCACTGGCAGATCTGGATGCGGGACGGGTCGGCCGGCTGCGGCATCTACCCGGTACGCGACAACACCGAACTCCGGGTCAACCTCGGCTTCGAGTCCGCCCCGATCGAGTACGACTTCCGCGACACCGAGCAGCAGCGCCGGCTGGTCGCCGACCGGTTCGGTGGACTGCGCTGGGAGATCCCCCGCCTGCTGGACGCGATGTGGCGGGCGCCGGACTTCTACTTCGACGCGATGGCACAGGTCCGGATGGAGAGCTGGACGCGGGGCCGGGTGACCCTGCTCGGCGATGCCGGCTACTGCCCCTCACCCCTGTCCGGTCAGGGCACCAGCCTGGCGCTGGTCGGCGCCTACGTACTCGCCGACGAGCTGGGCTCCGCAGCCGGTGACCACTCGGCGGCACTGCGCCGGTACGAGCGGCGGATGCGCCCGTTCGTGCTGCTCAACCAGGCACTCGCCACCGAGAACCCGGGTGGCCCGGCCGCCGAGGAGTCGGTCGACCGGGCCAAGCGGGCCATCGCGCTCGACCGCTGACCCGGCTCAGCAGCCCAGGTCCACCCCACGGGCCCGCATCCACGGCGCCGGGTCGACCTGGTTCCACAGCCCGTTGTGCACCTCGAAGTGCAGGTGCGGCCCGGTGGCGTCGCCGGTGGCACCCTCGTACCCGATCACCTGGCCGGGCTTGACCCGCTGCCCGACGCTGACCACGGTCCGGCTCTGGTGGGCGTAGTGGGTGAGCCAGCCGTTGCCGTGGTCGACGACCACCGAGATGCCGTACCCGGCGAAGGCCCAGCCGGCGTCGACCACCGTGCCGGCCCCGGCGGCCCGGATCGGGGTGTCCGCCGGCATCGCCAGGTCGATGCCGGCGTGCATCGTTCCCCAGCGCATCCCGTAGCAGGAGGTGACGCTGGCGCCGGGCATCGGGTCGACCCAGGCGGGTGCCTTCCGGCTCGCGGTCGGGCTGGCCGCCTTGGCGGACGCGCTGCTCCGGCTCGGGGTCGGCGGCCGGGTGGACGCGGCGGCGCTCGGCGTGGGCGTCGCGGTCGGGGCCGGGGAGGTCGTCGGGCTGGCGGTCTCCCGCACGGCCCGGTCGGCACGCTGCGCGGCGGCGGCCCGGGCCGATTCCTCCGCGGCCACCGAGATCCGGCCGGTCGGCCGGTCGTCGCCGACGGCCACCGCCGTCACCGCGCCGGCCACGCCGAGGCCGAGCAGTGCGACCAGCCCGGGTACGAGGTACCGGCGCCGGCCGCCAGTCCGGTGCCGGGCGACGCCGGACCGTCCGGTACGCCGGCTCGTGCTGGGCTCGGCGGCCTGGTGCTCGGCCGTCTCGGGCTGGTGCGGATCGGTCTCCGGCACGACGGGTCCCTTTCTGCGTGGGGCGTGGACCCGGAAATGGTGGTGGGCGCGGCGGTGCCACGCCGGCACGGGGCTGCCGGTCACCGGCGACGGCCGGACGGCGGCGACACGGTTATGCCGGAAATCGACCTTGATAGCCGCTATCTCGACCGCTGGGACTGTGTGATCTGCCACAGTGCGCGGTGTGGCGGAGGAAACTTCGTCGGGCGTCGGGCACAACGAAAACCGCCCGACCGGTTTCGATCGGGCGGTAAAGCGGCGTGACGCGGAGTCAGGAGGCGGCTACGTCGGTGTACAGATCGTCGACTTGTAGCTGGATGTCCACTCCCCGGTCCCGTAGGTAGGGGATCGGGTCGGTCGGCTTGCCGTTGACATGCAGCTCAAGGTGCAGGTGCGAGCCGTAGGAGTGGCCGGTGTTGCCGACCAGGCCGAGCTGGTCGCCGGCCTTGACCTCCTGCCCCTCGCTGACCAGTAGCTGCGACGAGTGCCCGTAGATGGACTCGGTGCCGTCGGAGTGCTGGACGATCACGCAGTAGCCGTACCCGCCGAACCAGCCGGCCTTGGTCACCGTCCCCGCGTGCACCGCGCTGTACGGGGTTCCCTCGGGAGCGGCCAGGTCGATGCCGGCGTGCAGCTTGTTCCACTTCATCCCGTACGGCGAGGTGAAGCTGTAGTTGTCGAGCGGAAGCCGCCAGACGTCGGGGGCGGCGGCCAGGGTGGAGGCGAGCCCGTCGGCCCGGTCGTCGTCCCGGGACGCGGCGCCCTGCTGGGCGTCGGCGGCCCGCGCGCTCAGGTCCTCGCTGGTGGCGGCGGCCTTTTCCAGGTCGGCCAGCGCGGAGGGGCTGACCGCCTTGGCGTCGGGCAGGGCTCCCGCGCCGAGCGCGACGACACCGGCTCCGACGAACGCGGTGGTGACAACAGCGGCGTAGCGGCTGCGCGGAGGTGTGGGGACGCGGCGTCGCCCTCGATAGCGATCGGGCTCAGACGACAGGCGCTGGCGCACGCACACCCTCCGTTGTCGGGTCAGTGTTGCGACCGTGACCGATGTTCGACGATCGAGGTGAACTCCGGTTGACCGCGTTGTCGCCCGGTCATGGACCTGATGACAACCGTGGGCCACGGTAGCCAACCCCTAGGCGCGCCACAAGTCGCAGCGCCATATTGCCGGTGCGCTGTGCGGTTGTGCGTCATGGAATGCCATATCTCGTAACCTTTTGCGATCGGCCTCGTTAGTAGCGCTCCGTTACGTTGATTGCAGCAGGGCGTCATCGACCCGACTCAGGTCGGAGCCTCCTCCGAGAACCCCCTAGGGGTATGGCCGGACGGGGTTCCCGGGTCGGGGCGGCGTGTCGGCCGGGGCACGCCGGACGACCGTCGCGCCGCCCGCTTCCGGGGCCCGTCGTCCGGGGGAGTTCCCGGGGAGCCGGCGGCCGGGTTACCGTTCGTTAAGGTAACTCTGGTCGGGTGTCCAGGAGAGGTGTCGCGCTGATGAGTTCTCGGATCCGGGTGGTCGTCGCCAAGCCTGGCCTGGACGGGCACGACCGGGGGGCGAAGGTGGTCGCCCGGGCCCTGCGGGACGCCGGCATGGAGGTCATCTACACCGGCCTGCACCAGACGCCCGAGCAGATCGTCGAGACGGCGATCCAGGAGGACGCCGACGCGATCGGCCTCTCCGTACTCTCCGGGGCGCACATGACGCTGTTCCGCCGGGTGCTGGAACTGCTCGCCGAGCGGGACGTGACGGACCTGGTCGTGTTCGGCGGCGGGATCATCCCGGACGCGGACATCCCGGAGCTGGAGCGGCTCGGCGTGGCCAGGATCTTCACCCCGGGTGCCACCACCGGCTCGATCGTGGAGTGGGTCCGGAACAACGTGGGCCAACCGGTCGTCGGCTGACCGCCACGACCCGCCGTAGCCAGGCGGTCGGACGGCTCCGGGGCGCACCCTGCACGGAAATGGGGGAGAGGCCGGACGCACCCCTCACACGTCCGGCCCCTCTATGCGCGATGCCCCGCCGCCACCCCTCGACCGACAGGGCATCGGCCGTCTTCGTCATCGCGCTTCCCCCAGCGCTCCGACATCAGACTCAACGACGTCCCTTACGCCGGGTTACGCCGCCCCCGGAAATCTTTTCCCCGGCCACCGCCGGCCGGCGAGCGCGACAGCGGCCGGCCTGCTGTGCGTTACCGCACACCGAGCACCCACGTGGATGCCCGGCGTGCTCACCTCGCTAGGCTGCGGCCGATGGCCTGTTCGTGCGTACAGCAGGCCCAACTCATTCACACGCTGGCGGCGGTGCGACGGCGCGCCGCGGAGACGGGACGGGACGCGCAATCGTGGACCTGTACGAATACCAGGGGCGTGAGCTGTTCGAGCGGCACGGGCTGCCCGTGCTGGCCGGCGGTGTCGCGACGACCCCTGAGGAGGCCCGCGCGATCGCCGAGCGCCTCGGCGGCCGGGTGGTCGTCAAGGCTCAGGTGAAGGTCGGCGGCCGGGGCAAGGCGGGCGGCGTCAAGCTCGCCGAGGGGCCGGACGAGGCGGTGGCCCGGGCCACCGACATCCTCGGCATGGACATCAAGGGCCACACGGTCAACAAGGTCATGCTGACGGTGACCGCGGACATCGCCGAGGAGTACTACTTCTCCTACCTGCTCGACCGCGCGAACCGCACCTTCCTCTGCATCGCCAGCGTGGCCGGCGGGATGGACATCGAGCAGGTGGCCGCCGAGACGCCGGAGCGGGTCGCGAAGGTGGCGATCGACGCGAACGTCGGGGTGGACGAGACCAAGGCGCGGGAAATCGTGGAGGCGGCCGGCTTCCCGGCCGAGCTGACCGACCAGATCGTGCCGATCGCCGTACGCCTCTGGCAGGCGTTCGTGGCCGAGGACGCCACCCTGGTCGAGGTGAACCCGCTGGCCCGGACGGCCGACGGCACGGTGCTCTGCCTCGACGCGAAGGTCTCGCTCGACGAGAACGCCGGCTTCCGGCACCCCGACCACGAGGCGCTGGTCGACCAGGCCGCCGTGGACCCGCTGGAGCAGCGGGCCAAGGCGAAGGATCTCAACTACGTCAAGCTGGACGGCGAGGTCGGCATCATCGGCAACGGCGCCGGCCTGGTCATGTCCACCCTCGACGTGGTGGCGTACGCGGGCGAGTCGTACGGCGGGGTCAAGCCGGCGAACTTCCTCGACATCGGCGGTGGCGCCAGCGCCGCGGTGATGGCGAACGGGCTGGAGATCGTACTCTCCGACCCGTCGGTGCGCAGCGTCTTCGTCAACGTCTTCGGCGGCATCACCGCCTGCGACGAGGTCGCCAACGGCATCATCCAGGCGCTGGCCCTGCTCGCCGAGCGCGGCGAGACGGTCGACAAGCCCCTCGTGGTACGCCTCGACGGCAACAACGCGGAGGCCGGGCGGGCCATCCTCGACGGCGCCGCCAACCCGCTGGTGCAGCGGGTGGACACTATGGATGGCGCGGCCCAGCGGGCCGCCGAGCTCGCGGCTGCGGGGGTCTGAGATGGCAATCTGGCTGACCAAGGAGTCCAAGGTCGTCGTACAGGGGATGACCGGCTCCGAGGGGATGAAGCACACCCGGCGGATGCTGGCCGCCGGCACCAACGTGGTGGGTGGGGTCAACCCGCGCAAGGCCGGCCAGAAGGTCGCCTTCGACACGGTCGAGCTGCCGGTCTTCGCGAACGTCGCCGAGGCGATGGCGGCCACCGGTGCGGACGTGAGCGTCATCTTCGTACCGCCGCAGTTCACCCGGGGCGCCGTGGTCGAGGCGATCGACGCCGGCATCCCGCTCGCCGTGGTGATCACCGAGGGCGTACCGGTGCACGACACCGCCGCGTTCTGGGCCTACAACCTGGCGCAGGGAGAGCGGACCCGGATCATCGGGCCGAACTGCCCCGGCATCGCCTCGCCGGGCGCCGCCAACGCCGGCATCATCCCGGCCGACATCACCGGCACGGGCCGGATCGGCCTGGTCAGCAAGAGCGGGACGCTGACCTACCAGATGATGTACGAGCTGCGCGACATCGGCTTCTCCACCTGCGTCGGCATCGGCGGTGACCCGATCATCGGCACCACCCACATCGACGCGCTCGCGGCGTTCCAGGCAGACCCGGAGACCGACGCCATCGTGATGATCGGCGAGATCGGCGGTGACGCCGAGGAGCGGGCGGCCGAGTTCATCAAGGCCAACGTCACCAAGCCGGTGGTGGGCTACATCGCCGGCTTCACCGCCCCGCCCGGCAAGACCATGGGGCACGCCGGGGCCATCATCTCCGGTTCGGCCGGCACCGCCGACGCGAAGAAGGCCGCCCTGGAGGCGGTCGGAGTCAAGGTCGGCAAGACGCCGAGCGAGACCGCGCGGCTGATGCGGGAGCTGATGTCCGGCAACTGAGCGGTCGACGTGTTTTCCGGGGTGGTCGGCGTGCGCCGGCCACCCCGGTTCCGCCTCCGGTCCCGGGAGGTCGGCCGGAGACCGGAGCCGGGCCGGACGAATCGGGTATCGCGGGGGCTCCGGTCATCCGTACGGTGGTGCCGTGAACCGGCCGACCCGCTGCCGTGCCAGAGTAGGCGCTGATGCCACCACCCACCGTTCCTGACCGGCCGCGCCGGCCGACGCCGCCGGAGACCGCGCCGGTCGAGCCGGTCGGTGCCGCGCAACCGACCGGACGGCCGGGGCCGGCGGACGGCCGGGAGCCGCGCCGGAGCAGGCCGGCCGGGGAGCGCCGGGTGCCCCGGCCGAGGCCGGGCAGGGCGGGACGTCCTGGCCGGGCTCCGCTGGCGGTCGCGGCGGCGGTCGCCGCCGGCTGGGCGGCCCTGGTCGGTTATCTGCCGGTCGCCGTGGTGCTGGGGGCGGCCCGGTTCGCCGAGGGCAGCGGCGAGGTGGTCGGCGCCGCCCGGCTGGGCCTGGCCGGATGGCTGCTCGGGCACGGCGTACCGCTGCACACCGATGCCGGGCCGTTCGGCCTGCCGCCGCTCGCCCTCGCCATGCTGGCGGCCTGGCGGCTGAACCGGGCCGGCGTGCACGTCAGCCGGGCGGTCCGGGTCCGGGAACGGCCGACAGCCGGCCGCGCACTCGCCGTCGCGCTGGCGGTCGGCGTCGGGTACGGGGTACTCGGCGCTCTGGCCGCGCTAGTGCTCGGCGGTGCCGGGCCGACCGCCGACCCGGTACGGGCCGGGGTGACGCTGACCGGCTTCGGCACCCTCGCCGCGCTGTTCGGTGCGGCCCGGGCCAGCGGTGTGCTGGTGGCGGTGGCCCGGCGTACTCCGCTGGTGCTCCGGGACGGGCTGCGCACCGGGGTGGTCGCCGCGCTGCTGCTGCTCGGGGCCGGGGCCGGGGCGGCCGGGCTGGCGGTGGCGACCGGTGGCGGCGAGGCCGGCGACATGATCGGGGCCTATCGCACCGGTGTGCCGGGCCAGGCGGGCATCACCCTGATCAGCCTCGGCTACGCGCCGAACGCCGCGGTCTGGGCCGCCAGCTATCTCCTCGGGCCGGGTTTCGCGGTCGGCACCGACACGGTGGTCCGGACCTCCGAGGTCTCCATTGGAGCGCTGCCGGCCGTACCCCTGCTGGCCGGGCTGCCGCAGGGGCCGCTCGGCGGGATCGGTGGCGCCGTGCTCGCCGTGCCGGTGCTGGCCGGCATGGCCGCGGGCTGGCTGCTCGCGCGCCGCCGGACTCGTTCCGCGGCCGAGCGGAACGCGCCACCGCCCGGCTGGGCCGCGCTGCTCGGCGCGGCCGCGGTCGGCGGCCCGGTCGCCGGGGTGGTACTCGGCGCGGCGGCCCTGCTCTCCGGTGGCCCGCTCGGCGGCGGCCGGCTCGCCGAGGTGGGACCGGCCTACTGGCAGGTCGCCGCCGGGGCGACCGTGGTGGTGCTGGTCGGCACCCTGATCGGCGCCGCCGCGACCCGGGCCGTGGCCCGAGGCTGACCGGGCAGTCCCGAACGTGCTTGGGGCGCCCCGGAAACTCCGGGGCGCCCCAACGCTGCTGTCACGACTCCGGCCGGCCGTACGCCGCCCGGGCGGTCGTCACGGGGTGTAGGTGAAACCGTTGGCGCCCAGCACGGCCCCGAGGATCGCGTTGAGCACCCCGAGGAGCAGGCCGACGGCACCGCAGATCAGACCGGCCAGGGCCTGACCCCCGTTGCTGGCCTCACCCCGGCTGGCCTTGCCCCGGCCGAGGAAGCCGAGCACGATGCCGGCGATGCCCGCGATGATGCCGAGCGCGGCACAGCAGGCCGCCGGAATCGAGACGATGCCGACGATCATCGCGACCAGGCCGAGGGTGTTGTTCTGCCCGCCGGCCGGTGCGTACCCACCGGTCTGGTAACCGGGTGCCGCACCGTAGGGCTGGCCCGGCATCGGCTGCTGCTGACCGTACGGGTCCTGGTATGGCTGCTGCGCGTCCTGGTACTGCGGCTGTCCGTACGGCTGCCCCGGAGTCGGTTGCCCGTACGGCTGGCCCGACGTGGGCTGCCCGTACGGCTGGCCCGACGTCGGCTGCCCCCCGTACGGGTGGCCCGGGGTCGGTTGCCCGTACGGCTGGCCCGGGGTCGGTTGCCCGTACGGCTGGCCCGACGTGGGTTGCCCGTACGGCTGGCCCGACGTCGGCTGCGGCGGCTGCGCGTACGGATCCTGCTGCTGTGGTGCGTTCGGATCCGACGGCTGCTGCCCGTACGGGTCCTGGCCTGGGTAGCCGGGCTGCATGACAAGACTCCTTTGGCAGGTCTCTCAGACTAGATGCTCGACGCCGAGTTGGCGCTGATGACGAAGCTGATGACGCAGCAGATCAGCGAGACCGCCCAGATGCAAATGCCGATGATCAGGGCCAGCTTCGACCACTTGCGGGACTCCGCCGCGGCGGCCTGGGCCGCCGGGTAGTTGCCCTGCTGGAGCAGCGGGTTCACCTTGGAGGCGTTGATGATGGCCGGGATGGCCAGCGGCCAGAACAGGAAGATCGCGACGATGGACATCGTCATGTTGTTGTTGATCTCTTGCGGCGGGTGTGAGGGGTAACCGGGTTGCATGTGTGTTGGGCTCCTTGGCCTGCACTCAGCGCATGTATGGAATTACCGAGGGGGTATCTCCTGGGGCAGGTCACTGCCCCGAGCGTCCGGCAGCGTACCTAATCAGCGCCACTTTGGTGGCCCGCTCGCTGCCCGACATGCCGATCGTGATCGACGCCGCTCCCTCGGCGACGTGCTCGGGTCGCGCCGCCGGGAAGCCGACCTGACCTGCCCGATAGGGTGCTGGGGTGACTGAGCCCGCGTCGGCAGCCCGCATCGTCGTCCTCGTCTCCGGCTCCGGGAGCAACCTCCAGGCCCTGCTCGACGCCGGTGCCGACCCGGCCTACGGCGCCCGGGTGGTCGCCGTCGGCGCCGACCGGGACGGCATCACCGGGCTCGACCGGGCCGCCGCGGCCGGGGTACCCACCTTCGTCGCCCCGGTCAAGGCGTACCCGACGCGGGAGGACTGGGACCGCGCGCTCACCGCGCACGTCGCCGGGTACGAGCCCGACCTGGTCGTCTCGGCCGGCTTCCTCAAGCTGGTCGGCCCGCACTTCCTGGCGGCCTTCGGCGACCGGTACGTCAACACGCACAACTCGCTGCTGCCCGCCTTTCCCGGCATGCACGGCCCGCGCGACGCCCTCGGCTACGGAGTCAAACTCGCCGGGGCCACCCTGTTCTTCGTCGACGCCGGTGTCGACACCGGGCCGATCGTCGCCCAGGTGGCGGTGCCGGTACTCGACGACGACGACGAGGAGACCCTCACCGAGCGGATCAAGGTGGCCGAGCGCCGGCAGCTCGTCACGCAGGTCGGCCGGCTGCTCCGGGAGGGTTGGACGATCACTGGAAGGAAGGTCACGATCGGAGTGAGCGACACGAGTTCCGGCCCGGACGGCCGGCGGCCGATCAGGCGCGCGCTGGTCAGCGTCTACGACAAGACCGGCCTGGTGGAGCTGGCCCGGGCGCTGCACGGCGCCGGAGTCGAGATCGTCTCCACCGGCAGCACGGCGGCGACCATCGAGGGGGCCGGGATACCGGTCACCCCGGTCGAGTCGCTGACCGGGTTCCCCGAGGTGCTCGACGGCCGGGTCAAGACGCTGCACCCGAAGGTGCACGCCGGGCTCCTGGCCGACCTGCGGCGCCAGCGGCACGCGGCGCAGCTTGGCGAGCTGGGCATCGCCCCGTTCGACCTGCTGGTGTCGAACCTCTACCCGTTCACCGAGACGGTCGCCTCCGGTGCGGACTTCGACGAGTGCGTCGAGCAGATCGACATCGGTGGGCCGGCGATGGTCCGGGCGGCCGCCAAGAACCACGCCTCGGTGGCGGTGGTGACGTCGGTGTCGGCGTACCCGTCGGTGCTGGCCGCCCTGGCCGACGGCGGTTTCAGCGCCGGGCAGCGCCAGCAGCTCGCGGCCCGCGCCTTCGCCGACATCGCCGAGTACGACGTGGCGGTGGCGAACTGGTTCGCGGTGCGTACCGGGCCGGCGGAGCAGGAGTGGCCGGCCTTCGCCGGTCAGGTGCTGACCGCGCCCACGCCGCTGCGGTACGGCGAGAACCCGCACCAGGCGGCGGTGCTCTACGTCGACCCGGCGGCCCCGCCCGGACTGGCCCAGGCCGAGCAGCTGCACGGCAAGGAGATGTCCTACAACAACTACGTCGACGCGGACGCGGCCTGGCGGGCGGCGAACGACTTCGCCGACCGGCCGGCGGTGGCGATCATCAAGCACGCCAACCCGTGCGGCATCGCGGTCGGCGCCGACGTGGCGCAGGCACACCGCCGGGCGCACGCCTGCGACCCGGTCTCCGCGTTCGGCGGGGTGATCGCGGTCAACCGGCCGGTCTCGGTCGAGATGGCGCAGCAGGTCGCCGAGGTCTTCACCGAGGTGCTGGTGGCACCCGACTTCGAGCCGGGTGCGGTGGACGTGCTCTCCGGCAAGAAGAACATCCGGCTGCTGCGGGCGCCCGCCTGGGCGCCGTACCCGGCGGAGTGGCGCCCGGTCAGCGGCGGCGCGCTGGTGCAGATGGCCGACCGGGTGGACGCGCCCGGCGACGATCCGGCCGGCTGGCGGCTGGTCACCGGCGAGCCCGCCGACCCGGCGACCCTGGCCGACCTCGCCTTCGCCTGGCGGGCCGTCCGGGCGGTGAAGAGCAACGCGATCCTGCTCGCCACCGAGGGCGCGACCGTCGGGGTGGGGATGGGACAGGTCAACCGGGTCGACTCGGCGCACCTGGCGGTCTCCCGGGCCGGTGCTGAACGGGCCCGGGGCGCGGTCGCCGCCTCGGACGCGTTCTTCCCGTTCCCGGACGGGCTCCAGGTGCTGATCGACGCCGGGGTCCGGGCGGTCGTCCAGCCCGGCGGCTCGGTACGCGACGAGGAGGTCGTCGCGGCGGCCTCGGCGGCCGGGATCACCATGTACTTCACCGGCACCCGGCACTTCTTCCACTGATCCTCGTCACCGATCCGCCATGCGGCCGGTGCGGGACTCCCCGGCGACCGGCGGTGCCCCCTCGGCACCCCGGACCGCCGGGGACCCGCGCCGGTTCGCGCCAACCGAACCGCACCGGGAATCTCCCGCACCGGTCCCCGCGCGGCCAGCCGGGCGGCGAGGGTGCCGTTCGTCGCGCCGGTCAGCCGACCCGGAGCAGCGCGCTGCCGGTCGCGCCGCCGGACCGGCTGGCCCGTACGGTCCAGCAGCCGGCGACCGGGAAGTTCCAGCCGGTACCCCACTCGTCACCGGGTCTGGTCCAGGTGCTTCCGCTGTGCCCGGTGGGTCCCCAGACCGGTTCGATGGTGGCCCCGCCCGGGCCGGTGGCCTGGATGCTGAAGGTGCCGGATCCGGTCATCCGCCAGACGATCTTCTCGTCCCGTCCGGTGCGCAGGCCCGGGCCGCCGCGCGGGAAGAGCAGCCCCCAGAACGAGTTCCCAGCGTCCGCCACGCCCCGCACCTCGAGCGGGTCGTCCGGCGAGCCCGCCCCGTCCGTGCAGGTGGCGGCCGGCTCGGTGGCGGCTCCGGTCGCGGGCACCGATCCCGCGCCGGTCCCGGGCGACGGCGGCGCGACGGTCGGGCCGGCGGTGCCCGGGCCCTCCTCGGCACAGCCGAGCAGCGGCACCGTCGAGGCCACCAGGGCCAGCGTCACGAGCAGTCTTCGCAGCATGTAGACGAGAGCCCGGAAACCATTGTGTGGTTCCCGGGCTCTCCACCCCCGCCGTCCGCTCGGTCCTGCCTCGCGCTCGGCGTCCATCCCTTCCGGAGCGGTCCTGCCGCCCGGTCGGTCCTTGCGCTCCTGCCCTGTCAATCCCGCCGACCGCCGCCCGCCAGGGGTGATTCGGCCGGCCGGGTCCGGGTCAGGAGACGACGTGCTGCTTGAGTTCTCCTAAGTGTCGTTAGATGCTAACGTCGATGTGTTACCAGGTCAGGGCATCGATGGGAGGGACGCTCCGATGATACGGCGGGGATCGCGGGCCGGAAACCGGGTTCGCTTCGCCAACAAGGACGCCCTGTTGGCCGGTGGCGCTGACGTGCGGGCGCTGCGGTATCAGCGGGCCAGCCAGGACAGGCAGGAACAGGGCAAGAGCGTCGGCGATCAGGGCAAGCTGAACCTCGCGGAGATCACGAAGCGGGGTTGGGCGGACGCTGGGTCGTTCACTGACAACGACCGGTCGGCCAGCCGGCACGCGAGGAAGGAGCGGCCCGAGTTCGAGTTGCTGATCGAGCAGATCCGCGCCGGCAAGGGTGACGTGCTGGTGATCTGGGAGATCTCCCGCAAGGAGCGCGACCTCGCGGTGTACGTGAAGATCCGGGACATGTGCACCGAGGTCGGCCTGTACTTCTGGCTTGTCGGCGGGGTGCTGTTCGACCTGCGGGACAAGAACGACCGGATGATGCTCGGCTTCCAGGCCGTGCAGGCGGAGTGGCTGGCCGACTCGATCCGCGACAACGTGTTGCGCGGCATCGTCGGCGCGGCCGAGGCGGGGCGTCCACACGGAAGGCTGACCTATGGTTACCGGCGGGTCTACGACCAGCGGACGAAGGCGTTGCTGCGGCAGGAGCCGGACACCGAGATCCGCAAGGCGGTGGCGGCGGACGGGACGGTGACCGAGTACAGCAACGCCGGGATCGTCCGGGACAGCTTCGCCAAGGTGGCCAGAGGAGTTCCGCTGATCACGGTCGAGAACGAGTTGAACGGCCGGGGCATCCCGTCGCCGCGAGGGTCGACGTGGCGGCGGGCGATGATCCGTAAGCAGGTGTTGAACCCCGTCTACATCGGCAAGCGGGTGTTCCGCGGTGAGGTGATCGGGGACGGTATCTGGCCGGCGCTGGTGGACGAGGACACGTACTGGGCGTGCGTCCGCCTGCTGGAGGACCCGTCCCGGACGACGACCCGCGCAGGACGGGCCGTCCATTTGCTGTCCTACATCGTCCGCTGCGGGGTGTGCGACGGGCCGATCGCGTCCAGTCACGGGAACCACCGAAGCCGGGAAGGACGGTTGTACTCCTGCCTCCGTAAACGGTGCGCCGCCGTCAAGTCGGAGTTTCTCGACGAGTACGTGCAGCGGACCGTGGTGGCCTGGCTGTCCCTGCCGGAGACTGGCGAGATGCTGTCGGCCCTGTCCGGTGGAGACGAACAGGTGGCGCACGCTCGGGCCGAGGCGGCACGGCTGCGGGCCGAGTTGGAGGAGTGGCGCAGGCTCGCCGAGAGTGGCGAGGTCACGGCGATCTCGTTCGCCCGCACAGAGAAGGGCTTGACGGCGAAGATCGCCGAGCATGAGGAACAGGCAAAGGAGGCGGGTATCCCGCCGGTTCTGCGCGGGATGCTCGGTGAGCACGCGACGCGGAAGTGGGCCGAGTTGGGCGACGAGGTCGCGGTGAAGCGGGAGATCATCCGTACCGTGGCGGAGATTCGGCTGCTGCCGGCCGGTAAGGGCAGCCGACAGCCATTCGGGGCACATCGCTTGGAGTGGAAGTGGCGGTTCGGCCCGGAAGCCGAAGAAAACGGGGCGTAAGCGGCTGGACGACATGAGCGCCGGGTGGGCCGATCCTGCTGGGGTCGGCCCGCCCGGCGCGTGCGTGTC